>NYVQ01000023.1 GCA_002684695.1 SAR116 cluster bacterium | reverse complement strand
TGACGAAATCTTTAGACTTCATTTGATGTTTTGTAAATAAACCCTCCATATTACTTAATCTAAAATTTGTTTATTTCTCAATACTTTTGAATAAAGAAAATCATCAGTCCACAAAATGAGTTGCTATTTGTTGATATGCAGTGAAGTATTTTGAAAGCCATCTCGTCAATATTTTTCAATATAATCAATATGTTATGACATATATTGACATATACTGATATAGCATTCATGGCGGAGGAAGGGGGATTCGAACCCCCGAGGGGCGTTAACCCCAACACGCTTTCCAGGCGCGCGCCTTAAACCGCTCGGCCATTCCTCCAATCTATAGAGTATATAGTTAAACAAAACTCACTAAAGTTTAAATTAAATTTTTAAATTATTTTAAAATTGTTAATATTTATTTAAAGTAAATTATAATATCGTGGTGTTTCATATGATTCAAATTATAGTTTATATTTTTTTAGCTATTTTTTCTTTACTTGCTATTTTTTCCTGTAGTTATGATGTTCATTTATTATTAAACGGATTGGATCCTAAATTCACTAGTATTGGACGTTTTTGGTATGAGCTATCTCCCAATAGCCTCCAAATATTTGAAGTTATTGTTTCAAGATATATAGATCCTTGTAGTTTATTTCTGAATTTAGGTTGCAGCCCAATGTTATGGCATCCTTTAATTTCAAGTATTTTAATCTTGCCAGCAACACCTATCTTTATTCTGCTGAGCTTGTCTTTTATTTGGTTGCAAAGAAGATACAGAAATCAAAAAACGAGTGCTTATTTCAAATAAACTAATCTGAAATTTTTAATGCTTCAAAAAAAGCCGTTTGTGGAATATCTACATTTCCAAATTGTCTCATTTTTTTCTTACCTGCCTTTTGTTTTTCTAAAAGCTTCCTCTTTCTTGAAACATCACCTCCATAACACTTTGCGGTAACATCTTTTCTCATAGGGCTAATTGTTTCCCTTGCAATAACTTTTCCGCCGATTGCAGCTTGTAATGCGACTTTAAATAACTGCCTAGGTATTAAATTTTTTAACCTGAGACAAATAGCTCGACCACGCGTCTCTGCTTGCTCTCTATTAATAATCATTGCTAATGCATCAACAGGCTCATTATTTACTAATATAGACACTTTTACTAACTCACCTATTTTATAATTATCGATTGCATAGTCAAAACTTGCAAAACCTTTAGTTATGCTTTTAAGCCTATCGTAAAAATCAAATACAACTTCATTTAGTGGAAGCATATACACTATCATTGTTCGACTACCTGTATATTTAAGTTCAACTTGAACACCTCGCCTTTCAGTACATAATGTAAGTACTGATCCAGTATATTCATCAGGTGTTAAAATTGTCGCTTTAATCCATGGCTCCTCAATTGATTCAATAAATGTTGGGTCAGGCAGATCCGCTGGATTGTGGAGTTCTTTTTGTTCACCTTTTTGAAGATTTATTTTGTAAACAACTGACGGAGCAGTTGCTATCAATTCTATATTAAATTCTCTACTAAGCCTCTCTCTAATAACTTCCATATGCAAAAGACCAAGGAAACCGCACCTATAACCAAACCCTAAAGCTGCTGAAGTCTCCGCTTCAAATGAGAAGGAACTGTCATTTAAGCTCAGTTTTACTAAACTTTCTCTTAATTGATTAAATTCAGCTGTATCTACTGGAAATAAACCACAAAAAACTACAGGCACTGATGGTTTAAATCCAGAAAGAGCTTCCAAACATGGTTTTCTATCATCTGTTATTGTATCCCCTACTTTACAGTCGGAAGCAGTTTTTATACTTGCAGTTATAAAACCTATCTCACCAGGTCCTAAAAAATCTACGTTTTCAATCGCAGGTGTGAAAACACCTACTCGCTCAACTTGATATGAAATTCCAGAGGACATTAGTCTGATCTTTTGACCTTTTGTTATTTTTCCTTCTCTAATTCTTACAAGTATCATAACTCCCAAATAAGAATCATACCAACTGTCGACCAAAAGCGCTTTTAAATTGCCATCTATTAATCCAAGAGGTGAAGGAATATCTTTAACAATTTTCTCAAGTAGTTGTTCTATTCCAACACCAGTTTTGGCTGATACCTGAGGTGCTTCTGAAGCATCAAGTCCAATAACGTCCTCAATTTGAGTTGCAACTCTCTCAGGCTCTGAAGAAGGTAAGTCAATTTTATTCAAGGCTACGACAATTTCATTATCAACATCCAAAGCCTGATAAACATTTGCAAGAGTTTGTGCTTCAACTCCTTGGGTACTGTCCACTACTAAAACTGAACCCTCACAAGCTGCTAAAGACCTCGAAACTTCATATGCAAAGTCAACATGACCAGGAGTATCCATTAAATTTAATATATAATTTTGACCATCTTCAGATTTATAATTAAGCCTCACTGTTTGAGCTTTAATTGTAATGCCTCTTTCTCTTTCAAGATCCATATTATCTAACACTTGTTCTTTCATTTCACGGTCTGATAACCCTCCGCAGAATTGAATAATTCGGTCTGCTAGTGTTGATTTTCCGTGATCTATGTGAGCAATAATGGAGAAATTTCTTATCTTGGTGTTATCTATCATTTATTTAATTTATTTTTAGCTTTATATGTAAATAGTATTTTAATAAATAGTTATCAATCTTTTCTTGAATAGCAAAAATCGAAATAATAATATAGAATAACATCATGTCAGAATTTAATCCAAAATCAAAGTACACATCATTTAAGAGAATTAATTTAAATGATAGAAAATGGCCAAATAATATTATTTCTAAAGCACCAGTTTGGTGCAGCGTAGATTTAAGAGATGGCAATCAATCTTTAATTGAACCTATGGATACTCCAAAAAAGTTAAGGCTTTTTAAAACTCTAGTTTCAATGGGATTTAAAGAAATTGAAATTGGTTTTCCATCTGCTTCTGATACAGATTATAATTTTTGTAGATACTTAATTGAAAATAAAATTATTCCTAATGATGTAACTATTCAGGTTCTTACTCAAGCCAGGGAACATCTTATTGATAAAACGTTTGAATCTTTGATTGATTGTAATTCTGCGATAATCCATCTTTATAATTCAGTTTCAACCTTACAAAGAAAGGTTGTTTTTAAACAGGATATGCAAGGTGTTAAAGAAATAGCACTTGATGGTGCAAAATACATTTACAATAAAATTAATTCTACAAATAATAAAAGTTTAAAACTTCAGTACTCGCCTGAAAGTTTTACTGGAACAGAACTTGATTATGCACTCGAAGTTTGCGAAGAAGTTTTAGATTGTTGGGAAGCAGACGCTGATAACCCTGTTATAATAAATCTTCCTGCAACTGTTGAGATGTCAACACCAAATATTTATGCTGACCAAATAGAATGGATGATTAATAATTTTAGCAATAGAGAAAGAGTAATTGTATCTTTGCATCCTCATAATGATAGAGGGACAGGTGTAGCAGCGACCGAATTAGCACTTATGGCTGGTGCAGACAGAGTTGAAGGAACTTTGTTTGGGAATGGTGAGAGAACAGGTAATGTTGACATTGTAACATTAGGTTTGAATATGTTTACTCAAGGTGTGGATCCAAAATTAGATTTTAAAGATGTTAATCAATTAATAGAAACAGCTGAATTTTGTACTCAGTTACCAATTCATCAAAGACATCCATATGCTGGATCCTTGGTGCATACTGCATTTTCTGGAAGCCATCAAGATGCAATTAGAAAAGGTATGGAAGCAATTACTAAATCCAACCAAGAGAAGTGGGAAGTCCCATATCTACCAATTGATCCGAGTGATATTGGCAAAACCTATGAAGCTATAATTAGAGTAAATTCACAATCTGGGAAAGCAGGCTCTGCATGGCTTCTTGAGCAAGATCACAATATTTTTCTTCCTAGAGGAGCACAAATTGAGTTCAGTCAGTCAGTTCAAAAAATGGCTGATAAAACTGGTAAAGAAATATCCTCAAAAATGATCTGGGATATTTTTAGTAGTGAATATTTAGAAGGTGGGAAATTTAAATTAATTAATTTTGACAGCAAAAAATTCTCTAGGAATAGTAATAAAGAGCAGATTAATGCCACTGTTAACTTTTTAAATGAGAATATTGAAATTTCAGCATCTGGCAATGGTCCAATTAGTGCATTTGTAACTGCTATGAGAGAGAGGTTTGACTTATCATTCAGGTTGAGTGATTTTGGCCAAAACACGAGGAGTTCAGGGTCAACTGCTGAAGCTGCTGCGTACGTAGAAATTAAAGTTCCTGATGAAAAAGGCAAAAGTGTTTATGGTGTTGGAATAGACACATCAATTACTCTCGCCCCAATAAAGGCTGTAATAAGTGCAATAAATAGGATTTAGTCTCTAAGAAATCCACCTAATTTACTAGATACAGTATTAATAATAGTCTTTGATAGTTCTTCTAACTGATCATCTGAAAAGGATTTCTCTCTTGGCTGAAGCACCAACGTTACACCAAAAGATTTTTTATCTTCATCAATTTTTTCACCTTCATATACATCAAAAACTCTTACCTCTTTAATTTTTTCCTTATCAACAGATGAAATGCATCTCGTAATTTCACCGGATGAAATAGTTTTATCGATAATAAATGAGAACTCTCTTTTCACATCTTGAAGACTTTCTAATATTAAAAGTTTTTTTATAGAGCTGACTTTTTTAGGAAGGGGAATATTTTCAATATTAATTTCAAAACCAACTACATTTGTTTTAAGATTAAAATGTTCAAGTATTAAAGGATGAATTTCTCCAAACCGTGCAACTTCATTTTTACCTAAAGAAAATATTCCACTTCGTCCTGGATGATAGTAATCAGATATGGATCTCTTTAGCTGGATTTTTGAAGGATTCATTCCACATAATTTAATGACAGCCTCAACGTCAGCCTTAACATCTAACCAATCAAATTCTCTTGAACTATTTGTCCAATCTTTGTTTCCTGTTTTTCCGTATCTTATACCACTTATTTTAATAACTTGGTCTTCGGGAAGTTGACCTTTGAATGTGGGTCCAACTTCAAAAATAGAAGCACTTTCAAAGCCTTTTTTGAAATTTCTGGAACTACTAGAAATTAAATTTGGTAAAAGCGAGGGCCTCATACAATCTAAATCACTACTAATAGGATTAGAGATTATTAAATTAGATAAATCACCTTCAATAAATTTTTTTGCGTCTTTACTAGATAAAAAAGAGTATGAGATACTTTCATACAAACCCCTACTAGCTAACATTGACTTAACTGAATTTAGCCTTTTGTTTTCTCTATTTATTGCAGGTTTGGGTATTACATTTTTATCAAAAAGCTTAGCTTCAGGAATATTTTCGTAACCATAAATCCTGATTATTTCCTCCACTAAATCAGCAGGTCCATCAATATCATTCCTCCAAGGAGGTGGGCTTACAGTCCAAGTACTTTCTTTTTTTCGAACTTCAAAACCCAAATCATTGAATATTTGTATTATTTTATTTTCTTCAACCTCAACGCCAGTAAGTTTCAAAACACTTTCTACGTTAAACTTAATTTCTCTATTCCAATTAGTACCACTACCAATATGTTGTGGATAACTGACTTCACCACCGCAAATGTCTAAAACTAAATTGGTTACATGATTATGAACCCATCTAGGGCATTCTTGATCTAAACCCCTTTCAAATCTGTATCTTGCATCTGAATTGAGATTTATTTTTCTGCCAGTTTTTGATATACTGATAGGATCAAATATCGCTATTTCTAAAAACATTTCTTTAGTTCTTTCAGAAACACCGGTTCTAGCGCCCCCCATTATGCCAGCTAAATCATCTGCACCAATTGCGTCCGATATAATAATATCATCGCCTGATAGCAAATATTGCTTATCATTGAGTGTTGTAATTTCTTCATTTTGTTTTGCATACCTAATGTCTAATTTGTCTCCTGAAATATTTTGACCATCATATGCATGTAAGGGTCTATTTAGGTCAAACATTACATAATTAGTAATATCTACAAGAGCAGAAATTGGCCTTTGGCCAATTGCAATAAGTCTTTGTTGCATCCATTTAGGACTTTGATTATTATTTAATCCTCTAAAGTATCTACTTGTTAATGAGGGAACAAGTTTTTTTGAATTCAATTCCTCAGAAATTGAAAATTGTTTTGGGCTTTCAAAAGTGCCTTCTATTTCTTTAATTTTTAATGGTTTTAGTTTTCCAAAGCCTGATGCGGCTAGATCTCTTGCAATACCTCTAACACCAAGACAGTCAGCTCTGTTGGGTGTTATCCCAATTGTGATAATTGGATCACCGAGACCTGACCATTCTAAAAAACTTGAACCAATCTTAACATTCTCGTCTATTTCTATTATACCATCATGTTCATCAGAAATTTCTAATTCACGTTCTGAACACATCATTCCATAAGATTTTTCTCCTCTAATTTCACCTACTTCAAGCTTAAGATCAATACCAGGTATATAAACTCCAGGTTTTGCGAATACTCCAATTAGATTTTTTTTAGCATTTGGTGCACCACAAATTACTTGATGAATATCTCCTGAATTATCATCTACAGATAAAATTTTAAGCCTATCTGCATTAGGGTGAGACTTCTCATCTACTACTTTTGCAATTACAAAATCTTTAAGTTTTTGAGATTTATCTGTTACCTCTTCTACTTCCAAACCTAACATGGATAGCTTATCTGTTATTTCATTTAAGCTTTTATCAGTGTCTAAATGTTCTAGAAGCCAATTTAAAGTAAATTTCATAAGTTTTAACCTTGATGAATAGATGTTTGTTCATAAGAGAAAAAACCATAGTGCTTCATCCATCTCAAATCAGATTCAAAGAATGGCCTTAAATCAGGAATACCATATTTTAACATTGCTATTCTTTCAAGACCCATTCCAAAAGCAAATCCCTGATGCTCATTTGGGTCAATTCCACAATTTTGAAGAACTCTTGGATTAACCATTCCACTACCTAGAATCTCTAACCATTCATCACCTGGACCAATTTTGAGTTCACCATCTTTTTTTGAACATCCTATATCAACTTCCGCAGATGGTTCTGTGAAAGGAAAGTAACTTGGTCTAAATCTTACTGGTAAATCTTCAACTCCAAAGAACACTCTACAAAATTCAATTAAACATCCTTTTAGATGACTCATATTTAAATTATCACCAATAACTAACCCTTCACATTGATGAAACATAGGACTATGAGTTGCATCATGGTCACTTCTATATGTTCTGCCTGGTACGATAACTCTTAATGGAGGTTTTAACTTTTCCATTGTTCTTATCTGAACTGGACTGGTGTGTGTCCTGAGAACTTTACGGTCTCCATTTGCGTCAGCATTGAAATAAAAAGTGTCATGCTCCTGCCTAGCTGGGTGCTCTTGTGGAATATTTAATGCAGTAAAGTTATAATAATCACTCTCTATATCTGGTCCATCCGCAACAGAAAATCCCATTTGAGCAAAAATTGAAACAACTTCGTCCATTGTTTTAGTTAACGGATGAATTCTACCTTGATTTTCTGGTCTAGTTGGTAAAGAAATATCAATACTCTCATTTTCTAGTTTTTTGTTGAGATGGTTTTTTCTCAATACTAGTTTTTTATTTTCTATAGCCTCTAGAACATCTTTCTGGATTTCATTAAGCTTTTGTCCAATTTCTTTTCTTTTTTCAGGTTCATAGGAACCCAACTGCTTCATTAATAAAGTTAGACTACCTTTTTTACCAAGAAACTGAATACGTACATCGTCTAAATCATTTAGATCAGATGAACTATTTATTTTTTGAAGTATTTCATTTTTAAGCTGTAAGTGATCTTGCATAAAAATTGATACCTAGAGTTGTGATTTTGCAGTATCCACAATATTTTTAAAAGTATCAGGATCTGAAATAGCTATTTCAGATAACATCTTTCTATCTAGCTCTAAATCTGTTTTAGACATTGCAAATATAAACTGGCTGTATGTCAAACCATGTGCCCTTACAGCTGCATTAATTCTTTGGATCCATAAAGCTCTAAAATCTCTTTTTCGAACTCTCCTATCCCTATAGGCATACTGCCTAGCTTTGTCTACAGCCTGTTTAGCAACTCTAAAAACATTTTTTCTTCTGCCGTAATACCCTTTTGCGGCATCAATAACTTTTTTGTGGCGTGCATGTGTAATAACGCCTCTTTTAACTTTTGCCATAAAAACTCCTAATTATGCGTAAGGTAAAAAACGTCTAACGATGCGAGCATCACATTCATTAAGAATCATAGTGCCACGAGATTGTCTTTTCATTTTCTGTGACCTTCTTCTTAAATTATGTGATAAAAAAGCAGCTGGTGCTTTTACTTTTCCAGAAGATGTAAGTCGAAACCTTTTTTTGGCTCCGCTTTTTGTTTTCATTTTGGGCATTTCGCACGTCTCTCTTGAAGTGGTTATTATTAATTAAATTATTGGCAGCCCTTGTACAGCCAATAATTTTATTGTCTTATAGTATAGATCTTAAAAACAATCAATAGGCAATTACTTATTTTCCAGGAGCTAAAACCATGATCATCTGTCTGCCTTCTAATTTTGGTTCTAATTCTATTTTAGATTGCTCTTGAGTGTCAGTTTTAACTCTTCCTAATACGTCTATTCCAATTTGCTGATGTGCCATCTCTCTACCTCTATACCGCATGGTTACTTTAACTTTATCGCCTGATCCCAGAAATTCATAGATTTTTTTAAGTTTAACTTGATAGTCATGCTCATCTATATTTGGCCTTAACTTAATCTCTTTAACATCAATGGTTTTCTGCTTCTTTTTAGCTTCATTTTTTCTTTTTTGTGATTCATACTTGTATTTTCCATAATCGAGAATCTTACATACTGGAGGATCGGTGTTTGGTGAAATTTCGACAAGATCAAGCCCCTCTCCAATAGCTAGCTCGATGGCTTTACTGGTTCCCATAATACCCAGTTGTTCTCCATCTTTCCCAATACATCGAATTTGTTCAACAAGAATTTCATCATTTATTCTTGGCCCGTCTTTTGATGGTGTAGCACCTTGATTATTAAAAGCTATTTTTATTTCTCCATTAGTAGTTAAGTTTTCTTCATTCTAGCAAGATCTGGAGGCAATGCCTCAAGCTCAATTATTGTTAATGCTTCTTCTAAATCTATATTTTTCTGATCTTTGGATCCTAATCTTCTTATAGAAACTTCTTTTTTGTCAATTTCCTTATTTCCAATTATAAAAAGTATTGGCACTTTGTTTTCAGAATGTTCACGAATTTTATATCCTATTTTTTCATTCCTTTTATCAACTGATACTCTTAAGCCTAGTTTCTCTGCTTTTATTTCAATTTCATCTGAATATTTATCAGCATCTTGTGTGATTGTACAAATTACGATTTGATTGGGTGCAAGCCATAGGGGCCACTTTCCAGCATATTGTTCTATAAGAATACCAAACCATCTTTCCATTGAACCTAAGATTGCTCTGTGAAGCATAACTGGTCTTCGCTTTGACCCGTCAGTTGATATATATTCAGCTTTCAACCTTTCAGGAAGTACAAAATCAACTTGCAAAGTTCCACATTGCCAATCTCTTCCGATAGCGTCTTTTAACACAAACTCTAATTTAGGTCCATAAAAAGCACCCTCCCCTGGGTTCATTACGACATCTAAGCCAGCAACATTACTTGCATCCATTAATGCTTTTTCAGCCTTATCCCATGTTTTATCATCACCAGCCCTAATTTCAGGCCTATCAGAAAACTTAATTGTTATATTTTCAAATCCAAAGTCATTGTAAATGCTAGTAAGCAATTCACAAAAAGATACAGACTCATTATTGATCTGTTCTTCAGTACAAAAAATGTGAGCATCATCTTGCGTAAAAGCTCTAACCCTCATGATGCCATGAAGTGCACCGCTAGGCTCATTCCTGTGGCAAGCGCCAAATTCTGATAATCTTAGTGGTAAATCTCTAAAAGATTTTAACCCTTGCTTAAAAATTTGAATATGACCAGGACAATTCATTGGCTTTAATGCTAAAGTCTGTTTCTCATCAGTTTCAGACGTAAACATAACCTCGCGAAATTTTTCCCAATGACCTGAACTTTCCCATAGCTTTCTGTCAATAAGTTGAGGTGTTTTTACTTCCTGATAATCTGCCTTTTTTAATCTTCTACGAATATAAGCTTCAATTTCTTGGTAAATTGTCCATCCAGAAGGATGCCAGAAAATTGATCCTGTTGCTTCTTCTTGAATGTGAAATAATTGTTGGGCTTTTCCTAATTTTCTATGGTCTCTTTTTTCTGCTTCCTCAAGCATTGTAAGATATTTTGTTAAGTCTCTTTCATTTATCCATGCAGTGCCATAAATTCTTTGAAGCATTGGTTTATTTGAATCACCTCTCCAGTATGCTCCAGCAACACTCATTAGTTTAAAAGCATGCCCAGTATCCTGAGTAGATCTTAAATGCGGGCCACGACATAAATCAGTGAAAAGNCCTTGNTTATAGAAAGTTAGTTGTTGATCANTTGGAATATCNCTNATTAATTCCACTTTNAATGGNTCATTTTTNTCTTTATAAAATTTTAATGCATCATCNCGGGATAATACCTCCCTGNNAATAGATTCATTTCTATTTACAATCTCATGCATCCTCTTCTCNATTATAGNTAANTCTTCAGTAGTGAAAGGNGTTTNTCTATAAAAATCGTAATAAAACCCGTTCTCAATAACTGGACCGATAGTTACTTGTGTTTCAGGAAATATTTCTAAAACTGCCTCTGCTAAAATATGAGCACAATCATGCCTAATTATATCAATTGTTTCTGGATCTCCTTTTTTTATTATTGCAACTTTAGAATCTTCCNATATTTCTCTGCTTAAATCCCAATACTCTCCATTNACTTTTGCTATAACAGAAGATTTTTTTAGAGAATTTGAAATATCCTCAGCAATTTTTAAGGGTGTNACAGNAGAATTATAAGTTTTTAAGGATCCNTCTGGTAATGTAATTATTGGCAAATTAAATTATTTCCTTAANTAAGAGCNTTNGTTTGTNTATTTTTTGTCATATATTAATTANTNAGTNCCTAATANTTNCATNTATAGATTTANTGTTTTATNTGTCATNTTATCNAATGAGAAATTTTTNACAATATGNTTNCNNGATATNTTNGCCATTTTATTTCTTTGTGTTGTAGAAATGTTTATAAGCTTTTCTATTGCAAATCCAAGCTCTTTTTCATTTTTTGGTTCAACTAATATACCTGTNCTGTTATTTATAATGCTNTCAATTGCNCCACCATGGTTAAAAGCAACCACAGGCCTACCCATNGCTTGTGCCTCTATTAAAACTCTNCCAAAAGGCTCNGGCTTCAGACTTGGNACCACAACAACATCTGCTAACATANANGCAGCTGGAAGATCATCAAGAAANGGNAGGAAAAGAATTTTTCCTAAAACATTATATTTTTTTGCAACATTTATTAGATTTGCTACATAATGACCATTATCATCTGATCCAGGCATTATACAAATAAGTTTNTCATTATTNATCTTACTAAATGCTTTAATTAAAATTTCATGCCCTTTCCANGTTGAGGGGCGTGCNGGCATCATTAAAATTTTTGNATCNTCNGGCANCTGAAACATTTCTGACATTTGAATTATTCTACTTTTAGGAATATTCTCNGGATTAAACATTTCAATATCTGCACCCCTATGAATTACTTCAACTAAAGATTTTTTTTCAGGGTTATTTTTTAAAATATTATCTCTCACATAATTTGAAATTGCNATTATTTTATCNGCTTTNACNGATGCNCTATTATAAAATTTTTTAATAAATGAATTTGCTTCATAACTTCCATGAATAGTTGAAACTAAGGGTATTNTCATTTTNATAGCAACNTTACCAGCTGTCCAAGCTGGAACCCTNGATCTAACATGAATAATATTTGGTTTCTGTTTTAAAAAGACTTTTTCAATATCCGATTTTAGTTTTNACCAACGAAAAGGATTTTTGGTATGAACAGGAAGAGTTATATGTGTTGATCCATTTCTTGTTAAACGGTTTTCTAATTTCCCACCTGAAGAAATAACTACAGACTTCCAATTNTTTTTNACTANNTAATCTGCCATCTCAAGTGTGCCTCTTTCAACGCCACCACTATTCAAAGCTGGCAAAACTTGTATTACACATTTTTGTTGGTTAATTTTCATGAATAATTATAGTAGNATATTTATGATAATATTNAATAANTAAAAATAATGACCAAAAGNAAAGTATACCATAGTTCTGGNNNTTATATTACATATTCCATTAAATCGGGCAAGTCACCATATATTATTTTTCTTCATGGGTTAATGTCTGATATGAATGGAACAAAAGCTATTGCTATTGANAANTTTTTAAAAANNTTAGGAAATGGATATATACGNTTTGATTGTAGGGGTCATGGTGAATCTGATGGTAAATTTCGTGATTTTGGCATAACTGACTGGTCAGAAGATGCTAGTCTAATTATNAATTCTTTAGCCAAGGAACCAGTTATATTAATAGGATCATCAATGGGTGGTTGGTCCATGCTTTTAAATGCTATCAAACACCCTAAGAAGATTTTAGGATTAATTGGCATTGCACCAGCTCCAGACTTNACTGAAAGTATGTTTAATAAACTTTCACAAAANAAACAAAATACCTTNCTTTCAAANGGATATGTTGAAATNCCAAGTGATTACAGCGATACACCATATATTATTTCTAAAAAATTAATTGATTCTGGAAAAGAAAATTTACTTCTGAAATCCAAAATCCCTATATCTTGTCCTGTCCATCTATTTCACGGGGGCAAGGATGAAGATGTACCTGTTGAAACNAGCTTNCAAATAATAAAAAATATANATAGNAATAATGTCAAACTTTNTTTTGTAAAAGATGCAAATCATCAATTTTCTAGGGATAGTGATTTAAAACTTATCTTTAGATCTATAGAAGAAATAATCGCAGAAAATAAATAAATTACTTATCTTGACCTTCTTTAATAATGCTTCTCCTAATCTCACGAGTTTTAGTAAATAAATCTTCTAATTTATCACCCTCTGCCCACCTTATAGCTCTTTGTAAATAGGTAAGATCTTCAGTAAATCTTTGAAGCATTTCCAACACAGCACCCTTATTATTAAGAAAGACATCTCGCCACATAATTGGATCAGAAGATGCTATACGAGTAAAATCCCTAAACCCAGTTGCCGAAAAACGAACTACATCATATTTAGTTTGATCTTCAAGATCAGTAGCTGTTCCAACTATTGTATACGCAATTAAGTGAGGCAAATGAGATGTAATAGCTAATATTTTATCGTGATACTCCGGTTTCATTATTTCTGTTATTGCACCAGAACCAGATAAAAATTTACTAAAATTATCCATTACCTCGTTTGGAATAGAGTAATAAGGAACAATCACCCAGTACTTACCCTTAAAAAGCTCAGGGAAACCTGCTTCTGGACCTGAGTTTTCTGTACCCGCCAATGGATGAGAAGGTATAAACCATATATTTTGACTAATGTAGGGTTTGACATCTTTTATTACTGAATTTTTTGTTGATCCTGTATCGGTTAATATGCAACCATCTTTTAATAATTTAGATATACTTTTAGCAACCTCTTTCATTGATCCAACTGGGATACAGAGAACCACTAAATCTGCATCAAAAACAGTTTCTTCTAAACTTTCATAAATTTCGTTAGGCGAGAGTCTCTCTTTTAATTTTTTTCTAACTTGAATATTGGAGTCATAAACTTTTATTACATCACATAAATTATTTTTTTTAATTGATAGACTTAATGATGTTCCGATTAGACCACCTCCAATTATGGCGACAGTCTTATAACTTTTTTTATCACTCAACTTTTATTTCCTAAAAAACTTAAAAGACAGTCTAAAAATTTTTGCATTTCAATTTCAGTTCCAATAGAAACTCTTAAATAAGTTTTTAAATTATATGGCTGCATTCCTCTAACATAAATTTTATTTTTTTCTAAGTATTTTAATGCACCAGAGGCTTGCTCTTCAGATTTAAAGTTCAATAAAAAAAAGTTAGCTTCACTAGGTATAAAATCAATTTGGTATTGTTTAAGCTTACTAAAAATCCATGCTCTATATTTTGCATTATGAGATACAGAAAGCTTTTGAAATTCTGTATCTTTTAAAGCTGCAATTCCTGCATAGCTAGCTAATGAATTAACTGAGAATGGTGCTCTGACAGATTTTAATATATTTGCTATCTCTATTGGGCAATAGGCCCATCCTAATCTTAGAGATGCCAATGCATGTAATTTTGAAAAAGTTCTTAACATTATTACATTTCTAAATACCTCTACAAACTTTGCACCATCAGAATAATTATCGCTATCAACGTATTCTGCATAAGCTGAGTCTAGAATAATCAAAATATCAGATCTAACGCTTTTTATAAAACTTTCTATATTTAATGAACCCACCATAGTTCCAGTTGGATTATTCGGATTTGCTAAAAAAATAATTTTTGTTCTATTGGTTATACTCTTCTGGATATTTTCTAAACTGACTGTAAAATTTGCATCTTTTGCTTTAACCGGAATGCCACCAGCAATTTTTATAGCCTGAGGAAAAACTAAAAACCCATACTCAGTATAAATACCCTCATCTNCAGGATCTAAAAATGTATTGCATATCAACTGTATTAAATCATCTGATCCATTACCCAATACTATGTTATCTTCTGATAAAGCATACAACCTAGAAATTTCATAAATTAAATTGTGATCTATTTGATCTGGATATCTGTGAAATAAGTGTTTTTGTTTTGACCACTCTTGGATAGCTTTTTGTNCTTTTGGGCTAGGACCCAATGCACCCTCATTTACTGAAAGTCTTATAACGTCTTCATTTTTATTTTCTGCAACAGCTGGCCTGTAGGGCTTTAAATCCCTTAATGATTTTTTTGGTANAATATTAGTCAACTAATCCNTCCNTCTAAACATCTTTTTTGTATATTGCAATTTTTAAAAGATTATTTCGTGTTGCAACAGGAGAAGATGCATTTTTTCTAATTANNCTATNATCAATTATGTAAGTTTCTTTTAAATTTTTGTCTAGAGGCACTACTGCAGCNTCATAATTATCTGAAACTAACTTGTTAAAAGCCTCTTCATTAGACTTTAGAAGATCTATCTGAGCNGCTCTTCCAAAATGCCATTTTGCTGTTTCATATGCATCTTTAGAGGATCCAACCGAAATTTTTAATCCACCTTGCAAAAATAGATTTTCAGAAATCAATGTTCTCCAAATATTTTCAACAAACTGTGGATTAGAATCACCCGAGATTGAAATAAGTCTATTTATTAATGCTTCTTCTCTCTCNGGTTTAAAAATATCCTGCCCATTTTTAGCATTAACTATTTTTTTAGCCAANTCTGATCTATTANCAATAAGCTCTAGTATTTTTGAATCAATTTTATCTATTTCTTCTCTCAATTTTTTAAGTATTAACTGTTCACTCATAGGAATATATTTTTAAAGTTATTTTTTATTTAATATTTATATTTGTTGCTGAATTGATACTTTAGGTAGTTTATATCGATANGTTTTTAACTTGTTTTTTGGAATCGCATAGTTGAATTTTGTAGCCTCGACAATCATTACACCTCCAAAATTTTTAAATATCGTACCTCCTATATACTCCAAAGTCTTATAATTAGTTAATAAAAATTTTTGATGAATAGGTGGAAAATATAAACAAAAATTNAACTTTATCTCTTCAAAACCGTGCAAATGAAGAAGTTTTNTCATCTGCGTTTGTGAAAAAGATCTACATTTTCCAAATGGAGTATTTTCTCTTAANGCCCAAAAACTAAAAGCATTTGGTATGATTAAAATAATTTTTCCTTGCCCTTTTAAAACTCTCCAAATCTCTGACATAACTAAGTCAAGCCTGTCAGAAACCTCTAACCAATGAGAAACAAAAATTTTATCAAATTGGAGGTCNTTAAAAGGGAAAGCCTTCTCATCTATTTCAATAGATGAATTATAACTATTTTTAATAAATTTAATTTTATTATTAGCTGATGGCACCGATAAGAAAGANAATCTAGATTTTATTCTATTATTAATTAAATAGGGAAGAATATAACCTAAACCTAAAATTTCTTGGTCTTCATTNCCTTTAAGTAGAAAATCTAATTTTTCTTGAATAATATTTACACAATTCAATCCTAATTCAGAATTATAAAATTTAATCAAATCATCAAGATTAAAATTCATATATTGCTCTTAAACAATTTAATCTAAAGCTTTATGGCAACGAATTAATATTATATATACTTATTATGAATAAAGAATTTGAAATTACTACAATTAAATCCTTAACTGATAATTATATTTGGATTTTNAGAAACAATTCAGACAATTTAACTGCTGTNATTGATCCAGGTGAATCTGACTCAGTCAATAAAANTTTGAAGAAAAACCAATGGGATCTTAACCAAATAATTAANACTCATCACCATTATGATCATACAGATGGTAACTCAAAGCTAAAAGAAAAATGGAATGCNGAGTTANTAGCACCCAAACAAGAAANGAATAAAATTCCTAATATAGATATNGAAGTAAAAGATGGAGACTTAATAAATTTGGCTGGTTTAAAAGCAAAAGTAATTCATACCCCTGGCCATACTATAGGTCATGTTGTTTACTATCTTGAGAAAGAAAAAATTTTATTTGCAGGTGATACTATCTTTTCTCTTGGCTGTGGAAGAGTTTTTGAGGGCTCTATGGAAGATATGTATTNATCTTTGNAAAAAATTAAGAACCTTGATCCTAAAACATTAATTTACTGTGGTCATGANTATACTGAAAATAACCTAAAATTTGCCAANGAGGTTGAAAAANAAAATANTGATTTCAACTTTTTTTCAAATAAGNTCTNTAACTTAAAGGAATTAGNTTTGCCAACTATACCAACAGTTCTAGAAGATGAGTTAAAGTGCAATCCTTTTTTGAGAACAAACAATCCTAACATTGCATTATATTTTGGTGTTTCAAACTATAGTGATTTAGAAATATTTTCAAAATTAAGAGATTTAAAAGATAGATTTTAACTTATTTNGTTGTTTGGTAGCTNTTTATGAAANGTCAGGAAAATCAAAAAAAAGTAATTTTAATTAAAAGATATTCAAATAGGCGTTTATATAATTGTTCAATAAGCAAATATATTAATTTAAAAGACTTGATTAAAGTCATTTCAGAAAATCAACTATTTAAAGTTGAAGATCATTTTTCCGGTGAAGATTTAACTCAACAAACTCTTATCCAATTAATTTATGAAGTAAATAATCCTAAAAATGCTGTCTTGTCTGCAGAATTTATTAAAAAACTATTTANTATTTCAAGTAAATACAATAATTCTGATATTTCTAAATATTTAGAGACTTGCTTAAATAAATTTCAAAATTATGAAAATGATAGTCCAAAAGATTTAAAAAATATAGATTTACTCGATTTGCAAATCCAAATTTTAGAATTAAAAAAACTTATAATTGATTATAAAAATTAATCTTTAATTGAAGTTATTTCGTATCCAACCCCCTTACANTCCTCATATATATCAGGNTTTGCAACACTCACTGTAAGATCTGAAACTTTATTTAAACTTTTAAGATTTTTAAAAATCTGGTTGGCTAAAGTTTCCACAAGATTGAAATGTTGACTAGATGTAATATCTTTTATTTTTNTATAAACAATGTCATAATTCAAAGTTTCATCGATTTTATCATTTTTAGGAGATAATTCGTTAGACAGTATCAATTTTAAATTGATTATAACTCTTTGTGGATTTCTTCTTTCATGCTCATAAACACCAATTTTACATAATAGTTCAATGTCTCTAAAAAAAATAGATTGGCTCATATCATTTTCTTGGTTCATAATACCTCATTTCTAAAGAAAAGTTGCATCTCTTTTTTGTGGTGATAGATGTGCTCCACCATCTATAATAATGTTTTCCCCAGTAACACTTTCAGTATTTATTAGAAATTTTACNGCATTTATTAAATCATTAGCATCAGGNCCTTTTAGTAAAGGATTTAANTCTTGAATTCGTTTAAAATCAAAATCTGATTGATTAGGATTAGGCAAGGTAAATCCAGGAGCNATCCCATTAACTCTCAATTTTGGTGCATATGAAAGTGCAGCAACTTTTGTCAAACCTAGTAAAGCAAATTTTGAAAGAGTATAAGTATAATGATCTGGGTTTAAACCAAATAATTTTGCATCTAGCATATTAATAACATTACCTAATGTATGTGTGCTAATTTTTTCATAAAGATTTTTANTTAATAAAACGGGGATCTTAAAATTTGCATGCATATGGTCATCTAAAATTTTCTCGTTGAAGTCTTTACCNTGATCATAAATAAAGGCAGATGCATTATTAATTAGAGTAAATTGTTCTATTTCATGATTTTTAACAAAATTTAAAGAACTATCTATCAATGCAGATGAATCATTTTCATTTATNATATTCTTTTTAATTAGAAAAACTTTCCCACCATTNTCATGGATTTTATTTTTAGTGTAATTTGCTTCTTCCTCAGATTTATTNTAGTGAATTATGATTATAGAATTCTCTTTNCATAATTCTTGGGCTATTAGACTTCCTAATCTTTTAGCTCCTCCAGTTATTAAAATCACATTTTTCATTTTAATTTCTTATTTATATTTGTGTTTATATAATTTAGTAAATTAGCATAAGTTTNATTATTTTACAGGCTTGGTATTATCCAATCAGGACATATNCTAGTTTTTGCAATTGCATTATAATAATCATAATCCTTAAATAAACCGTGATTTGTAACTAGTATAGTTGAAATTTCACTTGATAATCCACCTAATATATCTGTGTGGAGACTATCACCAACCATAGCTATTCTATCAAGTCTAATTGATTTATTACTTAGCGCTATTATTTTTTTGATAGCTAAATCAAATATTTGATTATGAGGCTTACCAAAATATAAAGGTTTAGAAGCCCTAAATTTATGAAAATTATAACTCCAAAAACCTGGCTCAATTGAAAAAGATGATTTTTGAGGGGCGACTATATCTGGGTTTCCCACCAATACTTTCAAAGAATTTCTAACTACATGATTTTCTAAAATTTTTTGGTTTTCATTACTCCAATATTCACAGCCTAAATATATTATACCTTCACATTTATCTATTTGCTTCATATTATTTCCTAAAATATAACCGCTGATTCCTAATTCATCAATATCAGACCCAGGTGAACCAATAACACCCCATGTGATTTTTTTTTCATTTTTAAGATGATTTTTTAAAAGATCTCTGCTTGAAATTATTTCAGTGGAATTAAAAGGAAGCTTCCAATTACAAAAAGTTTCAACCTTTTTAGATGTTGGATAGGAAGCCCCGTTTGTTAAGACTGTAATTACTTTTTCTTTTCTTTTTAGTTTATTCAAAGCATTTGGTACATTCTCTATTAAAGTACTTCCAACATTTAAAACACCAAATGAATCAAATATAAAAGCATCAAATTTATCAGAAATTTCATCAATTGATTTTGCTTTTTCCATTTTTCCTTTTCTTTTTGGTAAAGGAAATGTAGATTTTTTTAACTCATATAGATTAATTACATCATCAATTGATAAATTATTATGGTTAAATAAACTATAGTATGAGGACATATAATGGGTTGTAATGTTAATTATTATTTTTATGTTTGTTTTTGAAAGTTTATAATCTATTTATTTTTATAATTATACAATATTGAATAAATCTTGATAATTAAACTGCTATTGTTTTGGAGATATAGAAATGACAAAAATGACAACTGAAGAGGCCTTTGTAAAAGTTCTACAATTAAATGGTATAGACCAAGCATTTGGTATAATTGGATCTGCTTTTATGCCAATTTCAGATCTCTTCCCCAAAGCAGGCATTAAATTTTGGGATGTTGCTCATGAATGTAATGGTGGTTATATTTGTGATGGTTATACAAGATCTTCTGGTAAAATTGGAATGTGTATAGCTCAAAATGGTCCCGGAATTACAAATTTTGTTACTGCTATTAAAACTGCTTACTGGAATCATACACCTATGTTGCTTGTAACACCTCAAGCCGCAAATAAAACAATTGGCCAAGGTGGTTTTCAGGAAGTTGAACAAATGGCTCTCTTTAAGGATATGGTTTGCTATCAAGAAGAAGTTAGAGACCCATCTAGAATTGCAGAAGTTTTAAACAGAGTTATTGAAAAATCAATAAGAGGGTCGGCACCTGCACAAATTAATGTTCCAAGAGACTATTTTTGTAAAATTGTAGATATAGATATTCCAAAAGTTGTTAGATTTGGTAAATCAAGTCCAAATAACGAAGATATTTTGGAAGCATCAGAACTTTTATCCAATGCCAGTTTTCCCGTAATTCTCTCAGGTGCTGGAGTTGTTTTATCAGATGCTATTGATGAATGTGCCGAACTTGCTGAAAGACTTGATGCTCCGGTTTGTTGTGGCTATCAACATAATGACAGTTTCCCAGGGAGTCACCCACTTTCAGCAGGGCCATTAGGTTATAATGGATCAAAAGCTGCAATGAAGCTAATCTCCCAAGCAGATGTTGTTATTGCATTAGGAACAAGATTAAACCCTTTTTCTACACTGCCATGTTATGGAATTGATTATTGGCCAAAGAATGCCAAGGTTATTCAGGTTGATATTAATCCTGACCGAATTGGTCTATCAAAAAAAATTACTCTTGGTATAAGTGCTGATGCAAAGATCACTATCAAACAAATTCTATCTAAGCTTGATCACAATGCTGGTGATTCTGAAAGAGAAAAAAGAAAAAATATAATCTCTGAAACAAAATCTCATTGGCTTCAAGAGCTATCTAGTATGGACAATGAAGAAGATGACCCAGGAACAACTTGGAATGAGGATGCAAGAAACAGGGAACCAGAAAGAATGAGTCCTAGAAAAGCATGGAGAGCTATCCAAACCTCATTACCTGAAAATGCTATAATTTCGTCAGATATTGGAAATAACTGCGCAATTGGGAATGCATACCCAACCTTTGAGCAAGGTAGAAAATATTTAGCACCAGGTTTATTTGGCCCTTGTGGATATGGTTTTCCTGCAATAATTGGTGCAAAAATAGCCTGCCCAGATATACCTGTTGTTGGATTTGCAGGTGATGGTGCATTTGGAATATCCATGAATGAAATGACATCATGTGGAAGAGATGACTGGCCAGGCATAACCATGGTAATATTTAGAAATTACCAGTGGGGCGCAGAAAAGAGAAATACTACTCTTTGGTACAACAATAATTTTGTTGGTACTGAATTAAATCAAGATTTCAGCTATGCAAAGATTGCTGAAGGGTGTGGTTTAAAAGGAATTCAAGTTAATTCTATGGATGAATTATCATCTGCTCTAAGAAAATCATGCATTGATCAAAGTCAAGGCATTACAACTTTTATTGAAGTTGTTTTGAACCAGGAGTTAGGTGAGCCGTTTAGAAGAGATGCAATGAAAACACCTGAAGTTGTTGCAGGAATAAACAAAAATGATATGGCAGAACAAATTTTGTAAGTTAGATTGAAGCTAAAGTTAATAAAGACGACGATATTATATCTTCAGTTGAAGCTCCTCTTGAGAGATCGCAAACTGGTTTTTTAAAGCCTTGTAGGAAAGGGCCAAGTGACTTAAATCCTCCAAGGTTTTGACAAAGCTTGTAAGCTATGTTTCCTGCATCCAAAGATGGGAAAATAAAAACATTTAGATTACCCTCATAGTTTATGCCTTTTAATTTTGCTATACTATTAACTACAGCTGCATCACCTTGAATAGGCCCGTAAACATCTAATCCTTTTTGATTTAAACTCTCTGTTACAGATCTCACCATTTTGACACTATCACCCTCTCCTGAAGCAAGAGTTGAAAATGAGAGTAGAGCAATTTTTGAATAGCCTAAAAGTTTATTTGCTGCTTTAGATGCGTTTAGAGCAATATCCTCTAAAATTTCCTCATCAATAAATGTATTTACTGCACAATCAGAAAAAATATACTCTTTATTATTTGGTGATATCATTAAAAAATAGCTTGAAATATTTACAATATCATCTGACATTCCTACAGTAAGACTGGCAGCTTCAATGACTCTCTTAGTAGAATTAGAAGCACCAGCAACCAATGCATCTGCTTGACCAGTTGCCAATATAGAACCTGCAAAGTATAAGGGTTTTTTTATAAGTTTTTCAGCTATACTTTTTTTTATACTAGGTCTAATTTTCAAAATAGTTGAAATATTATCTGAAGATAGCTTTGAATTATCTAACCAAATTATTTCAGCTAGTCTTTCTTTAGATAAAAACTTAGCAGCATCAACAATTCGTTCATCATCATTTTCGGGAAAAACAATTTTATAATTTTTCTTTCTTGCGATATCAAATGCTCTGTCTAATACTTGCATATTCTTAAAACTTTTTTTTAGGTTATCATAATGGAAACGAATGTAAAAATAAACCGCGGTTTGAAAGGTGTTTATTTTGAAAGGTCAGGAATTTCAGATATAGATGGATCAAAGGGAGAATTAACCTATAGGGGTTATCAGATTGATGAACTAGCAAAACATTCTTCGTTTGAAGAGGTTTGCTATCTAATAATATATGGTGAATTGCCATCAAAAATTAAGTTTGATAATTTCAATGAAAAACTAAAAAACTTCAGATCATTACCTGAGGAAATCTATGAAATTATTAAGATTGTTAAAATGGGTCATCCTATGGATGTTCTTAGGACATGCGTATCAACCTTACAGAGCCTTAATGAAGATACAAAAAAAATCTCTAAAGAAAGTTTGGTTGAAAGTGGATTAAAATTAATCAGCCAAATCCCGATAGTAATTGCAGCACATCAAAGAATTAGAAATGATTTGCAACCAGTTGTTCCTCAAAAAAACTTAAGCCACTCCGCTAATTGGCTTTATATGCTAAATGGAGAAAAGCCTTCTAAAGATAATGAAAAATTAACAGATCTTGACTTTATATTACATGCTGAACACGGATCAAACGCTTCATCTTTTGCTGCAAGAGTAACAATTGGAACAAAAGCTAAAATATACGATGCGTTTGTTACTGCTATTTCAACACTTTCTGGTCCAGCACATGGAGGAGCTGCAGAAGATGTTATGAAAATGATTGATGAAATTGGAGAACCAGAAAATGTAAATCATTACATCAAAAATAAAAGAATGAGAAAAGAACCAATTACTGGTTTCGGTCATCGTGTTTATAGAAAAGAAGACCCAAGAGCTAGGTTTTTAAAAATTGGCTTAAAAAAACTATCAATAGAAAAAGGGGAGCCAAAATGGTTTAAAATTTTGGAGAATNTAGTATTAGAAATGAAGCCTTATGCTCGCCACGGACTAAATGTAAATGTAGATCTTTACTCAGGCGCTATATATAATCTGCAAAAAATTCCAATGGATTTATTCGTCCCAATATTTGCTATTGGACGTTCACCTGGTTGGGTNGCTCAATGTTTAGAACAATTCGAATCAAATATATTAATAAGGCCACTAACGTTATATAATGGTGCAAAACATAGAAAATATATCAAAATTAATAACCGCTAATTAAGAAGATCTACTCTATGTTACTAATTTTTCAGGATTAAATTTTTTATAAGGCATTTAAAATTCATAATATTAAAATGTTTATTTACAGTTCTGTATAAATAAAGCTATGTTGAGCATTAATATAAAAAATTGATTTTAATAAATCANGGGAGGAAAAAANAATGAAATTATTAAAAAAGATTACTGTTTATTTTTCAATTGCATTATCAACCATTTTGTTTTCTCAAATTACAAGAGCTGCTGATGAGGTTAATGTCGCATTCTTTCTTGAATGGGCAACTCCTAATCAGGAAGCAAAGGTAAAAAAGGTTTACGATGAGGCAATGGGTGTAAAAATAAATTGGACGAACTTTGCAACTGGTGTTGAAATGACNGAAGCNATGCTATCAGGCGATATTGATATTTCATATAGTCANGGTATGACACCGTTTGTTAATGCTGTNAATGCAAAAGCTCCAATTAAAATTGTNGATGTTGCTGTAGAATACGGTATGGGTGGAACAGGCTGTGTTGTAAGCAACAGTTCTGGNATTTCTAAAGCAAATGCAGCTGATCTTGAAGNTCAAAAAGTAGCTGTGCCNCTNAACACTATGGCTGATTATGCATTTAGAATGATAATGTCACATNTAGGAGCTGATGCTTCAAAAGTAAACGTTGTTGACATGGAACCAGCTGATGGTGCTGTAGCATTAGTAGATGGAAATGTTGTTATGGCTTGTATGTTTGGNAAAAACTCTATCGATAAAGCACTGGAGAAAGGTGCTATGCTTATGACTACTGCAGAAGCAACTGCTGCTGGCATTACAAGTTTTGATATTACATCAGCTACTGATAAGTTTATAAAGGAAAATCCTGAATTATTAAGATCTTTNCTTGAAGTNACAGCAGAAGCTAATGCCAATTATGCTGCAGGTAATGCTGATATGAGTGTAATAGCAAAGGATGCAGGTATGACGCTTGAAAAAACCAAAAATCAAATGTCAGGCTTTAAATTTCCAACTCCTGCCGAACAAAAATCAACATGGTTCAGTTCAGGTGGTAAGGTNGAGGGTATGCTCTCTTTTATGGGGAAAATGTTTGCCACCGCAGAAAATCCTGCTTTAAGTGACTACTCTAAAACAATAAATACTTCATTTTTACCAAATTAATAATTGGTAATTCTATAATTAATAATACTAAGTGTTTTTAAAAAACGCTTAGTATTATNTGTAANTATCATAAATAAAAATGAGNAAGCTTGATCTAATATCTGACAACCTTAATATGATCTTTGGAAATGAAGTTCATGCGTTGAAAAATATTAGTTTCTCTCTAAAAAGAGGTGANCTTTTAACAGTATTGGGCCCTTCAGGCTGTGGAAAGACTACATTATTAAACATAATAGCTGGGTTTTTAAATCCCACTAGTGGAAAAATATGTTTAGGTGATAAAGAAATAAATGGTCCTGGTGTAGAAAGAGGGATGGTTTTTCAACAAGGTGCATTATTCGAGTGGTTGACAGTTAANGAGAATGTTAATTTTGGTTTAAGGATGAGGAAGGAAGATCCCGCNAAAACCAAGATTCTAGTAGAAGAATGGTTAGATATTGTAGGACTGCAGGGATTTGGTCAGACNCCAACCTACCAGCTGTCTGGGGGAATGCAACAAAGAGTTGCTCTAGCACGATGTTTAATAAACGACCCAAACCTAATACTAATGGATGAACCATTAGGAGCTTTGGATGCACTTACGAGGGAAAAAATGCAATCTTTAGTTCTCAAAATATGGAAAGAAACTGGTAAAACAATTATTCTCATAACGCATTCAGTTGAGGAAGCATTATTGTTAGGTGAAAGATTATTTGTAATGGCTCCAAGACCTGGTCGAATTCATAAAGAGTATAGACTACCTTTTGCATCTCTTGGTCTTAAAAAAGATTTAAGAGAAATAAAAAATGATAAAGAATTCATTTCCAAAAGAGAGGAAATTTTAACCATGATTTGGGATATGGAAGAAGAAATCATGGGTAAAGATTAGTATAATGGCAACAGCTTTTTTAACTATAACCCTTGTACTAGCAATAATTGGCTCGATAGTTTTTGATAGAGTTTATGTAAAACATATAAAGTCAGATGCTGTTTTTGGTAATCCAGAAAGAGCAAATGGCGGCTATCATTGGATAATTGCTGGGTCATGTTCAATATTATTATTGTGGTTATATTTCTCATGGGATATAGCGAGATCATTTTATCCTCAGTCTGCAAATGAATTGTGCCAAATAGCGAAAATCAGAGATTCAGTTTTAGGCATTAATTATATTTTCCCAATAGAACAAAGAACTCTAAAAAGCACTGCTTTTATAGAGAGAGAAAAAAAGATTATTAGAAACCTTAAAAAAGATATATTGGTTTCTAGTATTGAAAAAAGTAAAAAAAATAAATTAATTGATTTTATTGAAATAAACCAAAGTTTAATAAGTATTCTTTCTAACGATGTTTATTTAGAAACTAGCGTTCAAAACAAAATTGATGTTGTTGCTAACGAAATTTTATCACTCACTAAGAGATTTGAACATCCAGATTATCCTTCAAATAGCTCTCTAAAAAATGAGTTTAATTTTTCGTNAGTNAAGCAAGCGTCTTGGGGTGCTACAGGTATGGAAATACCTACTAATCCTGAAACTCAACTAGGNTTAAAGTTTGCTGCAGCAAGTATTGAAATGAGTTCTATTGTCGATAATTTCTTTGAAATTAAAAATGANANCCCTACATTTNTNAATCTTAGAGATTCTCAAAGTTTAGAATTAAAAACTTTTAAAAATAATTTGAAAGAAGAAGAAGCTNTAGCTCAAAATTATCTTCGTAAAATTTCAAAAAGTTTCGGTAGAATATCGAGAAGTAATATTTTTCCATCAACTACTCTAGATAATATTCANATTGCNATTGAAAATTTTGANTATGTTCAGAAAAGCAAACAAGGAAATCTTCAATTTATTGATTTCTTCCTTTTNCCNACTGGAACTATTGTAGCTAGTGGNGAAACCTGTAGTGAGCAAGGAACTGGTAGATGGCTTCCTAAACCTACAGATACACTAAAAATATTTATTGATNTATTGCAACCTAGTGTTGGTTATAAAAACTTNCCTATGATTTGGTACCAATGGATAGGTTTCAATCAAGTTATTGATTTTTTTATTCCAGACTTGTTAGCTGATTTAATACCAGGAAAGTATCCAGTTCACTCTGATAAAGGTGAAATTGAAACTAATTTCAAGAAAAGAATTCTTATTATTGCAACAGGNGATTTTGAAACTTTTAAAATACCTGTTCCTACTGGACATATTTGGGACTCTTTTCTNAGAGTATTTTTAGGATTGACTTTGGGAGTTTTAGCTGGTGTTCCTCTTGGACTATTTATGGGACTTTCAAGGTTTGCTAAAGGTTATTTTGACCCTGTAATAGAATTATATAGACCAGTACCTCCATTGGCATGGGCGCCTCTTATTATTACTGTTTTTGGAATTGATAATTCAGGAAAAATATTTTTATTATTCATGGTTTCTTTTGCAATTATGATTGTATCTGCAAGAGCTGGTGCTTCGGGAATGCAGTTATCTAAGATACATGCGGCACACTCGTTAGGAGCGTCAAAATGGCAAATCTTATCAAAGGTAATCTTCCCTAATTCCTTGCCTGAAATTTTAACTGGAATAAGGGTGTCGATTGGAGTTTGTTGGGGCACTCTGGTGGCAGCAGAGTTTTTAGCGGGAACTACAGGCATTGGTTTTGTTGAGAATGTTGCAAGAAAATATATGCAATACGAACATATTTGGATAACAATCTTTGTAATGGGAATGCTGGGAATGCTCTTTGATATTGCTATGAGATGGATTATATCAANAACCATTCCTTGGAGGGGNAAGGGATAGTTATAGTTATCAACAAGANTTTATATTAATCTATAACTCTTTTAAAATTTCATCGTTATGCTCTCCTAATAAAGGCACTCCTCTTTCTAAATTTAATTTTGTATCTGAGAAAATAATTGGGGTTCTTAANCCAAACGTGCTTTTTGTNTTTGCNGCATTATGGGGCATTTTAATCTTTAAATTTCTTGATTTAACTTGAGGATCATTAAAAACATCTTTGACTTCATTAACTGAGCCNATAGGNACATCATTTTTTTCTAATAATNTTTGCAATTCTTTTTTATTGTATTGTNTGGTTTTTANTTTAATTATTTCTACTAATTCATCCCTATTTTTAACTCTTTTTTTATTATCGTTATACTTATC
Organism: SAR116 cluster bacterium; assembly: GCA_002684695.1. GTDB lineage: Bacteria > Pseudomonadota > Alphaproteobacteria > Puniceispirillales. The sequence goes on along the minus strand of NYVQ01000023.1, from coordinate 40,115 downwards.
TATAGTTTTTAGATNATCCAAGTNTATTGCTTCACAAAATCTATTGAATTGTTCGTTGTTTCCAACTGCAATTATNAAGTGCCCATCTTTTACAGGGAAAACTTGGTAAGGCACAATATTTGGGTGCTTGTTTCCTAATCTTTTTGGTGATACTCCAGAAGCAAAATAATTTGAAGCTTGATTAGCTAAAACAGATACCATGCTGTCCATTAATGATAGGTCTAAATGCTGACCTTTGCCATTTTGCTCTCTAAGTCTTAAAGCAGACTGTATAGCAATCACTCCATATAGTCCGGTAAAAATATCTGCAAAAGCCACACCCATCTTCTGAGGTTCNCCATCAGGGTCTCCTGTTAAATCCATTATTCCTGAAAGTCCCTGTATAATAAAATCATAGCCTAATCTTTGAGAGTATGGTCCTGATTGTCCAAATCCAGTAATGGAACAATATATTAACTTTGGGTTCAANTTTGAGACTGAATCATAGTCAAGTTTATATTTTTTTAATCCACCAACTTTAAAATTTTCAATTATTATATCACTTTTAAGGATCAATTTATTCAATATTTGAAGATCTTGTTTCCTTTTAAAATCTAGAACCATAGATCTCTTGCCTCTATTACAAGAATGAAAGTATGCCGAGTCTAAAGTGCCATTTTTACCCTCAATAAATGGTGGCCCCCATTTCCTGGTTTCGTCTCCATTAGGACTTTCAACTTTGATTACATCAGCTCCCAAATCAGACAAAGTTTGACCNACCCAAGGACCAGCCAGCACTCTGGCTAATTCAAGAACTCTTATACCTTTTAAAGGATAATTCATTAGAAAAATGCTTGTAAGCCTGTTTGTGCTCTTCCCAAAATTAAAGCATGCACATCATGTGTGCCTTCATATGTATTAACAGTTTCAAGATTACACATGTGCCTCATAACATTATAATCTTCCATTATTCCATTTCCNCCATGTAAATCTCGAGCATTACGTGAAATCTCAAGTGATTTACCACAATTATTTCTTTTAACTAAAGATATTATCTCAGGTGAAATTTTNCCTTCATCAAAAATTCTGCCAACTCTTAAACTNGCTTGGAGTCCTATTGCAATTTCAGTTTGCATGTCTACTAGTTTTTTTTGCCATAATTGCGTTTGAGCAAGTGGTCGTTTAAATTGTTTTCTGTTAAGACCATAATCTAAGCTGGCTTTCCAACAAAATTCAGCTGCTCCCATAACACCCCAACTAATACCATATCTTGCTCTATTCAAACACTCAAATGGACCTTTGAGACCTGATACTCCATCAAGAATATGGTCTTCAGTGACATGGACATTTTCAAGTATTATTTCACCTGTAATGGATGCTCTGAGGCTCATTTTTCCTTCGATCTTAGGTGTTTTTAAACCTTTCATACCCTTTTCTAGTATGAAACCTTTAATTTTATTATCGTGAAATTCTGATTTNGCCCATATGATAATAACNTCTGCTATTGGACTATTAGAAATCCACATTTTTGACCCATTTAATATATATCCATCTTCCACCTTTTTTGCATAAGTGAGCATAGAACTAGGATCAGATCCAGCNTCTGCTTCTGTGAGACCAAAACAGCCAATGTACTCACCCTTAGCAAGTTTTGGGAGGTATTTCTTTTTTTGAGCCTTACTACCAAAAGCATGAATTGGGTACATCACTAAACTTGATTGAACTGACATCATTGACCTATAACTTGAATCAACTTTTTCAATTTCTCTCGCAATTAAACCATAAGAAACATAGTTAGCATTTATCCCCCCATACTCCTCTGGCAAAGTAGATCCTAGCAATCCAAGCTCCCCCATTTCTGTAAATATAGATTTGTCAGTAGTTTCATTTTTCCATGCTATTTTTATTCGTGGCATGAGTTTTTCTTGGGAATATTTGCAAGCAGTTTGCATTATCATTTTTTCTTCAAGAGATAATTGATCTTCTAAAAGAAATGGATCACTCCATTGAAATACAGTCATTTAAGTATTAATCCTTGTTATGGTAAGATTACCGTTTGTATAATATAATAGTTTATTATTTAATTATTTTTTAATTTTTATCAAATCAATTACAGTTTTATTAAACAAATTTGAGCTTAAAAGAATGAACGTTATTAAAAAAATTGAGGTTTTTGTTTATCGTTACCCATTAGACAAACCAGTAATAACATCATTTGGTCTAATGAGTAATAGACCAATGGTTTTAATTAAAATTTTGGATAAAGATGGAATTGAGGGATGGGGTGAAGTTTGGTGTAACTTTCCTTTGACGGGCGCTGAACATAGAGCGAGACTTATAGAAAGTGTTTTTTCCCCTTTATTAATAAATTATCAAATTAACTCTGCAGAACAAACCTATGATTACTTAATTCAAAAAACAAATATTTTATCTATTCAATCGGGTGAACCTGGACCTATATCACAATGTATTGCTGGAATTGACATAGCAATAAACGACTTAATTGCAAAAAAAGAAAGTGTTTCATTATGGAAGAAATTTGGTGGAAAAAATAAAATCCTTCCTATTTATGCAAGTGGCATTAATCCAACAGATCCTGTTGTAACAGTTGAAAAAGCTCTAAAAGAAAAATATAAATCCTTTAAATTAAAAATAGGTTTTGGNCTGAAACAAGACCTTGAAAATATTAAAGGTATAAGAAACACTATTCCGGAAGATTNTTTTTTAATGGTCGATGCAAATCAAGCATGGAATCTAAATGAAGCTATTGAAAATACTAAACATTTNGAGAANTTTAATTTAAATTGGCTTGAAGAACCTATTCCTGCAGATTCTTCTCTAGAAGACTGGGAACAATTATCAAAAAATATACCAATTCCACTTGCTGCTGGTGAAAACTTCTGTAGTCACATNCAGTTTTCTCTCCATTTAAAAAATAAAACGTTAGAGTTTATTCAGCCTGATNTAGCTAAATGGGGTGGNTTTACTCAAATCTCAAAAATAGTAAAAAATATTGTAAGTAAACATTTAACTTATTGCCCACATTTTCTTGGTGGTGGGATNGGTCTAATAGCTTCAGCACATTTACTTTCAGCATCAAATAGCAATGGTATTTTAGAAGTTGATATCAATGAAAACCCTTTAAGATCAGATGTTGTTGGCGATATGTTCGACACCAATAAAGGTTATGCCACATTGAACGATTTACCTGGTCTTGGATATGAACCTGATTTAAAATCTATTAAAAAATACTTAGTTGCACATTAATTTTTTTAGTTGTTTAATATTCAAAAATATTAAGAGGTTTTTATGAAAACAGTCTTTGTTTTATTTGACTCGATCAATCGATTAATGCTTGAAACATATGGAAGTAAAATTTTAAAAACACCTAATTTTAATCGACTTGCTGAAAAGGCCGTTACTTTTGACTCACACTATATTGGCTCAATGCCGTGCATGCCTGCTAGACGAGATATGCAAACAGGTAGGCATTCGTTTCTNCATAGATCCTGGGGACCAATGGAACCTTTTGATAATTCATTCCCAGAACTACTTAAAAAGAAAAAAATTCATTCACATTTAATCTCTGATCACTACCATTATTGGGAAGATGGTGGCGCAACATATCATACTAGATACAACTCACATGAATTTATCAGAGGNCAAGAATCCGATCCATGGAAAGTTTTACTTGATTCACCTATTGAAAGAATAAAAGAAAAGTACCACCCAAGCCAAAATGATACTGAGTCTATGCAAAATCCATATAATTATATGATTAATAGAGAATTTATAAATGAAGAAGATGAATTTCCTTCTGTTCAATGTTTTAATAGTGCNATTGATTTTTTAAATTTAAACAAAAATGCGAATGATTGGTTTTTACAAATNGAGACCTTTGATCCACATGAACCTTTTTTTGCACCAGAGAGATTAAAGGAAAAGNTTAAGACAAATTACAAAGGACCTATTTTAGATTGGCCTAGATATAATAGAGTCACTGAGGACCAAGAGCATATTGATGAAATTAGAGCAAATTATATGGCCCTTCTTTCACTATGTGATGAATTATTAGGAAAACTTTTGGATTATTTTGATGAGCATAATCTTTGGAAAGATACTGCACTGATNGTTGGTACAGATCACGGATTTTTACTAGGAGAGCATGATTGGTGGGCTAAAAATAGAATGCCACTGTACGAAGAAATATCACATATTCCTTTATTTTTTTACCANCCTAATTATTCAAGAAAAGCTGGTCAAAGAATAAAAAGTTTAACACAAACTATTGATCTTATGCCAACCTTTTTAGATCTTTATGGAGCGCCTATACCTNAAGAAGTTCATGGACACTCACTANTACCCTTATTAGAAAAAGATACTTCTGTGAGAACAGCTGGAATGTTTGGCTATTGGGGTGGTGGGATTAATATTGTTGATGGTAAATATACATATTTTTGTTATCCAAAGGATATGCTTAATCAGGACTTGTACCAATATACTTTGATGCCAACTCACATGACTAAATTATTTACAGTTGATGAACTCAAAAGTGCTAGTCTTGCTGGCCCATTTGATTTTACAAAAGAATTGCCTGTTTTAAGAGTTGCGCATAANTCAAAAGTTGGTTCNAAAACACACTCTTTTCATTTCCCTGAAAAAATGGAAGATACTCAGAGTGTTATTTATGATGTNTTATCTGATCCTGGGCAAACANTNCCAATCAAAGATAAAAATGTTTTGGATAGATTAAATAAAGAGATGATGAAACTCATTCATCAAAATGACGCCCCAAAAGAGACAATACTAAGAATGGAAGAAAGTATTAGACAAANAATNTAAAAAANTTCTATTGCAAATTTAATTTNTTAAACTCTTCAATAATAATATTTGAAATAACTTTACAATCATCAATGTCAAAGGTTAGAGGAATTCTCATGTCTAATGTGGTTTTGAGTATATTTAAAGTTTGACTAAGTATCGGAATTTNCTNTATGTATTCCCAACTATCATAACGACTTGTGTAGGCAATTGGATTTTTATCACCAAACCATTTAAGATCCACTCCCCTACTTTTGCAATTATTTACAAAAAGTTTTATTAAATTATCATCAAACTCTTTTAATCTAAACTGAATTGAAGAGCCTACGTAATACTCTTTTTTATCTCTTGTAGGTAGGAAAATACCGTTTTGTNTTTTTANATTNNNGCTAATCTCATCATATAATTTATTCCATTGNACAATTTTATTATCTAATTNAGATAATTGAGGAATTAAAATAGCTGATCTAAGGTTNTCCATTCGACCAGAGAAATTTGCTGATTTAAGTTTTATATTTTCAAAAATNTCATCATTTGGTGATGACGCGTGCCTTCCATATAACATGTATGATCCTGAATGAATTATAGCTTTAGCAATTATTTGTTCATCATTAGTTGTTAAAAACCCACCTTCCCCAGAGTTTATGTGTTTATAGGTTTGTGTGGAAAAAGCTGAAACTATTCCAAAATTTCCTGATCTTTTACCAGACCATTTTGCTCCCATTGTATGTGCACAATCTTCAATAATTTTNATATCTAANGATTTACAAATTTCCACTAATTTATCCATATTTGTTATATGACCTCTCATATGCGATAAAAGTAAAAATTTAGCCTTTGAATTTTTAGCTTTTGTTTCAAGATCANCAAAATCAATATGATAGTTNTCATTTATTTCAACTAAGACTGTTTGNGCCCCAACATTTTCAATTGCTCCAGGAACAGGTGCAAGNGTAAAAGCATTTGCTAATACCTTATCTCCTAATTTNACACCNGCAGAGCGAAGAGCTAGTTGTATTGCTACACCACCAGATGTGCATGCAAGACANTATTNACTGCCCTGCCATTTTGAAAATAAAACNTCAAGTTGACTGGTTAAAGAANCTTCACCCTCNTCAGTATTGTAACGATGNAATCTTCCAGATTTCATTACTGAAATAGCTTTNGTAATTCCATCNGNGGGTATTTCTTCTTGCTGGGTAAAAGATTTTTTAAAATTANTTTGCATTTTTAGTATTTGAATTTTTTATTTCATTTATTTGATCTTTAATGTTTTTCTGAAGCACTTTCTTAAGATTTTTATCCATCCAATTATTTAAACTAGGAATTAATAATTTTTCAACCTCGTGNGCNATTTTTTCATTTATNTGCTCATCAGAATTTTTGATTTCATTTCTATCTTGAGAAGAAATANTANCATTTGGAAATTCAATCATAGATTTAGAAATATTATTATCTTTAATNTTTTGTTTATCNTATTCNTTTTCGTTCCATCCTATTTCTTTAATTATAGTATTAAGTTTTTGTCTTTTCAATAATTCATAAAATGTTAACAAAGCGATTGCAGACATTACTATACTNCCACCTANAATTGTATTTGATGCTGGCATTTCGCCTATAAAGAACCAAACCCATAAAGGTCCTAGTGAAAACTCTAATANCATAAATAATGTAATTTCCGCNGCTAATAAATGTCGCGTGGCAATTATAAAAATGGAATGNGCAAATCCATTTAGCAAACCACCCCAAATAAATGAAAGNAATATATCATTTGATGAGATCTGAATTTCACTTCCTTTTACTATCAAACCAACTATACCAATTATTAGTGCAGGCACCAAAAGAGTTGGGAGCATATCAATNTGTCTGTTATTTCTAAGAATTACTGGGAAACAGGAGAAACATAGCAAAGTAATTATTGCCATAATGTTTCCAAATGCATTTCCGCTATTAACCCCCTCTGAAACCATTATGAAAATGCCAATCGCGGCAAAAGCCATCATCAAAACAGTGGCGAACTGAATTTTCTCTTTTATAAATAAGTAGGCTATTATTGCAGTCACAAAAGGTATAGCACTNAAAATAAATACAACGTTTGCTACTGAAGTATTATCTAGTGCATGCATGTAAAAAATTTGAGCACTTGCTAAAAATATCCCTGCAATTACACCCCAACGGCCAATTGCAGTAATTCTGCTAATTATAGATAATCGATATTTGAATAACAGAATAATAAGCAAAGCTGAAATCCAAGAAACTGATCTATAAATATTAATTTGCCAAATATCAGCATTTTCAATATTTCTAAAAATTAACGGACCAATNCTAATAGTAATNCAGCAAACAACCATCAAAAACATAGCNAAACCTCTTTTAGGTTTGACTGTATTTTNTCTAATAGATTTTTGTTGAGTNTCCATTTGTTATCAATTTACAATAATTTAAAATTTTTCAAAAGCTGTTAAGGCAAGCCTGAAGCCCGTTATTANAAAAAGGAACCAAATTATCTTATAAAAATTTTCAGGAGATAAGAAGCTTCTTAAAAAAGATCCCAGTAAGAAGCCAATTATAGCACTTACTGTTCCAAATAGAGAGGGACCGACCATGTAATATTGTAAAACCCCAGATATTATATANCCTGTTCCAACTGATAAGCACCCAACAAAAATTAGAAGACCATTTCCAGAAATAAATTCTTTAGGCCTTAGATCCTTCATAGATAGATAGAGGACACCAACAACACCAAGTATTGATGTTAAAGCACCAACTACNCCTGCTAAAACCCCAAAAAAAAGTTGCCATAAACGATCATAATGATCAGATATTGAAATTCTTTTACTGAAAATATTGTTAAGACTAAAAAGAATAACAACTATAGCTAAAAGTGACATTAATACTCTNTCTCCAAGCATGACCACTAAAAATGAAACTGAAAATCCNACTAAAACTGAAGCAAAAANAAAAATTCTATACTTTAAAAAAACATTAAAAGGACTACCTGATTNGNAAATTTGAAACAAGCTAACTAAAAAAATTGGTATAATGTTTAATCCTATAGCTTGCAATGGAGGCAAAAATATAGATAACAGAGCAATTCCTATTGCTGGTAGCCCCATACCAAATAACCCTTGTATAATGCCAGCAACAAAAAATATTACACCCATTAAAAGATATAGCTGGTAATCGAAAGAAATAATTTCCATTTTTGCCTTATTTTTTCTCAGACATCTATTTGTCAAAAATATAGATTTATAATAATCTTTTAAGATAACAATATGATAGGTATAATATTTTTTGTTGAATGAATAGGATTTAGTTATGATAGAAAAGTCATCAGGAATAAAAATTAAAAAATTTTCACCCTCTATTGGTGCAATAATTACAGGTGTTGATTTATCAAAAGAGATAAGTAAAGAGCAATTTGATGATATTGCTAAAGCATTTCTTGACTACCAGGTTTTATTTTTCAGAGAACAAAAAGAAATTCCACCTGANTTGCATATAGAGTTTGGGAAAAAATTTGGTGACTTGCATAGCCATCCTGCTGCACCAACAATGAAAGGCTACCCTGAAATTTTTGAAATACACGCCCACAAGGATAGTAAAATAGCAAATGGAGAATTTTGGCATTCAGATGTATCATGCGATAAATATCCTCCTTTAGGCACAATGCTACAGTTACATATTTTACCAGAGACCGGTGGTGATACGATGTTTTCAAACATGTACGCTGCATACGACGATTTAAGTGAAAAATACAAAAATATTTTACACGGATTAATAGCGATTCATGAATCTGAACATATTTATAAGGGAAGGTATAACGATCGAGGGGTTTCTGAAGATAAAATTTTAACNCCNACTGCAAAACACCCTTTAATAAGAACACACCCTGAAACAGGNAAAAAAGCTATTTATGTTAATAGAACTTTTACTACAGGTATAGAGGGAATGAGTAAGGATGAAAGCTNATCNCTCCTAAATTTTTTATTTNAGCANTGTGAACATGTAAATTATCAGATTAGATATCAATGGTCATTAAATGATATGGCTTTTTGGGANAATAGATGTGCTATGCATAGAGCAATTTGGGACTATTGGCCTAATGAGAGAAAAGGTAGAAGAGTCACAATAAAAGGCGATGCTCCAAAATAATTATAGGAATTTAAGATGATAGGAGCAGAACTTCTTTTACAAACTATTACCAGAGCTGGTGTTGATAAAATATTTACCCTATCAGGTAATCAAATCATGCCTATTTATGACGCTGCAATTGATTTTGAAATAGATATGATCCACTGTCGACATGAAGCAAGCGCAGTTTTCATGGCAGATGGATATGCTCAAACAAGTGGTAAAATTGGAGTTTCTCTTGTAACTGCTGCACCAGGATTTACAAACTCATTAGGCCCCCTTTATGCAATTAATTCAAGTCAATCTCCTATTTTGCTTTTGTCAGGTGATAGCCCTCTAAATCAAGATGGCATGNTGCCATTTCAAGAATTAAAGCAAATAAATATTGCAAATNGCTTAGTNAAAAAAAGTATTAAAATAGAAAAAGCCGAAANCATNNGGGAAGAGATTGATNAAGCTATAAAGATTGCTATTTCTGGNAGACCTGGNCCNGTCCANATTGCCTTGCCTTTTGATATTTTNAATTCCGAAGTNAAAGCATCAAATCTCATTAATAATANTAAAATTAAAGAAGAAAAAACTTTAACTATGAAAGACANTGAGATTTTANTTTCAGAAATTAAAAAAAGTATTAAACCTCTAATTATTACAGGACCTTCCTTATCTGANAGCAGAAATAAGCTTTTATACGAANANATAAATCTTNAGTANTAATATTCCAATAATTACTATGGCNAGNCCAAGAGGCTCCAAAGANCCCTCACAGGGGAGGCTTAACGANATATTNCAACAANCAGATTTGATTATTTTCATTGATAAAGATATAGATTTTACTGTTGGCTTTGGATCCAAAGAAAGATTAGGTGCTAANAAAATTATAATTTTAGCAGATCAAGATTCAACAATTAAACACTCAAAGANNATGTTAAAAGAAAGATTATCATTNTCTTTTAAAATTGANCCTTTTAATGGCNTAAANTCATTATTANAATTAGANTANNTTTGCANTAAAGATTGGATCAAANTTGTAAAAAAACTTAGAAGCGATCGNCCTCCCTTGCCACAAAGCAAAACAAATAAANTATCACCGTCAAGATTATGTGANNTTGTNATTAATGANACTATTTCAAGTAANTCTTTATATTTTAGTGATGGGGGTGAATTTGGACAATGGGCTCAATCAAAAATTCCNTTTGGAAGAATGTTTGTAAANGGACTTTCTGGGGCTATAGGTGGAGCAACACCTCAATCAATAGGAGCATCCTTTGCAAATCCTGGNTTACCTNTTGTNAGCTTCATGGGAGATGGAACTGCTGGTTTTCAAATTGCNGANTGGGAGACNGCTCGCCGATATAGTCTTCCAATTATNTATNTAATTGGGAATGATAGAAGATGGGGNGCNGAAGTTGAAATTCAAATTAGAGACTATGGGNATGAAAGAGCAAAATTCTGTTATTTAGANGAGNNTACAAGATATGACNTAGTAGCGAAAGGCTTGGGNTGTGAAGGATACTTTGTTGAAACTGAAATTGAATTAAAAAGTGCAATAAAAAAAGCNTTNCTNTCGAAAAAGACGACAGTTNTTGACGTTGTAATGGAGGGATTTCCTGCACCATCATTCTAAATGTATTTAATAGATAAAATATTNTAGAATAAAANATAGNACTTTGGAGANAATANTTTGNGNAACNATATAAANACAATACCATTAATNGGATACTGNGATCGACTATCAGTTCGTCCAAATGAGGAAATATCATTTAAAGTTTCATCTGAATGCAAGTCAGATTTTANTGCAAGTTTATATAGGTCATTTTCCTCAGACCCAAATCCAAATGGTCCTGGAATACAAGAAGAAAAAGCAGATAATTTTTTTTCNCAAAAATCATTTAAATCTATTAAACAAGATTATTGTCCGGGNTCGTATGCAATTAGTTCAACNAAATTAAATATAGATATAAAAAATANCTTTAAAATTAATATTGGTTTTTTTNGCACTTTGGAAAATAAANAAAAACAAACTCTATTTGAAGTTGATGGGTTGCGTATTTATATTNATNAAAATTATAAACTTTCNTTAAATTTTTATGGNCAAAATTTATCACTCCNNAAAAAAATTCNAATAAGAAATTGGTACAANNTTGAGTTAGAGTTCAATGCGCTNAAAAAAAGTATTACACTAAGCCAATCAGATATTAATAAAAAAATTTCAGATATTAAAAATCAAATTATTNTTGAAAAAACNCCNGAAANGATTNNTGGNGNNGNNCTCTTNGCAGCTTCAAGTCAAGANAGTAANATTTCAAATTTCTTTAATGGTAAAATAGAAAANCCANCGNTTTTTATAAAAAATAATCAAAANAAATTTGAGGAGTTAGTTAACTGGGAATTGTCAAATTCCATTTCTACATCTACNATTAAAGATTTATCAAAGAATAAGATTAATTTAAAAATNATTAATTTTCCTACAAGAGGCGTCACTGGATCGAAGTGGGATGGATCTGAAATGTCNTGGAAACATTGTCCAGAACATTACNCTGCAATTCATTTTCATGAAGATGATATTTATGATTTTGAATGGAAAACTAGCTTTACTTTTAAGATTCCNAAAGAAATGCCAAGTGGNATTTATGTAATGAGGATAAGCTGTGAAAAATANGAAGANAATATACCCTTTTTTGTTTGCCCACCAAAGNAACATACTAANTCAGATTTATGTGTTGTAATACCAACGTTTACTTATNCAGTTTANGGAAATCATGCTCGACCTGACTACAATGAAAATTGGCAAGAAAAAATAAAAAAATGGAATGCATATCCACACAACCCGTCAAATTTTAAAAGTTATGGACTATCAACTTATAATTTTCATTCTGATGGGAGTGGGATTTGTCATGCATCATATCTGAGGCCTCTATTAAATTTAAAAGTAGGTTACTTAACTTTTGGAGCATCAGATTGTTCTGGNCTTCGTCATTTTCANGCAGATAGTCATTTAATAAGTTGGTTANAAAATNAAGATATTAACATTGATATTTTAACTGATGAAGAAATTCATAATGAGAAATATGAGGNTTTAAANAATTATAAAACAGTTATGACTACTACTCACCCNGAATATCATACCAAAGAGACTTTGAAAGCTTATCATGANTATACNGATAAAGGTGGGAATTTAATCTACCTAGGAGGNAATGGNTTTTACTGGAAAGTCTGCCTNCATGANGAAAATAGTAAAATTATTGAAATACGNAGAGCTGAAGATGGNATAAGAGCATGGGCTTCTGAACCTGGTGAATATTATAATGCATTTGATGGAAGTTATGGTGGTCTNTGGCGNCGCAATGGAATTCCTCCTCAAAANCTAACNGGAGTCGGGTTNAGTGCTCAAGGACAATTTACTGGCTCTTACTANTTGAGNAAAAACTATGATAAAGAATTTGATTGGGTTTTTAANGGCATAAATGAAAATAAAATAGGNAATTTTGGTTTNAGTGGTGGGGGTGCNGCTGGCTTTGAACTAGACAGAGCTGATAGTANGTTAGGAACACCCGATAATTGCAAAATTTTAGCNTCATCAGAGGGACATGANAGTGATTATGTATTAGTTCCAGAGGAACANTTAACACATCTAACAACTGTNCCAGGCNAACCANTAAAGTCACTCTTAAGGGCTGACATGGTNTACTTTGAAAATTCNAATGGNGGAAAAGTTTTCAGTACTGGTTCAATTACTTTTTGNGGGAGCCTACCNTNCAATAATTTTAAAAATAATATTTCNACGTTACTTGGAAATATTTTGAATAATTTTTCNAAATAANAAANTNAAGGANNTAAAAATGAAACTAGTTGCTTTTATTGGAGATTCTGGGAATAAAGGTAATGATAATAACTCTGTTGATATTAGTAACAAAGAAATTATTAAAAGATTTTGTAAGAATGTGAAATTAAAGACAAATTTTGACAATTATAAAGCTCTTTTTTCGAATAAAATAAAGAAAATATCAGTGTTTAAAGAAAACATAATTGGAGAAAATATATTTAGAAGTAGAGTTTAGTTAAAGTATCTTGGAAACTTTTTTTATTAGCATACCGTCAACAAATTTAATTTTTTTAACTGTAATAGTTATAATTATTGGGGGGATATTAAGAGGTTTTTTAGGCTTTGGGCCTGCCTTACTAACAATTCCGATGTTAGCATATATATATTCACCCACCGAAGCTCTTGTAATTCACATAATAATGGAAATACCGAGTACGTTATATTTACTTCCTTCTGCATTAAAATATAGTGAAAAAAGAGCTATTTTACCAATATTTTTAGCAATGATAAGTTTTATTCCTGTAGGCATGTACTTAGTTGTAGTGTTAGATCCTGAAATAATAAGGCGAGTAATTTCTATAACAGTCCTACTACTAGTATTAATGCTCGCAAGTGGGTGGGAATTTAAATCATTTATTGGTTTTAAATCAATGATACTAAGTGGTGTTGTTGGTGGTTTTATTCAAGGCATTGCTGGAATAGGAGGAGCTCCCATAGTCACAGTATTATTGGCAAGAAATGACAGTGAAGATGTTTCACGAGGTAATATTTTGTTCCTTATGGGTGCAATAGTAGTATTTTCAATAATTTCACAAAGTTTATATGGATTAATGTCAATTAAACTAATTACTTTAGGTTTTTTTGCATCACCAATATATATTTTTGCAACCTATCTAGGATCTAAATTTTATTTTTCTAAAGGCAAAAACTTTTTTAAAAAAGTTGCTTTAGTTTTTTTAAGTATTACAGCTATAACAACATTAATGGCATCATATTATTAATTTATTTGTAAAAAATTAAAAATTTTTTATTATTAGATTATTAAATACTAGGAGAAATTTTTATGGATACTTCATACCCAAATACTCAGTTATTCATTAATGGTAAATGGAAAGATGCTGATGCAGGAGAAACTATTGATGTAATCAATCCTGCTTATGAGAGTGTAATTGGGAAAATGGCTCATGCAAGAAAAGCTGATCTTGACGACGCTCTTGATGCGGCAGATAAAGCATTTTTNAAATGGAAAAATGTNAATTCATTTGAANGATATAAAATTCTCCAAANNGCNGCAAAANTNCTTAGAGANAGATCTAATGATATTGCNAGAATTATGACAATAGANCATGGNAAACCNTTNGGTGAGTCACTNGCAGAAGTAAATTTAAGTGCAGATATNACAGATTGGTTAGGTGAAGAAGCAAGAAGATCATACGGACGNCTTATCCCGTCAAGATCATCAGANGTTTATCAAATGGTNNTCAAAGANCCTGTTGGTCCTGTNGCAGGNTTTTCACCATGGAATTTTCCTATTAATCAAGCTGTAAGAAAGATAGGTGGCGCTGTTGCAGCAGGATGTTCAATAATAATTAAAGGACCTGAAGAAACTCCTGCAAGTTGTGCTGAATTAGTGAGAGCCTATGCTGATGCAGGTGTGCCAGAAGGTGTAATTAACTTAGTTTTTGGAATACCATCNGAAATTTCTGAATATCTAATNCCNCACCCAGTAATCAGAAAAATTTCNTTTACAGGNTCTACTGCGGTTGGAAAATTGCTNGCTTCAATGGCAGGANTGCATATGAAGTTAGTTACTATGGAATTAGGAGGCCANGCTCCAGCAATTATTTTTGATGACGCAAATGTAGATAATGCCGTTCAAATGATTGCAAATAATAAATATAGAAACGCTGGTCANGTTTGTGTGTCACCTACAAGATTTTTAGTTCANGAAAGTTTNTACGATAAATTTGTTGATGGCTTTGTGAANATTTCAGAATCTCANGTAGTAGGGGATGGNCTTGATCCAAATACTACAATGGGCCCTCTTGCGCATGACCGAAGGCTAGANGCNATGGAAATGTTTGTATCTGACGCANTTGAGAAAGGCGCTAANGTCAAAACNGGTGGAAAACGNAANGGCAACAAAGGTTACTTTTTTGAACCAACTGTATTAACNGATGTTCCAACTGATGCTAAAATGATGAATGAAGANCCATTTGGNCCACTAGCTCCAATTACTCCATTTAAAAACTTTGATGANGTTGTAAAAGAAGCTAATAGNCTTCCTTATGGTTTGGCTGCATTTGCTTTCACTAATTCTGCTANAACTGCAGAGAAAATNACTTCTTCAATTGAAAGTGGAATTGTTTCTGTNAATCAACCATGGATGCCAGTTGTTGAAGTGCCNTTTGGAGGNGTNAAGGACTCTGGTTATGGAAAAGAACTTGGTTCAGAGGGTTTGGAAGCTTACTTACAATCAAAATTTATAACACAAAAATCTAGTATTTAATTTGCTNTTTTTTTATCGATTTCTTTGCANAATGTTTCAACTAANTCGTCATTAACATTGACCTCAAACTNTGATGAAGGAAATTTTCCTTCATNGATATCTTTTATAAACTCACTNAAAGCTCTAACACGCATTTGGTGAATTTTCTTTCTTTCATTATTAAGATCACAGTATTGCTTAGAGTGCCTTGGAAATGGACCTTCAGANTCTCCTAGTATATCTTCTGCAAAAAGAAGCTGNACATCNGCTGCACTTCCTGAGCCAATAGACATAGTTATAAGTGAAGTNCGCTTTGATAGTTCTTTCATAATTTTAGATGGAATAACTTCACATTCAACTGCCCATGCGCCTGCATTTTCTAAATCTTTTAAATCTTCATAAAGTTTTTTNGCCTCAGAAAGAGTTTTNCCAACAGCTTTTAAACCACCAGTCCATGTACTTTTTCTGGGAACTAATCCTATATGTCCCTGAACNGGTATTCCTGCATTAGATAAAGCTTCAATATATCTCAGGTCACCTTGAAAAATTANTCCATCAGCACCNAGTTCCATAGCTTTAAATGAATGNCTTAAAGCATCNTCTTTTGTTGGAGTACTTAAGAGAGGAATAACAAAACTCATGAATGTGTNTGACGCTGCTTTCCTAATCTTNGTGGAAAGTTCAGGGTTAAAATAATCAAACCTTGTGTTAATTAAGTCAATTCCAGCCTCTTGAGCAGCCTCAGCCTCCTTGGGTGAGAAAGGCAAAGTTTGTGANAATGTTTTTATTCCCTTGATGTCAANAATATCTTTAACAGTATAATTTCTATAATTATACTCACCNGTCATCGAAACTATTTTTTTATATTTATCCATTACAAGTCACTAATTTTTATTCCAATTTAAATGATTATAAATTGATTTATTAATTACTCCTTAATTTCTTCAGGAAGTGATAAACCAGCTCTATTCTGAAGATTTAAAAATACAGAAGTCCAATCTTGATTCGACCGTCCTTCATTTATAGATGATTGATAGGTATTGACTGATGCTTTTCCAAGATCTAATGGAGCATTCACTTTTTCTCCTAGATCAACTGCAATACCTAAATCTTTAAGTGCTAAATGTATCATGAAAGCAGGTGAAACATCATTATTTAATACTTTTGAGGGATACGTTGTAGTCAAGTGACTTTTAACTGCTGCAGTTCCGCTTAAGACATCAATACATGTAGATTGTTCTAATCCAATAGCTCTTGCTAAAGTTAATGCCTCACCACTTAAAACATTTAGTACTGTAGTCATATAGTTGTTTACAATTTTCATTCTGGACCCCATACCTGGTCCTCCACAATCCTTAAGAGTATCTCCAATAAGTTCTAGAACAGGTTTAACTGTTTCAATATCATTTTTATCTCCTCCAACCATTAAAAGAGACTTTCCTATTTTTGCCTCAACAGAGGTTCTTCCAATAGGGCAATCAATCATAGAAATGCCATGGGTTTTTAACTTTTCTCTAATACTATCTGTTTCAAAAGGATGAATTGTTGACATGTCTATTACAATTGAACCCTTTTTGAGATTTTCGACTGCACCATTTTTTTCAAATAAAGAACTTTTTACATGTTCAGCATTTGGAAGCATTGTAAACAGTATATCAGAGTTAATAGCTGCTTCAGCAGCTGAATTTGCAGCTATGCCATTATTTTTTATATGATTCTTAACTAGGGTTGGATTAATATCAAAGCCTTTAACATCATATCCCCCTTTTACAATGTTACCTGCCATTGGACCTCCCATTGTACCAAGGCCAATAAATCCTATTTTTGTCACTTATATCTCCTTAACTTTTCTTTGTATATGTTGATTGAAAATTTTCTGAACCATCGCCAAATGTTACACCATTATCAATTATATAATTATCATCAGCTTTAATAATCGGCTTATAATAAGGTTGATGTGTTTCAATAAAAGGATTGTTTGAGGCAGAATTATAACAAAAGAGTAAAGCCCATCTCCTCATGTCAGATTTATTTGCTCCAGATCCATGCAATGTATTTCCATGAAAGAAAAGGCTGTCTCCAGGCTCCATCTCACAATAAATATTTTCATGTCTTGTTTCTGCCCATTTTATTCTCTCTTGGTCAGCACAAATTTGTCCTAAATCACCATTTTCTTTTACTTTTTTTATATGATCTATTCTACCAATATGATGAGAACCTTTTAAAACTTGAAGACATCCATTATCTTTAACGCTTTTATCAATAGCAACCATAACGCTCATCATTTTTGGATAAAGACAACCATGATTATACCAATAACCATAATCTTGATGCCATTCCCAAGCACCCCCTTCTCTTGCAGCTTTTGCAGTAACTTTTGAATGCCAGTGATAAACCTCTTCTTCTAATAGTTGTTCAACAATGTTAACTACTTTATTCAATCGTGCTCCAACACCATAAGAGCTATTTCCTGGATTATTCCACTGAACACTTAATGTGGAATTGCCATCACTGTCATCTCTATCAAACATATGCTCTTTAATTAATGGATCACTTTCAAGAGCTTTCATAATATTTTCAATTTCTTTAGCATTAAAGAGACCTTTTTTAATAATATAACCATCATCATTAAAATTTTTTTTATCCTCTTCATTAAGATTGATAGTCATTTAATTTTCTCCTCAAATTGCCCTTAAGATTTCAAAAATATATTTGATTTTAATTAATAGGATCCATCCCATCAACTATCAAAATTAAATATTCCTTTTTTAAATATTAGCCTTATTTTAACTTGATTCAATAATGCCAATCTGTTTTATTATCAATTAGTTTACTTTTATTTATAAAAAAAATATTAAATAGATATAGAATAAATAAAAGTAGTTAATTTAACAAGGGAGAAAACTTGTATGAAAATAATTTCAAAAAACATTTTTGTCGCAGCCCTAGCAGCAGTATCAATTCTGTTTGCTGGTCAAGCTATGGCAAAAAAGCAAACTATGAATATCGGATATTCAGTTTCTGAAGGTCATCCGTATGGAACATTCATGTATACTTTTGCTGATAGAATGGAAAAGTTTACAGCAAATTTAGAAAGTGGAGCAGTTAAAGTTAAAGTTCATTGCTGTCACAAAATGGGTAGTGAGCAAGAACAATTCAAAAAACTTCAATTAGGTACATTAGATGGAACTATGATAGCTCAAAATAATGCTGGACCATTCTACCCTAAGATTGATCTTTTTGTATTGCCTTATATGCTCCAGAACTATGAGCATGCTGTTGCTGTTGCTGATGGCCCCATTGGTCAAGAAATCTGGGGTAATATGGGCGAAGAAATTGGTGTTCATTTAGTAACTATACCACTGTTTTCATTTAGGCATATCTATAACACTAAGATGCCTATTAATAATTTAGCTGATTTTGCTAAAATGAAGTACAGAGTACCTAAAAACGTTGTTATGATCGATACATACAAGGCATTCGGTTCAGACCCAGTTCCAATTGCTTGGTCAGAAGCTTTAACAGCAACTCAAACAGGAACTGTTGATGGAGGCGATCTACCTATAGATGTTTTCATGTCACAGAAATTTCATGATGTTGCAAAGCATGTTGCTGAAACAGGTCACTTTACACTAGCACCTCCATTTTTTGTTGGTGATAAGTTTATGCAAAAGTTAACTGATGAACAAAAAGAAGCCATGGATATGGCTGCTAGAGTTGCAACTGCTGCTTCACGTTTTCATACAAACTATGGCATGAGCATTGTTAAAGAGAAATTAATCGCATCAGGAGTTACTTTTACTCAACCCGATATTGGTCCTTGGGTTGAACTAGCAAAAGGTGTCCATAAAGCTTTTGGTGAAGAAAGAGGTCCAGAGTACGTTGCAATAATGGATAAAATTTACGCAGCTGCTCCATAACAAATACAGTGCATTAAACCACAAAGTTAATTTTCTTTGTGGTTTAATTCAAAATTTTTGGGGAAATAATTGAAATGCTTACCTTTTTAGAGAAAAGGCTAGAAGAAGTTATAGCTGGTATAGGCGTAGTTTTAATGTGTTTGATGGTTTTTTTTCAAGTTGTCATGAGATATGTTTTTAGCTTACCAACATCATGGTCTGATGAAATAGCTCAATACTGTATGCTATGGTCTGTGTATTTATCAGTTTCTTGGGCAGTTAGGGAAAGAGCTCACATAAGAGTTATGAATTTTATTAATTTGTTTCCTTTAGCAATCAAGAATGGAATGGTTGTTTTCAGCGATATTATTTGGTTTATATTCGGCATTTTCCTTACATGGCATAGTATCACTCTTAATTTAAGTTATTGGAAAGATCCTTATTTCTCACCTGCCCTTAATATTGATCAAAAGTGGCCTTATCTTTGTCTTGTTTTTGGATTTGGACTAATGACATTACGAATAGTTCAAATATATTATAAATGGTGGTTCTATGGTATTTCTATCTTAGAAGGTACATCTAAGGAGGATGTTCCTCATGCTTGAGTTTTTGAAAGATTATGCTTACGAAATGTCTGAATTATCACAAGCACTAACTGTATTTGGTGCAATGATAATAGCTATAGCGCTTGCTATTCCTATTCCTATAGCAGTCTCTATAGGAACAGTGATTGGATACTTTATGCTTGATCTTGATTTTGCTGGCATAGCTAACTCTATGTATACAGGTGTTGAGCCATTTCCATTAATAACAGTTCCATTATTTGTTTTTGCTGGATCCCTTATGGAGCAAGGAGGTATGGCAAGAAGAATAGTAAACATGGCTGAATCACTTATTGGAAATGTTACTGGAAGTCTTGGTCTTGTTGCTGTTTTAGGGTGTGCTTTCTTTGCTGCTTTATCTGGATCTGGTCCAGCCACTACAGCTGCAATCGGGGCTGTAATGATACCTTCAATGATAAAAATGAAATATGATCCAGCCTTTGGTGGAGCAATTGCAGCCGCTGGAGGTGCTTTAGGAAGTCTTATACCTCCAAGTAATCTTATGATTATTTATGGAATAGTTGCTGAACAATCTATACCAAGGCTTTTCCTTGCAGGATTTATTCCTGGTATTTTAGCTACAATAGTTCTTATGATAACCACTTATATCATTGCTAGAAAGAGAAATTATGTGGGTGATGGAATTCCATTTTCTTGGCCAAGAGTTGGTGACGCTTTTTATCAAGGTATTTGGGCCCTATTTGCACCAATTATAATTTTAGGTGGTATTTATTCAGGTATATTTACTCCAACTGAAGCTGCTTCAGTTGCTGTAGTTTACGCTTTTATTATTGGCTGGTTTGCTTACCAAGAGTTAACATTTGAAGGAATTGTTCATTGTTTAAAAGTAACAGCAATGATTTCTGGAGCAGTTTTAATTATTTTAGGACCCGCTAAATCTTTTGGTGAATTAATGAGTTTAATGTCAGTACCAGATCTTATTGAAGAAGGTTTAACAGGTATTACTGAAAATGCTTTTCTCATGCTTATGATCATTGCAGTAATACTTATTATTACCGGAATGTTTATGGAATCCATTGCACAAATTATTTTGTTAACCCCACTTTTACTTCCATTAGTTCAAAACTTAGGTGTTCACCCAATAGCATTTGGAATTATTATGGTTATTGCTTGTGAAGTAGGTTTTCTAACTCCACCTGTGGGGGCAAATTTATTCGTTGCAGCAAGAATAACGAATTTAGGGATCGACAGAATTTCAATAGCTGTTTTACCTTTTGTGTTTGCTTACATTGTTATTCTTACTTTGATTGCAGCATTTCCAGAAATTACAACTATTCTACCTAATTTCTTTTATGGAAAATTTGGTTAACTAAATTTGAGTCATGAGTAAGTCACCTAATGGTAAACAAAAAAAAAATATAAAAGACTTACCAGGTGGATTAGCTAGTTATCCATTAAATAACGCTGTTGATCCAAATAAAATTGGTACAGTTTCATTAGAACCAACAGGTGAATTTGAAGCAGGAAGTTACCAAACTTTTACATGGGTTTATAGAGCTGGTAAATTTGGTATAGATGATTCAGGGTCAATAAAAATTTGTTTCAGGTTTGCTAGCGATCAGGGTAAACCTCAGTTTACAGATCCTAAAGCACCTAATTACACCTCTATTGTTGCTTCAAACAATGCAATTTTGAAATATGATTTTGATCAAAAAGGAAANATANGGCCTTGGGATAAAACTATCGATATTAGAGTTGTTCAAGGATACCTCACCGAAAATGANACAATAACTGTTATTTTTGGAGATAGATCTCAAGGTTCACCTGGNATAAGNATGCAAACATTTTGTGAGGAAAGNTTTGAATTTCACTCTTTAATTGATCCTATAGCTACTNGGTGCTATCAGCCNGTAATNNACCAACCTGTAATAAAAATTGTTCCTGGAAAACCTAATCGATATGTTGCAGTTGCTCCAACACTAAAAAAANTAAATGAANANTTTAGTATTTTTTTAAAAGGTGAAGACATATGGGGAAATCCATCAAATCAATGCAGTCAAAAATTTTATCTGAGTTCNAATATAAGTATTGAAGGTCTTCCAAAGACAATTCANATAAAAAAGGGGGAATTCTTTTCCTCAATTGAAAATCTTAAGATAGATANAGANTGTGAATGCATAATAAGCTTTTCTGATGAAGACAAAAATTTATTATTAAAAACTAATCCAATNATAATNAAGAATACAAATTCACTTCATTTTTGGGGTGACCTGCATGGACAATCAGAGGAAACTATTGGAACTGGNAGTGCAGAAGAATATTTTAACTTTGCAAAAAATAGAGCTTTTTTAGATGTTGCTGCTCATCAAGGNAATGACTTTCAAATAACNAATGATTTTTGGAAAGAACTGAACAAAATAACNAAAAAATATAATCAAGATAATGTTTTTATAACTATTCCTGGATATGAGTGGTCTGGNAATACAAGCTTNGGTGGNGANAGAAATGTCTTNTTCCCGGAAGAAAACAGNNTTATAAGAAGATCCTCNCACGCAATGATAGANGATCAGTCTGACATTGATACTGATTGCATAACCGCTAATGATTTATTTGNATCATTTGAAAAAAATAAGGAATTTGATGCATTNGTTTATGCTCATTGTGGCGGNAGATATGCAGATATAAAATATGCNCATNATGGAAAATTTGAAAAATCTGTTGAGGTGCACTCNAGCTGGGGNACATTTGAATGGATCGTTCATGATGCTTTTGAGAGTGGTTATAGAGTTGGAATTGTNGGAAATTCTGATGGTCATAAAGGAAGGCCTGGCGCAAGTTATCCAGGATCCTCTCTTTTCGGTGCAGTTGGTGGATTAACTTGTTTTATTACCNCAGAATTAACNCGCANAGGAATTATTGATGCAATAAATAAACGNCATCATTACGCTACTTCTGGGGGACCNNCAGGAAGGATGTTCATTGATNTGAATGCAAAGTTTACTTCCGAAGCACATTTATTTCATGATGACCCAAAATTATTTCAAAGTGAAAGTNTGTTATGTAAACAGGCTATAATGGGGGATATTGTTAATCTTCCAAGTGGAGAAATGACCATAGATATTAATGTTGCTGCAGCTAGCCCAATCGAACGATTAGATATTTATAATGGTCTAAATCTNGTAGAAACTTATAAGCCATATTCAGAAATAGATCTNGGNAATAGAATTAGAATTATATGGGAAGGTGCTGAATATAGAGGTAGATTTAGGCAGGTTCATTGGGATGGAAAAATGAATGTTAAAGACAATACTATATTATCTTCACAACCTATAAACTTTTTTAATCCTGATAAAACACTTTCCTTNACGGNAAACCAAGTNAANTGGAATGCTNTTACTACAGGTAACTTTGGTGGNTTTGATGTNAATTTAGAAAGCNCNGAAGATGGCACCATTGAAATCAATACCCCTTTGGTAAATGAAACAATTAAAATTAACANCATTGGTTTTGAAGATAAAATTTTTGATAACAGTGGAGTGTTACCAAAATTCTTAAAAATATTTCGTTTACCTACAAATAATGAANCCAACAANATCAAAATTAGTAGAAAAATTAGNTTAAGTCCTAAAGGTGATAATCCAATTTTTATTAGGATTACACAAGAAGATGGNACTCAGGCGTGGACCAGTCCAATTTATGTGTATAGATAGTAAATTTTAAATATGAGTATAAATGATTTCGATTATATTGTTGTTGGATCAGGTTCTGCTGGATCTGTTGTTGCTAACAGACTAGGAAAGAATCCAAATAATAAAATATTAGTATTAGAAGCAGGAGGTAAAGATAATAACTTTTGGCTTAAGATACCTATTGGCTATTATAGGGCTATATTTGATGACAGATTTGCAAGACAATTTAAAACAGAGCCGAGTGAAGGTTCTGGNGGCAGAAGTATNATATGGCCTCGAGGAAGAGTTTTAGGTGGGTCAAGTTCAATTAATGGACTAAATTTTATAAGAGGTCAAAAAGAGGATTTTGATGATTGGGAGAAATTAGGTGCAANTGGATGGGATTATAGAAATGTTCTTCCATCTTTTAGAAANTTAGAAAANTATCAAGGGCCNGAAAGCCAATACCATGGAAATCTTGGNGAGATGATTGTAACTGACCTTAATAATAATAATAAATCAAGCTTAGCATGGNTAGAAGCTGCCAAAGAATATGGATTGCCAGCTAATTTAGATTTTAATGGCGATACAACTTATGGTGTAGGATCATATCAATTTTCATCAACAGGAAGAATGCGTTTCAGTTCCGCAACAGCTTTTTTAAAACCAGCAGTTAAAAGAGGTAATGTTAAGGTAATAACCAATGCTCTTGTTAGCAAAGTTTTGTTCAATGGTAATAAAGCCGTTGGAGTTGAATGGATTGAAAACAATCAAGTAAAAAAGGCATTTGTAAATAAAGAAGTGATATTATCAAGCGGCTCATTACAATCACCTCAAATTCTTCAACTTTCTGGAATTGGTCCTGCGAAACTTTTAAAAAAATACAATATTCCAGTAGTTTATGATTCACCAGAAGTGGGAGAGAACCTTCAAGATCACTATCAAGTTAGAGGGATTGTTAAGCTCAAAGATAATAGAGGATCGGTTAACAACGAATCTAGAAATCCAATTAAATTAGCGGAATGGGGCCTTAGATGGCTGCTTTTTGGTTCCGGACCACTTACATGTGGTGCTGGTCAAGTTGGTGGTGCTGCGTGTAGCAAGTTTGCTAGAAATGGAAGACCAGATCTACAATTTAATGTAATGCCTTTATCTGTTGATAAACCTGGTGAACCATTACACAATTATCCAGGATTTACTGCATCAGTTTGGCAATGCCATCCTAAATCTAGAGGTTCTCTAAAAATAAAGAGTATTGATCCAAAAGAACAGGCAGAGATAAGACCTGAGTATTTATCTGAGAAACTAGATAGAGATGTGATTATTGAGGGAATTAAAATGATAAGAGATATTTTTAAGCAACCCTCTTTTAAAAATCTTTGGGATACAGAAATGTTACCTGGAGAAAAAATTAAAACTGATCATGAAATACTGGACTGGGCTAAAAATAATGGTGGGACAGTTTTTCATGCAGTTGGAACATGTCGAATGGGCAATGACGATAAATCAGTGGTGGATGAAAAATTAAAAGTTAGAGGGGTTCAAAATCTTAGAGTGATCGATGCTTCTGTAATGCCACAAGTAACATCTGCAAATACAAACGCTCCTTCACTTATGATTGGTGAAAAAGGAGTGTCATTTATTACTAATGAGTAACTGTAATTAAATTTTCAATTATAGGGTTATATGATGATATTTAAAAATCAAACTATAGTTATTTCAGGCGGCGCAAGCGGAATTGGACTAGAGGTAGCAAAGAAAGTTATGTCCAACAATGGAACAGCTATAATAGTCGATAGAAATAATGAGACGCTTAACAATTTAAAATTAGAGAAATTTGATAATTTCCTTAAATCACAAGCAGACGTTACTGATGAAAATCAATTGAAAGAGGTTCTATTAAAACATAAAGATAAAGTTCCACCAATAACAGGATTAGTATGCTCTGCAGGAAAAGCCCCAGTTCCAAAAAGAATTGAAGATACAGAAATAAAAGAATGGAATGAAATAATTCAAAGCCATCTTACTGGTACTTTTATAACATGTAAAATTTTTGGAAGTCATATGGCACAAAATGGATTTGGTTCAATTGTAAATATTTCATCTGTAGTAGGTTATAATTCAGGACCAGTTCTTGCTTATGGCGCTGCAAAAGCTGGAATAATAAACCTTACTTCAGCCTTATCAATACAGTGGGCAAAAGATAAAGTACGAGTAAATGCTGTAGCTCCTGGTTGGACAGACACTCCTCTTTTAAGGCCTAAAGAAAGAAAAAATAAGAGGGACTTAACTCCAATATTAAATGCTGTGCCACAAAATCGCATCATGGAAGCTAATGAAATTGCAGATGTAATAACCTTTCTTTTATCAGAAAAGTCCTCCTCAATTACAGGTACAACAATTAAATGTGACGGGGGAACTTTAGCTGGCGCTGGATGGTTACCCTATGGTGGGTTCCCCTCAGATGATAAAAACAAAAACTTATATAGTTTAGAGGAATAGATGAAAAAAATTGCTTTTATAGGTCTAGGAACAATGGGAACTCCTATGGCAAAAAGGCTCTTAAAATTTGGATGTAAAGTTAACATTTTTGATATTTCTAAGGAAGCCCAATCTAAATTTACTGAAGAAAACGTTATTGTTTCTAAATCACCTGAGGATGCATGTTCTGAAGTTGATTTTTGCATAACCATGCTCCCAAGATCAGAAGATGTATATGAAGCTATTTTAGGTCCAAATGGTGCGATAAACTCACTTAAAAGGAAAAGTTTAGTTATAGAAATGAGTACAATTTATCCTGAAACAACTAAGGATATATATAATAAACTTGGTTCTAAAGATATACATATGATCGATGCACCTGTAGGGAGAACACCAAGAGAAGCTATTAGTGGAGAGTTGCTCATTATTGCAGGTGGGAATAAAGAAAATATAAGAAAAGCACAACCAATTCTTAAATTGATGGGTAATGAAATAATTCATGTTGGTGAAATTTGTTCTGGGATTAATATGAAGTTAGTTAATAATTATATGTCAATGGTGGGCATGGTTATGACAGCTGAAACTATTTTATTTGCGAAAAAGGTGGGGGTTGATGTAGATAAAGCAGTTAATATTCTTCAAGGTACCGCAGCCGGGAAAGGACAAATAAATGTTAACTTTCCAAAAAAGGTTCTTGCCGGTGATATTACGCCAGATTTTCCTTTGAGTATGGGATTAAAGGATATCTCATTAGCACTAAAACTTGGAGAGAAAAATAAACTTCCACTGAACTTAGGTAGAATTTCAAAAGAATATTTTGCACTAGCAAAAAAATTCAAACGAGAAAGTCAAGACTGCACAGCTATGCTTCATCTTATTGAAGAAATTAATAATATGAAGAAATAAATTTTTTATTTAACCTTTAAAATTAATAGTTACTAGTATACTATTAAACATCTATTTATTAAAATTATAGACAACTTTATTGGGGGATTAATGCCTGAAATTTATCTAAAAAAAGCAAACAAAACACCTGAAACAGGAACCTCGGAAACGAGAAAAATTGTTGAAAGAATGCTATCAGAAATTGAAAATGGAAAAGAAGAAATTGCAAAAAAATATGCTTTAGAATTAGATGGTTTCAGCGGGGAAGTAATCATATCAAAAGATAAAATTGAGGAAGCTGGAAAACAGGTCCCTGAAAAACTTAAAGATGATATAAAATTCGCCCATGAGCGAATTAAAAAATTTGCTGAAGCACAAAAAAATTCTGTTAAAGAATTTGAAACTGAATTATCACCTGGATTATGGGCAGGCCAGAAACTTATACCTATAGAAACTGCTGGATGTTATGTTCCAGGAGGTAGATATGCTCATGTTGCATCAGCAATAATGAGTATTACAACTGCAAAAGTTGCTGGAGTAGAAAATATTATTGCTTGCTCAGCTCCTAAAGGGAATGATGGACCAAACCCAGCGATTTTATATACTATGAATTACTGTGGAGCGGATAAAATTTTAGCTTTAGGTGGAGTGCAAGCGATAGCCTCAATGGCCTTTGGTTTATTTACCAATTTACCTGCAAAAATTCTAGTAGGGCCAGGAAATAGATTTGTTGCGGAGGCAAAAAGAACATTATTTGGAAAAGTTGGCATAGATCTTTTTGCTGGACCAACAGAAATTGCTATCATTGCAGATGAAAATGCAGATCCGGAGATTGTTGCAGAAGATCTGGTAAGTCAAGCTGAGCACGGACCAGATTCGCCAGCATGGTTAATTACTACAAGTGATAAGTTAGCTAATAATGTTATTTCAATAATGGATGCAAAAATACAAAATCTTCCTGAAACAAGCAAAAAAGCAGCTGAAGTTGCATGGAAAGATTATGGGGAAGTTATTCTTTGTAGCTCAAATGAAGAGGCTGCAAGAGTTTCTGATATTTACGCTGCTGAACATCTTGAGGTTCATACAAACACTAATGACTGGTATGCAAAAAGGTTAAAAAATTATGGCTCACTTTTTATTGGTGAGGAGACAACTGTAACATTTGGAGATAAATGTTCTGGCACAAACCATATTCTTCCAACAAAAGGTGCTGCTCATTATACCGGTGGCCTTTCAGTTCACAAATTTATGAAAATAGTAACCACTCAAAGAATGACACAAGAAGCTAACAGATCTGTGGCACAGGTAGCAGCACGAATTTCAAGGTTAGAAGGAATGGAAGCACATGCACGATCTGGTGATATTAGATTGAAAAAATACTTTCCTGAAGAAAACTTTGATGTAAGCCCTGTAGAGTAAAATAGATTAACATGAAAAACCAATCTTTATTTGATGTAACTGGAAAGACAGTTTTTGTAACAGGAGCCAGTAGTGGAATAGGAAAAGCTGCAGCAACATGTTTGGCTGAATGTGGTGCGAAAGTTGTTGCAATTGCAAGAAGAGAAAATGAACTTAAGATATGGAGCAATAAAACAATTGGGGTGACCTCTTTTTTTTCAGCTGACATTTCTAATAGTGAGAAAATCAAAAATATAGTTTCTGAAATTACCGCAAAAGAGGGTGATCCTGATATATTGATTAATGCAGCTGGACTTAATACTAGAGAACATGCTGATNANGTAACTTTNGANGGATGGAANAAGACACTTGATTTGAATTTATCTNCACCTTTTTTTATGGCACAAGCTGTNGTTGAAAAAATGAAAGAAAAGAANTGGGGTAGAATTATAAANTATGCTTCTTTAGCTAGTAGGAGAGCTTTACCTTCAAGTATAGCTTATGGNGCATCAAAAGGAGGAATAGAGCAACTNACTAGAGCCATGGCTGAAGCATGGTCGCAATATGGTGTAAATGTAAATGCTATTGCTCCTGGTTTTTTTCCAACTGAACTTACAGTTCCAGTTTTTAANGATAAGGAAAGAAGTATTAGAAANGCTAAACAGACGTGCATAGGAAGAAACGGTAATCTCGAAGACTTAGACGGACCTCTTTTNTTTTTGTGCTCTAATGCNTCAGACTATGTTACTGGACANCTTATTTTTGTTGATGGAGGCTTTACAGCAAAATGAAGGCTTTGGTTTATACTGGTGAGAAAGAATTACAATATATAGATTTTAATGACCCCATTAGGAAAGAGAATGAGGAATTAGTAAAAATTAANTCTGTTGGTATATGCGGTTCGGATATGCATGCATTTTTAGGACATGATGAAAGAAGACCCTCCCCCCTAATTCTTGGCCACGAACCTTCTGGCGTTATTATAGGTGGANCAAATGACGGTAAAAAAGTAACAGTTAATCCCCTTGTNACATGTGGCAATTGTAGATTTTGCATAGATGGACGAGATAATTTATGTTTAACTAGACAAATAATTTCTATGCCTCCGAGAGAGGGTGCCTTTGCTGAATATTTATCTATACCTTCGAATAATTTGATTAGTGTACCAGATAACATAAATCTNGAAAAAGCCTGTTTAGCTGANCCACTTGCCTGTGGTTGGCATGCTGTGAGAATAGCCAAGGAAAGTATTAAAAGTGAGTTTGAAAATCTCAAATGCCTTGTAATTGGTGGTGGTGCTATTGGNATCGGATCTGCTTTAGCTCTTAAAGCAAAAGGTGTAAAAGATATTTTTTTATCAGAAACCAATAACTTAAGACACAGCCAAATAAAAAAAACATGTGACATGATAGTTTTCAACCCTAATGAAACTAACCCNCTCAAAGAGGGTGAACTAGATCTAATTATTGACGGTGTAGGAATAATACATACACGCGAAATGGCATCCAAATATGTATCTCCAGGTGGTTTAATTATTCATATTGGATTAGGTCATGCTTTAAATGGTTTAGATATTCGTAGAATGACACTGCAAGAGATTACTTTTATCGGAACCTATACTTATACTTCAAAAGACTTTAAGGATACAGCTCAAGCAATTTTTAATGGAAGTCTAGGTTCTTTAGAGTGGGTTGATGTAAGACCNCTAAGTGATGGTCAAAAATGTTTTGATGAAATATTAACAGGCAACTCGCCTTCACCCAAAATTATATTAAAACCTTAAGAAAGGAAAAATTATGACAAGTATACCCCATTTACTGGTACATGAACACAATGACAATGTAGGAGTTGTGGTAATTGAAGGTTTAAAATCAGGCACAAAAATGCTTTGCTGTGTCACTTCAGATAATTCAACATTTGAGTTAGAAGCGAAAGCCGATGTGCCTATTGGACATAAAATAGCTTTGNATGATCTTAAAGANGGTGACACGGCAACGAAATATGGAGAGGATATAGGGAAATTTATATCCAATGTTGAAAAAGGCGGGCATGTCCATGTTCATAATTTAAAAACTAAGCGCTGGTAAGGAGATAAATATGTCAACAAAATACTCAAACAGAACATTTATGGGCTATAGAAGAGATAANGGTCGTGCAGGTGTCAGAAATCATGTTTTAATATTACCTGTGGATGATATATCAAACGCTGCAGTAGAAGCAGTNGGCAATAACATAAAAGGTACTTTAGCTGTTCCTCATGCTTATGGGAGACTTCAGTTTGGAGAAGATCTAGATCTTCATTTTCGAACTATGATAGGCACTGGTTCTAACCCGAATGTGGCTGCTTGTATAGTCATTGGTATTGAACCAGGATGGACTAAAATAATTACTGATGGCATTGCAAAAACAGGTAAACCGGTNCAAGGATTCTCAATTGAGCAAAATGGTGATCTTAAGACTATAATGGATGCGTCTAGAAAAGCTAAAGAATTTGTCCATTACGCATCTGAGCTTCAGAAAGAAGAAATTTCAATTTCAGAATTATGGGTTTCTACTAAATGTGGTGANAGCGATACAACAACTGGCCTAGGCTCATGTCCAACTGTTGGCAATATGTTNGATAAACTACTTCCCGAAGGTATTTATGGTTGTTTTGGTGAAACATCTGAGATTACTGGTGCAGAACATATCTGTAAAAAAAGAGCAGTGAATGAGGAAGTTGGAGAAAAATGGTATAAAATGTGGCAGGCTTACCAGAATGAGGTAATCGAGCAATTTAAAACCGATGATCTATCTGATAGCCAACCGACAAAAGGGAATATTGAGGGTGGATTATCAACAATAGAAGAAAAAGCTCTTGGAAACTTGGAGAAAATTGGAAGGACCTCAAAGTATATTGATATTTTAGAACCTGCTGAAATTCCAGATTCTAGAAAAGGACTATACTTTATGGATAGTTCTTCTGCTGCTGCTGAATGTGTAACTTTGATGGCTGCTGGTGGTTATGTTGTTCATACTTTTCCAACAGGACAAGGAAATGTAGTAGGTAATCCAATCGTTCCAGTAATAAAAATAACAGCTAACCCTAGAACTGTTCGCACTATGTCAGAGCATGTAGATGTCGATGTTTCAGGGATTTTGAAACGTGAGATGACTATTGATGAAGCCGGAGATAACTTAATCGATATGATAGTTAGAACAGCAAGTGGAAGAAATACAGCTGCTGAAGCTNTAGGCCATAGAGAGTTTTCTATGACAAAATTATACAGAAGCGCATAAAAAAGGAGATTTTATGGANAAAGATCTATTTGAAAAAGGCCTTGAAAAAAGAAAAGCAACACTTGGGAAAGAGTATGTTGAAAATAACTTAGCTTCAGCTGATGATTTCACCCTTCCATTCCAGGAAGCTATGACTGNATGGTGTTGGGGATTTGGATGGGGTGATGAAACTATTGATGAGAAAACAAGATCCATGATGAACCTTTCTATGATTGGCGCCTTAGGAAAAATGCATGAGTGGGAAATTCATTGTAGAGGTGCTATTACTAATGGTGTTTCAAAAGAAGAAATCAGGGCAATCATCCATGTGGTAGGAATTTATTGTGGAGTTCCCCAGGCATTAGAATGTTTCAGAGTTGCAAAAAAAGTATTAGAAGAAAATAATATGCTTTAACTGCTATTTAAAGAGTNCTTCTAATGATTGAAAAAGTAATTTCATTTCTAAAAGAATTTAATTACGAAGATATCCCAGAAGTTTCAAAAGATAATGCTGCTAGGAATTTCTTGGATATCATTGGAGTTTCTGCTTCAGCAACTAAAACAGAACTGTCAAAAATAATTAGAACCCATAGTTCTGAATTCTATTCACATAATCCAAAGACAGGGCTGCCTTCATCTATATGGTTTGATGGAACTAAGGTTAATGCAATTGGTGCTTCATTATGTAACGCAATGACAATTGATGCATTAGACGCTCATGATGGTCAGAAACTTACCAAAGGTCATGTTGGGTGTGGCTTAATTCCCTCACTAATAGCAACAATGGAGACGGAAGGTAATAACAGTACAAAAGATTTTTTAAGAAATTTGGTAATTGGTTATGAAATAGGCACCCGATCCGGGATCTCACTCCATAAAAGTACCAGTGATTATCATACATCCGGTGCTTGGATATCCATAGCTTGTGCGGGTGTAGTTGCAAATATTCTAAAATTAAACAACAAGCAAATGAGAGAAGCTTTTGGAATAGCTGAATTTTACGGCCCTAGAAGTCAAATGATGCGGTGCATAGACTACCCTACTATGGTCAAGGATGGTTCAGGTTGGGGAGCAATGTCAGGCACTAGTGCGGCTTTTTTGGCTAAAAGTGACTTTACAGGTTCACCTGCAATAATTATTGAAGATGAAAAGTTAAAACATATCTGGTCTGACTTAGGGAGCAGGTGGTATGTAAACGAACAGTATTTAAAACTCTACCCTGTATGTAGATGGGCCCAACCAGCAGTGGAGGCTGTTTTAAACTTACAAAAAAAATTTAATTTTGATTTTAAAGATATTCAAAAGATATCAATTAATACTTTTCATGAAGCAAAAAGATTAGAGAAAAAGCATCCAGTATCAACTGAAGAAGCACAGTATTCTTTACCACACCCAGTGGCAGTTGCTCTAATTTTTGGGAAAATAGGAGCGGAGGAAGTTTCAAACCCTTATATTATCAATGCTGATGTTGCACATCTTAGGGAAAAAATAAATGTTTGTGAAAAAACAGAATATAATAATTCCTTTCCTGAAAAAAGGTTTGCTGATGCTGAAATCAGTCTAAATGATGGACAAACAATTAAATCAGAAATAACAGAAGCAAAAGGTGATCCTGAAAATCCACTAAGCAATTTTGAATTAAAGAAAAAATTTAGAGATCTAACATTAGATGTAATCGGTGAAGACAGATCAAATAAAATCTACAATAAAATTATAAACCTTAAGAATTCATCAAGTGTTAATGAAATCTTTAAATTGATAACTGATCCAATTTAAATAAAATTTTTTTAACTATTATAATANTCATCAAACGATTTAAGAATATGATTTACATCACTATCTGAAATATCGAGATGCATGACCATTCTTGTGGTTGGAAGGGGGTCATTAATAACTATACCTCTATCCATTAAAAAGGTTGCTAATTTTTGACCATCTTTTTTTTGAGGTGTAAAGAAAACCATATTTGTATTTTGTTTAATATCACTATCACCACTACCATTGACATACTTTTTTAATTCACTGGCAAGATATTCAGCTCTTTGCTGATCCTCTGATAATCTTTTTATATTATTCTCAAGAGCATATATTCCAGCTGCAGCAAAAATACCTGCCTGTCTCATTCCTCCACCTAGCATCTTTCTCCATCTCCTTGCTTTACCTTCTAATTCCTTAGGCAAAAGAAGCACTGATCCAGCTGGAGTTCCNAAACCTTTTGATAAGCAAATTGAAACTGTNTCTGCACAACTAGCAAGTTCTTTTTCAGAACAACCTAATTTAGTTACAGCATTAAAAAAACGTGCGCCATCAAGATGTGTTGAGAGATTATGTCTCTCTGCTTCATTTTTTGCATCATTCATTTNATCTAAAGAAATAGCATTTCCCCAAACTGTATTTTCCATACAAACTAACTTTGAAATAGGACAGTGCGAGTCATCTGGCTTAACAGCTCTAGAAATATTATCTGGTAGCATTTCATTATCATCTCCTGTCTCAATAGGAGTAATAGCTATNCCGCCTAAAACTGACGCTCCTGCAGCTTCATCAATATAAACATGATAAGAGTTTCCAATTATGATTTCCTCTCCTCGAGCACAGTGGGATAAAACTGAACATAAATTACTCTGGGTGCCACTTGTCATCAATACACCAGTATCCTTACCTAGTCTTTCCGCCAGCATTTTTTCAAGCTTATTAATCGTTGGATCCTCACCATAAACATCATCACCAACTTCAGCATCTGCCATTATTCTGCGCATTTCAACAGATGGCCGAGTTACAGTATCAGACCTTAAATCAATTAAATGATTGGTTTGATGAGAAATTTTTTTTGATAAATCATAAGACATGNTTTTTTTTACATAGTTATTTAGAATAATTCTAGAATTTTTTTTACTTCTGATATCATCGACATTGCTGCCAAAGACGATGACTTTGGATTGTTTGGCAAAGGCTTTCCAAAAATTTGAAAATTTGAAGATCCAAACTTCCCAGATATCTTCAATTCATGGATNTTTTCTGTAATTNAATTGTCAGCAATAAGTGTAACTTTAGTTTTATCAAAACCAATTCCTGACAAAGCAATAGTTGCTGTAACATTAGCATTTTTTGGATAAAGTTTTGAAGCTTGCCTCGCATTGCCAGAAAAATGTATTTGGGAACTNCTTTTAAGATTTTTTAAGTCTAAAATTTTTTCTGCTCTTGAACCTACCCAACCCTGTGGTGGCTTCCTGCCAGTATAGCAAACTTCATATATTTCATCATTTTTTGCAGATGTTAAAATATCAAGTGAACCAATTGCTCCAGATGCTATTATAAGTTTTGATTTTCCTTTGACTTCAGATTTTTTAATTTTATTAAAAAGTTTATNATCAGCTAAAGCCCCAGAAGAGAGTGTAATAAAATTTATACCTCTACAAAGTGCATCAGTTGCATAATCTATCAAAGAAGAATGACCTGCACAATCTAAGATCAAATCAGGATATTCTCTATATTGATCTATTGAATTATATATCTCTAGATTTGATTTAANAACCTCTCTCGCANCCTCCTCTCTACCAGGTCTGCATATTAAACTTGTTATAAAAATCTTCTCTTTTTTAAGATTATCAAAAACATATTTTCCAATTGCCCCAAAACCGATAATAGCAATTTTCATCATTTATATGCCTTTAAGATTTTAACCAGTGAGGTATCGGTAATTTTTTCTCTTTCAAAAAATCTGGATTCCATAACTTTGAAAAATATCTTGAACCTGAGTCACACAAAATAGTTACTATTGTTTTCCCAGGCCCTAACTTTTTTGCCATTTTAATTGCGCCTGCTACATTAATGGCACTCGATCCACCCAATAGTAATCCTTCCTGAGAATGTAAATCAAAAATTACTGGTAAGGCTTCTTCATCGGACACTTGAAAAGCTTGATCAATTTTTGCTAAGCTTAAATTTTCTGTAATCCTTCCTTGTCCTATACCTTCGCTTATTGAATTTCCTTCTGATTTAAGTTCCCCATTCTCATAATAGTTATACAAAGCCGAACCTAATGGATCACTTAGTCCAATATAAATGTCAGATTTATACTCTTTCAAAGATCTGCTTATTCCAGCAATCGTTCCGCCNGAACCTACCGAGCAAATAAATGCATCTATATTTCCATTTGTTTGCTTCCAAATTTCAGGTCCTGTCGTCTGATAATGACCTTCCTGATTGGCAATATTATCAAATTGATTTGCCCAAATTACTCCACCACTAGTAACTTTTGAAAGATCGTTAGCTAGTGTTTCTGAATACCTAACATAATTATTAGGATCTTTATAAGGAACTGCTGGCACTAACCTTAAATCTGCTCCACATATTCTTAGCATATCTTTTTTTTCTTGGCTTTGTGTTTCTGGAAGCACAATAACAGTTTTATATCCTCTTGCATTAGCGCACATAGCCAAACTTATTCCAGTATTTCCTGCNGTCCCTTCTACTATGGTTCCACCTTTTTTTAAGTAACCAGATTTTTCAGCATGCTCAATAATTGCTTTTGCCGCCCTGTCCTTTACAGAACCACCTGGGTTCATAAATTCAGCTTTACCGTATATTTCACAACCTGTTAATTCACTTGGCTTGTTAAGACGAATAAGNGGCGTATTGCCAATTGATTCCGTAAAACCTTTATAGGTATTATCCATAAACACTCTTATTTATATATATATCTCNAATATTTTTAAATTTAGCAGATATATTTGATGAATTAAAGCATCATGCTTTAAGGAATTGCTATAAATAAATTTATTTAATTTTTTGGGCCTCTAACCATGCTTTTTTAAGCTTATCAATATTGAAGCCTTTTTCTCTAGCAGCTTTTAGTATTGGCTCTTCTTTCGCAGTGACAAGTTTCAGTGCGTCTGGCATTGCATCAATATGTTTTTTATCGACAATCATAGCTCCATGAATATCAGCGTGGATTAAATCACCTGGATTAATCTCTAAACCAAAAATATTTATAGTTTGGTCTAAATTAATTACATGAACAAAAGCATGACTTGGACCTATACCACCTGCTAAAACTTGATATCCTTTATCTAACATTCCAATATCTCTAAGAAGCCCATTTGTTAATGTACCTCTAATATTTAAACCTTTATGAATTGCAACATTCAACTCACCCCAGAAAGCACCTGTACAGTTAGGATAATCAGTGTCCTCTATTGCAACTATAGTTGGTTGCTCAGATGACGATATATAATCATAATAAGACAACCTGTTTTCTTGTACTTTTTCAGGTGATATTATAGGGGGTGAAGAAGCTCTAATTTTAGCTGTTGCTGCAAATCCAACTATGCATGGCAGTGAAGGGTCTGCGGGTACAACCTGTTTTTTTGTAAATCCGACAGCTGTTCTAGTTCCCATTACAGCTTCCAAAGCATTACACATTGTTGGAGTATCATACTTTGAAATTTCTTCTAGTATATCTGAATATTTCATAACTAATCCCTCAATATTACATTTCTTTTAGCCTAGCAAAAACATCAAACCCCATTTGATATAAAATATGGATAATATCAATTGGAACCCAATTTTCAGCTATAACATTATTCTCTAATCTATAAAAATCCATAACTCTCATTTTGATTTTTTTATTGGTTGCCGGTATTCCAAGCCATTCACCTCCATGAGTTGCTTCAACCGATGGCCATCCGCCAGTTACAACAAAATTATCATCCTCAATCCTTATATAATGAGATGCCCCTCTACGATCAGGAAAACCTCTTAAGAATGGAATTTGATGAAAATTTCGAAAATTTTTCATGCCTTTTGATGTTCCAATACCTGATGGACCATACCATAAGAAATTTTTTGACCAGTACTGAGAATGCTTCATACTTTCTATATTTTTACCATCATATTCACCAAGTGCTTTATGCATATTCATTACAACTTGAAAACTGTTAGTTGATTTTAAATTTTCCCTATCTTTAATTTTTACTCCATCTGCTGTTGCAGGAGCTGGCCAAAAAAAATCTGTTCCTAAAGATGGTGAAATTGGTGATAATCCAACTTGCTTCATGAGATTTAAAAAGTCGAAGATTATATAGGATTTTATTATTTTTTCATTTAAAAATTGGTGAACTTCACAAGATCTTAAATAAACAACCTTTTTAGATGCAGGAATACCAAATAAATTATTTTCAAATGTACCTTGATAATGACAAATAGATGCTACTAACTCTATACCCTCAATATTTTTTTTCGCTCTATCATCGGGGTAATTAATTCCAGAAACAAATATCGAATCACGTCTTTCTATGTCTGGGAATGAAATCATTAAAGCTTCCCATAATTTATTTATTTCTTTTAATCCAGAAATTTCATTTATTGGATGAGAAGCAAATATTTCAGCATTATTATGATAAACATTTCTTGAATGACCACCCAGAATCAATGAATGTAGTTGATTATAATAATGTTTTCTTTTTTCATTTGAATATGACATTTTTCTAATTATTTAATAGTTGAATCTTTATTATTGTTTTTTTTGCATACGTTTGCAAAAATTACTTGTTATATTTAATAACATAGGTATTGATACTTTAAAGAATTAATTAAAAAATTTTCAATTATTGAGGAGAAAATTATGAAAATCAGAGTATTTTTGTTAGGAATTGCTTTTGCCTTAGTATCTAATTTTGCTTGGGCAGGATGTAGTTTTACAAATGTAGTTGAAGTAAGATCATTAACTAATAGTTTTGATGCTTGGAAATCAGTTACAGAAGCTATGAGTGAATGTGGTAATGTTACCGCAACTCTTGATAGTGAATTTAAAGATAAGCAACCAGATGCGTTTGCGGCAAACCCTTCTTTGTATGAAATTGGTGGTGTATCAGGTTCTACTATAACACCTCTTTTGAATGCTGGAACAATTAGGCCATTAGATGATTTAGTTGCTAAGTATGGACAAAATTTAAACCCAAACCAATTAATAAAAATTGATGGTAAAATCATGGGTATTGCTATGTCTGTTAATAACCAACATCTAATGTATAGAAAAGATATTCTTGATAACTTAGGAATTGCTGAACCAAAAACTTATGATGATGTTCTCGCAGCTGCTGAAAAAATAAAAGCTGCAAATGTTGTGGATTACCCTTTTGGCGGCGCATATAAGTCAGGATGGAACCTAGCTGAAGAATTTGTAAATATGTATTTAGGAAATGGTGGTGAGTTTTTTGGTGAAGGTAACGCGCCAACATTGAACAATGCTGCAGGTGTTAAATCTTTAGAAACTATGAAAAAGTTAACAGCCTATATGGATCCAGAGTACCTTACTTCAGACTCAACATATGCTCAAAAGCAAATGCAACAAGAAAAAATTGCTATGGCTTATTTATGGGCAACTCGTGCTGGTGCAATGGATAATGCAGAAGAAAGTAAGGTTGTTGGAAAAATTGTAATGGCAAGTGCACCAATGGGTGATGTCAGACCTGCCTCAACTTTATGGTGGGACGGAATTGTTATAGCGAAAAATATTTCTGACGTAAAAGCCGAAGCTGCATTTAGAGTAGCAATGGAAGGAATGGACACAGAAATGGTGACTGCTAATAATGAAGACGCGGTTTGGTTAATTACTGGCTATAAACCTGGTGCAAGTGCTGCTGGAGCAGCAGCAACAGCTGAAAATGGGGCAGCACCATATCCTTCTGGAAGCAGAATGGGTGTTATGCACTCTGCTCTTGGTAATGGTATTGCAGACTTTTTAACTGGTGCTAAGGATGCAGCTTCAACATTAGCTGATATCGAAGCTGCCTATACTTCTGCGGCAACAGAAAAAGGCCTTATGTAGGTTTAATTAAAGGGAAGAATAATTATTATTCTTCCCTTTAATTTTATACAGCAATGAAAAAAAAGGACTTTTATTTATTTATAGTGCCATCACTTTTAATGATGTTTTTGTTCATTGCTGTTCCACTCGCAATTGTTTTTCAGCAAAGTTTTTATATTACACAAAATGTTTTTGAAGATGTTGAAGTTGAGACTTGTACTCCAGGTTTTTTAAAACAAATATGTGAAACTGAAATTCAAACTAAACCCAAATTGGATGTCAATGGTAACATAATTAACGTAAGTGTTTTTGTTGGGCTTGAAAATTATAAAAATCTTTTACAAATTGAAAAATTTAAAAAATCTTTATATAGTTTTTCGCTTAGTGAAATAGAAAAAATAAATTTTTGGAAAGCTTTTAGATTTACAGTTACATTTTGCTTAATAACTCTGCCACTTGTAATTTCATTAGGTTTGTTAATTGCAATTACTGTAAATAACTTAACACAATCTTTAAAAGGCCCAGTAATATTTATTTCTCTTTTGCCTTTTATAATAACTCCTATAATTGGTGCTTTGGCTATTAGATGGCTTTTTGTAGGAGAAGGTATTTTAACGTCGTTAATTGAATATCTTTTAGAAAGAGATATTGCTTTATTTGCCAGTGCCTGGACACTTGAATTATTAATGGTTATTTACCGAGTTTGGCATGTAGCGCCATTTGCTTTTATCGTTTTTTACGCAGGCCTTCAGACGGTTAATAAAGAAACACTTGAAAGTGCTGTAATTGACGGGGCAAATAGATTTGAAAGGTTACGCTATATTGTTATTCCACATTTAATGCCTCTTATTATTTTTGTTTCACTTATTCATTTAATGGATAGTTATAGGGTTTTTGAGGAGATAGTT
>NYVQ01000022.1 GCA_002684695.1 SAR116 cluster bacterium | reverse complement strand
TACACGCTGAACCAACTACTTTTGGATTAAAATTAGCTGGTTTCTTTACTGAATTTAAACGATCACTGCACAGGTTGCAAACGGCAAAGAAAGAAATATCTGTTTGCGCTGTTTCAGGTGCAGTAGGAACATTTGCGAATATCAGCCCTGAAGTTGAAAGCCATGTTGCAGAACAAATGGAACTTGAGGTTGAACCAATTTCAACTCAAGTAATACCAAGAGACAGGCACGCGGCTTGGTTTTCGGGTCTTGCGTTGGTCGCTTCTTCAATTGAACGATTAGCAACTGAAATTAGAAGTCTCCAGCGAACTGAAATACGTGAAGTTGAAGAATACTTTTCATCTGGTCAAAAAGGGTCTTCCGCAATGCCTCACAAGAGAAACCCCGTTCTTACTGAAAATTTAACTGGTATTGCAAGAATTGTCAGAGCAAGTGTAATTCCTGCATTGGAGAATGTAGCATTATGGCATGAAAGAGATATATCTCATTCTTCTGTTGAAAGAGTTTTTGCTCCAGATGCATCAATTGCATTGGATTTTGCAATAGCGAGAATGACTAATGTAATTGATAATCTGTTAATTTACCCTGACAGAATGAAAGAGAACATGGGAAAGTTAAAAGGTTTAGTGAATTCCCAACAAGTTTTACTAAAACTTACGCAAGCAGGAATTAGCCGTGAAGATGCCTATTCCCTAGTCCAAGAGATTTCCATGAAAGTGTGGAAGGGTGAAGATACATTTTTGTCCCTACTCAAAAGTAATACATTAATTAATAACAAAATTAATGAAGCTGAATTAGACAATTTATTTGACGAAGAATACCACACAAAAAATGTAGATGAAATATTCAATCGTGTTTTTAAAATATAGTTTAGAAAAAAAAATCACATATCTAAATATATTTATAAAGTAAACTGATTTAAATTATGCGATTTACAATTATAAATTTTACCGATCCAGAAAAAATTAAGAGTTTGATTGATAATTTACTTACGATTACGAGGAGGAGGCCTGTAATTGTGAACCAAAAGGAAAGTAATATTCCTAATTGTGATTTAATTATTTTGCCAGATGAATTTCGAAGTTTTGGTGAAAAAGTCATTACCGAAAGAGTCTTGAGTTCCCCCATTATCAAAGANGTAAAAAACCATATTGCTAGAGGGGGTGCAGTTTTAGCAATNAATTCAGGNGCNGNAGTCTTGATTNATGCTAANTTAGTAGGNGCTAAAATTAAAAGGNTTAATAGACATGAAAATGCTACNNAAANTGTAGCTGTAGAAATTGAAAGAAATGTTAATTCACCATTCCTTAAAATGTATAAGCAAAAAGAAATTATAAGTNTAAGTTCCTATAGCCTGAGAGATTATTTCATTTTAGAACCTCAAGATAGCAACTTGNNCAANCTAAATCAGGTGGCTTTTAAATACCAATTCAACAAAGTTCAAACAGAAAAANTAAAAATTGACCCTGAAAATACTGGTATAGCTGGGATTGTTTCAGAAAATGGAAATATTTTNTGTAGTATTCCAGATCCAACAATTTTCAATATTAATAATGAAAAAGGAAATGACCCAAAATTATTTTTTGAAAATGTTGTTAAAACACTCTCTTAGAGTATTATTATTTTTTATAATATTGTAAAATATAGTAATGATGATTAAATCATTACTATAATTTTTTTTTGGAGACCNTTATGCCAATGAATGCATCTGAAATTGAAGTCTTAATTAAAGAAGCTTTTCCAGATGCGATTGTTAAAATCGATGATTTAAGAGGGGATGGNGATCATTACTCNTGCCANGTTATTTCTAAAGAATTTGAGGGCAAGTCAAGGGTTCAACAACATCAAATGGTTTATGGTTCATTAAAAGGAAGAATGGGAAATGAACTCCACGCCTTAGCATTACAAACATCCACACCAAAATAGGATATTAAAATGAATGAAAATACCAAGACAGAAATTGAAAATGAAATTCAATCCAATAATATTGTCCTTTACATGAAGGGAACACCAGTCTTTCCTCAATGCGGTTTTTCAGCTGCAACTGTCGGAGTTCTAAATCATCTTGGAGTTAAATTTAGTAGCGTAAATGTTCTTGAAAATGATGATGTCCGACAGGGTATAAAAGATTACGCTAATTGGCCAACCATACCTCAACTTTATGTAAAAGGTGAATTTGTGGGTGGATGCGATATCGTTCGTGAAATGTATGAGAGTGGTGAACTNAGTGACTTACTTAANACAAAAGGCATTGAAGTAAGTAAGTAAAATTACACTCTTTACCTAGAATAATATTCCACAACTAAATTTGGTTCCATTTGCGTTGCGTATGGAACATCCTCAAGCAATGGAATTCTTGTAAGTGATCCGGACATCTTTTTGTGGTCTACTTCACAGTAATCAGGNACATCTCTTTCTGGTGAAGCAACAGCTTCAATTACCATAGGTATTTGATGAGATTTCTCTTTTAATGTTATAACATCNCCGAGTTTAACCATTGCAGAAGGTATATTACACTTCTTTCCATTTAATTGAATATGNCAGTGATTAACTAATTGCCTAGCGGCAAAAACTGTTGGAGCTATTTTGAGTCTGTAAACAACAGCGTCTAAACGGCATTCTAAAATACCAATAAGGTTTTGTCCTGTATCACCTCTTCTTCTCTCAGCTTCAGCAAAGTATTTTCTAAATTGCTTCTCACCTATATTTCCGTAGTAACCTTTTAGTTTTTGTTTAGCCATTAATTGAACGCCAAAATCAGTAGGTTTTTTTCTTCTTTGGCCGTGTTGACCAGGAGCATAACTCCTTAAATTTACNGGTGACTTAGGTCTTCCCCAAAGATTAACCCCGAGNCGACGATCNATTTTATATTTTGCAGACTTGCGTTTNTGCTCTGACTTAGGTGCCATTTTAACTCCAATCCAGTTTACCTGGTTTATTTATTATTGTTCCGGTATCACAAATTAATGTGGGGTCCTGTTAAGCACCACGTTCCCAGAAATAGTCCTCACTAACTATACTAAATATTATATTTGTCAATATATTTTAACCATTTTTATTGTTAGTTATTTTTTTCTCAATAGCTGATATTATGCCGTTTAATGTCCCAATTTCTTGTTGGCTTAAATTAANCCTAACAAACATTGACTTTAAGTTATTCATTACTGAGGGCTTCATTTCTTTGGTAGCAAAAAAGTTATTCANCTCAAGAAATNTTTCTAGACGNGAGAAAAAAAAATCTCTTTCTTTCACTGTGGATAATGGTGTTTTATGATAAATCAATGGTTCTGAAATTTTGCTATATTCAANTTCAGACAATCTATTTTTTAAAAATATTTTCCTCCATTCCCAAGACATTAAAAGAACTGCTTGAGATAAATTTAAAGAAGAAAATTTTTCTTCCATAGGAATTTTAACAAATGCGTTTGAATANGCAATTTCTTCATTTGTTANACCTGATTGCTCTGGNCCAAATAAAATCGCAGATTTTTCGTTGTTGTTACTATTTTGATAAATTTGATTGGCNGCGTATTCAGGNCCTATTTCTTTTTTTGTAATGTCTCTGTTNCTTGCAGTNAGTGAATATACGTGAACGACATCATTTAACGCTTCTGGAATAGTACTGAAAACTTGAATATNTTTTAGAATATCATCAGCTCCAGCGGCCATAGAACTTGCTCCATCATTTGGCCATTNTTCACGTGGATCAACAAGTCTAAGATCNGTGAGNCCACAATTTTTCATTGCTCTTGCCGTTGAGCCAATATTTTGAGGCAACTGAGTTCTGACTAGAACAATTACTGGTTTTGATATATTAAAGTTCAAAATTCAATTATATAAAAAAGTTAATTTGCTGGAGCGACTGGCTTTGTNCCTAATGTAAGTAATTTCCATGTAAGAGCGTCATACAGNGCCATGACTGAAGCATCAATAATGTTTGTTGATAATCCAACTGATCTCCATCGATTATTATTTGAGTCTTCACACTCAATTAATACTCTTGTTGTNGCTTCTGTGCCAGAGCCACTATCAATAATTCTTACTTTGTAGTCTACTAAACTTACTGAATTTANGCTTGGATAAATTTTTGAAAGAGCTTTTCGTAGCGCAGAATCAACTGCATTAACTGGACCATTACCAATAGCTACTTCATGGAATGCCTGACCTCCAATATTTAAAGTAACTGAAGCTTCAGATTCAACGGCTAATTCTCCCTTAGCATTAAATCTTCTTTCATCCATAACTCTAAATCTACCGATTACAAAGTAATCTGGGACTTTTCCAAGTGTTCTTCTAGCCATTAATTCAAAACTAGCCTCTGCCGTATCATATGAGAAACCTTTAAATTCATTTTCCTTTATAGTGTCAATAAGGCTATTTAATCTTTTATCATTTTGGTCAAATTCAACGCCAACTTCTTTTAATCGAGCGACTATATTTGCTTTACCTGTTTGGTCAGAAACAACAAAACTTCTTTGGTTGCCAACTAATTCAGGCTCAATATGTTCGTAGGATCTACTATCCTTTTGAACACCTGACGCATGAAGGCCACCTTTATGAGCAAATGCTGCTTCACCGACGTAGGGTTGATTAAAATTTGGGGGCCTATTTAATCTGTCATCAACCAGTCTAGAAAGATGCTTTAATTTAGTTAAATTTTCCTTTTTGATTCCAGTTTCAAAGTTCATTTTGAGTACTAAATTTGGGATTAAAGAAATTAAATCAGCGTTGCCACATCTTTCACCTAAACCATTTATAGTGCCCTGAACGTGCCTTACTCCAGCTTTAATAGCTGCCATGCTATTAGCCACAGCAGTTCCAGAATCATTGTGGCAATGAATACCCAAAGGCGCATTAGGTATTTTTGTTTTAACTTCTTCAA
This sequence comes from SAR116 cluster bacterium, assembly GCA_002684695.1. Taxonomy (GTDB): domain Bacteria; phylum Pseudomonadota; class Alphaproteobacteria; order Puniceispirillales. The sequence continues at coordinate 32,742 of NYVQ01000022.1, read as the reverse complement.
TTATTTCTCCAATTTCATTCGGAAGAGTGCCTCCATTTGTGTCACACAGCACAACCCATTTAGAACCTGCTTCAACCGCAGCACTAATACAATCAATTGCAAATGATTTATTATGCTTGTAACCATCAAAAAAATGTTCACAGTCAAATAATGCTTCCTTGTCTCTATTAATAACTTCACCGATTGAATCACCAATCATTTTAATATTTTCATCTAGTGATATGTTTAGAGCTTTATCAACGTGAAAGTCCCATGTTTTTCCCACAAGACAGACTGAATCTGAATGACCATTTAAGACAGCACTTAGACCAGGATCATTTGCAGCACTTGTATTAGGCCTTCTTGTCATTCCAAATGCGACAAACTTTGAAAATTTTAGTTTTGGTGGTGAACTAAATAATTTATCGTCAGTTGGATTGGCCCCTGGCCAACCGCCTTCAATATAATCAATTCCAATATCGTCTAAAGCTTCACTGATGGCTATTTTATCAGCAAAAGAAAAGTCAACACCTTTTGTTTGTCCACCATCTCTCAGCGTTGTATCAAAAATATAAACTCGTTCCATTCAGTCAACTCAAATTAAATATAAATAAATTATAAGCTATATACTACTTATTGTAGAAGATGCATATTTATTCTTTTTAATCCAATCGCCATTTAGTTTCATTTNCTTTATCTTCTATAGAAACACCTATACTTTTAAGTTCATCTCTAATTTTATCAGCTAAATGGAAGTCTTTTTCTTTTCTGGCTTTGTTTCTCTCTGAAATCATATTATTTATTTTTTCTTCATCAATTTGATCTTTTTTTGTAAACCATTCCGANCTGCTCACATTTAATAGTCCTAAGATCCTTGAACTTGATTTAAGAAGTTGCCCNGAAAGCCTATTACCTTTATTAAATTCCTTAGCTAGTTCATGAAGTCTTGATATGGCGAGTGGNGTATTTAAATCTTTAGANAATGCNGATAAAAACTCTTGATCAATATTANTATCAATTTCAAAACCCTCNGAACATCGGTATAACCTATCCAATGCTGACTTTGATTCATTNAAAGATTCAAAGCTAAAATTTATTGGNGATCTATAATGACCACTCAGAATNGANTATCTTATTACCTCACCACTAAATCTTNTAAGGGCATCTCTTACAGTAATAAAGTTACCTTCNGACTTAGACATTTTTTCATTATTAACNGTAATATATCCATTATGCATCCAGTACTTTGCCATAAATGGAGTTTCAAANGCACAACACGATTGTGCTATCTCATTTTCATGATGAGGAAAAATTAAATCCAAGCCCCCTCCGTGGATGTCAAATTGTTTACCGAGAAATTTTTCACTCATTGCACTACATTCTATGTGCCAACCTGGCCTTCCATAGCCAAACTCTGACTCCCACCCCATCTCTCCTTTTTCCGAAGGCTTCCAAAGCACAAAGTCNCCAGGTTCTTTTTTTAAACTATTCACTTCAACCCTAGCACCATCAATCATTTCATCCAGTTTCATACCTGANAAAGAACCATACTCTGACATTGAGGAAACNGAGAAAAAAACATGCTTATTCGAATAATATGCATTTTTATTTTCAATTAAGGTTTTAATAATTTTTAACATCTCTGGTATGTGTTCTGTTGCTTTTGGCTCATGATCAGGAGTCAACACATGCAGTGACTTAGCATCCTCTGTGAAAGCTTCAATAGTTCTTTTTGTAAGATCAGTTATGTTTTCNTTATTCTTTTTTGATTGAATAATTATTTTATCGTCTACGTCAGTTATGTTTCTAACATATGTTACTTTTGGATAAATAAATNTAAAAAACCTAACAAGAACATCAAAAATTATTAAAGGTCTTGCATTNCCAACATGTATAAAATCGTAAACTGTTGGACCACACACATAAATTCGAACGTTTTCACTATCAATCGGTATAAAGTTTTCATAAGTTTTAGAATATGTATTAAATATTTCAATATTCATCACGATACATTACCAGACAATCTTGATAGAATTTTTTCTTTTCCTATCATTGGAAGTAGTTTTGAGAGTTCTGGTCCATAATCATANCTAGTCAGTGCTTTCCTTAAAGAAATGAATAGTTCCTTACCTTTAAAATCACTCTCGCTTGAAATAATTTTACACCAAGACCCCCAAGTCGTNTGATCTAANGTTTCGTTAGGAAATAATTTAATTGCAATATCAATTAAATGTCTATTATCAATNATTGGTTTAATTTCACCAAATACTACATTCCACCACAATTTAATCTCTTTTAAATTATTTAAATTCCCACTAACCGTATTCCAAAACTCTTCANTAATATTATCAAGATCTATTAATTTTAGTCTCTTTAAGGCTTCTTGGTAACTCATAGATTGAATTGATTTTTTATTTAACAGATAAAGATCCTTCATATCGAATTTTGCTGTGTTTCGACTAAATTTTTTTAAATCAAAATCTTTAATCAACCCTTCGATATTCTCAATAAAAGAAATTGGATCTGACGTGCCAAGCTTTGCTAACAATGAAGTCAAAGCATTGCTCTCTAAGCCTTCTTGTTTAAGTTGTCCTAAAGATAAGCTTCCTAATCTTTTAGACAATCCTTCTCCTTCAGAGCCTGCTATTAAAGAGAGGTGACCTAATGAAGGCGGTTGGATACCTAATGCTTTGAAAAGTTGTATTTGCGCAGCAGAATTAGTAACGTGGTCTTCACCTCTTATGATATGTGTTATTTCATGATCAATATCATCTACTACTGATGCAAGTGTATATATAGGCCTACCATCTTCTCTCATAATAACTGGATCTGATAGTGATCTCATATCATATGAACATTTACCTCTAATCAAGTCATCCCAGACTACTTCATCATCTGTTAGTTTAAACCTCCAATGAGGTAACTTTCCCTCATTTGCAAATTTTTCATGATCTTTTTGTTGGAGGCTTAGACCTTGTCTATCATAAACTGGAGGCTTTCCAGACATCAATTGCGCTTTTCTTTTTAAAGAGAGTTCCTCCTGAGTTTCATAACATCTATATGCTCTCCCACTTTCAAAAAGTTTATTCAAAGCGTCATTATAGTTTTTTATTCTTGTTGATTGGCGATCTGTCATTTCCCAAAAAATACCCATCCAATTCAAATCAGATTTAATATTTTCCTCAAATTCTTTTTTAGATCTTTCTTCATCGGTGTCATCTATTCTGAGCATCATTTCGCCTGAAATTGATCTACAAAACAAATAATTCACAAGTGCAGTTCTTGCATTGCCAACATGCAAATTTCCAGTAGGACTGGGCGCAAATCTTAATCTTGTTTTCATTATAAATTTCCTAAAATTTATTCGTAAGAGGATACATCCTATCTCTTCCAAATGCTTTCTTACCAAGTTTTGGTCCAGGAGGTGCTTGAAACCTTTTATACTCGGAGTTTCTTAAAAGATTTATTATCTTAATCACAGTTTCTCTATCATAGCCCTCTTGAATTATTTCATTTTCACTCTTCATTTCTTCCATATATAAAGAAAGTATCTTATCAAGTTTTTCGTATTCCGGCAAAGTATCAGTATCTTTTTGATTTTCTCTTAATTCTGCTGTAGGTGGTTTTGTNATTATATTTTCAGGTATNATATTATAATTTTTAAATTTTGATATTGAAGGTATATTTTTATTTCTCCAATAACAAAGTTTAATTACATCTGTTTTCCAAACATCTTTTAATGGTGAAAATCCTCCTGACATATCACCGTAAAGNGTAGAGTAGCCAACAGCAGATTCAGATTTATTGCTTGTGGAAACTAACATACTTCCAAATTTATTTGACATAGCCATCAGTATAAGAGCTCTAACCCTTGATTGAATNTTTTCTTCCGTNATGTCTTTTTTCAATTTATTGAATTTTTTATTAAGAAGCTTTTCTATTGAACTATAAACGTNTTCTATACTTAAATTTTCAAGTTCAATATTTAATTTATTTGCTAAATTAATTGCGTCATCATTAGATGCTTTCGAAGTAAATTTCGAAGGCAACATAAAACAATTTACNTTTTCNGGNCCTANGGCATCAACACAAAGCATGGCAACTAAAGCAGANTCAATTCCTCCNGANAATCCAAAAANAACTTTTGAAAAGCCATTTTTATATACGTAATCTCTTAAAGATAAAAGTATAGCTGAATATANAGACTCATAACCTGAACAATCCTNAACTAGATTACTTGAATGCAAATACAAATTAGANGACTTATTTTCAATCTCAACAAGACCATCAAATGTTTCAAACATAGGTAATTGGCAGGCTAATTTACCGTCCATGTTAATGGCAAAACTTCCACCATCAAAAATTAGTTCATCTTGGCCGCCTACCGAATTTAAATAAATAAAAGGGATTTGATTTTCAACTGCTCTAGAGACAACTGTGTTAAGTCTTTTATCTTTTTTATCAATATTGAATGTTGATCCATTAATGGATAATATAATTTCAGCGCCAGACTCTGTTAAGCATTCACATACTTCTGGATCCCATATATCTTGACAAATAGGTATACCAAATTTAATTCCACGTAACAAAATTGGTCCAGGTAAATCTCCTGGCATGAATTGCCTATTGTCGTAAAATTCGTCCTCATTAGGCAATTTTGCCTTATCACGAAAACCTATGATTTCACCTTTATCCATTATAAAAACAGAGTTTCTAAGGATTCCACTGTCATTTCGAGGTGCTCCACAAATTATCGCAGGGCCTTTTACAGTAAGCACTGAGAGATTGTCTAAGTATTTTTCGATACTCAACAAAAAATCTTCCCTTAGGACTAAGTCATCAATTGGATAACCAGATAAAAACATTTCTGGAGCAACAACAATATCAGCATTTAATATAGAAGCTCTTTCCCAAGCAGATTTCAGTTTTTTGAAATTACCATCAATATCACCTCCGATAGGGTTCATTTGAGCTAGGAATATTTTTAGTTTTTGCGACATTGAAAGTGTAACTTATTTTTATTTTTTATGTTTTTGAAGAAATTCTCGACCAACCTTGACTAAAGGTTTACCATTATACTCTATTATATCAGCTGTTGCATATGTATCAGACCAACTATCTGGTAAAAAAGACCCTGTTCCAATTGTATCTACTGGAGTTGAAGCAAGAGAAAAAACTCTACATTTTTCTGGTCCAAATCCACTTGAACAAGTAATTTTAACATTATTAAATCCTTTATTGTCTAATGTTTCTCTTAAGTACCAAACAGATGCTGCGGAAACACCACTCCCTATTAAATTTTTAAGTTCGTTATCAGTTCTATATCCACGCAAAGCTTCTGGGGCTCTTCTTTCAAGAACAGCGTAAGATTCAGGAACATCAAGACCTTCAACATATCTTCCACCATGTGTATCTAACCTTAAAGATAATTTTCCTGTCTTTGAGAGTTGGTTAAAATAGTTACAGACCTCTAAGCCATCAGTTATTTCCTTGCCAAAATAGTCAATTAGAATAGTAATTGGCTCATCTGGGAAAATTTCATGAAACATTTGTGCCGCTTTCAGAGTAGATCCAGCATAACCTATTAAGGCGTGTGGCATTGAACCAATACCTTTTTCCTGTCCAAAAAAATGCGATGTTGCATCAGCAGCGCAACCTATAAAACCTTTCGCTCGAACTTTTCTCTTAGCTTTTTCTGATCCAACAGAGGCTCCGTAAGACATTAAATTAGACATTTCTGAGCCTGCGCAGTGCCTAGCATCCATTGCTATAAAATTAGTAGATTTCATATCAATACACATATTGTAAGCGTTATAAGCAGCTACACAAGGAGGTCCAAGTTTTTGTAAAAATAACGTCTCTAAATCAACTAGAGAGGACATTCTTCCTGATATGTATAGCATAGGCTCACCTGCGCCGACCCATGAACCCTCATTAAAATTCTCACGAATTTGAACAGCTTCTTTTCTATCAGATATTATTTGATTTAACCAGTTTAGTGCTATTCTGGGTGCATATGTAACTGGTCTTCGCATAAAGATAGCATATGTTACATCCGCATCGCCTTTTTCTTGAATGATTTTTCTTGTACGAATAAAATAGCTATCAGTGTAGGGAATATGTTTTTCCATAATCAATTCCTATTAATATCTAAAATTGATTTAAGTTTTTTTATTATTCATTTCTAATTTTTTTTAATAAATCTGATATTAAAAAAGCTAATTCTAAAGATTGAGATCCATTTAATCTAGGGTCACAATGAGTATGGTATCTAGAGCCAAGGTCACTCTCCTTTACTTCATTTGTTCCACCTAAACATTCAGTTACATTTGATCCAGTCATTTCAAAATGGACACCTCCAGGATATGAACCTTCATCTTTATGAACATTAAAAAAGTTATTCACTTCATTTAAAATCTCAGAAACTTTTCTTGTTTTGTAACCGTTTGAAGCTTTTATTGTATTACCATGCATAGGATCACAGCACCAAGTTACTCTTTTCCCNTCTGACTTAACCTTTTTAATTAATTTTGGAAGGTTTTGATGAACTTTATCTGATCCCATTCTGCANATTAAAATAATTTTACCCGTNTCATTTGNTGGATTAATTTTTTCAATTAANCTNANAAGGTCATCNGGTTCAAGTGACGGACCNCANTTTATTCCAACAGGATTTTGTATACCAGACAAAAATTCAATATGCCCATGATCATGTTGGCGAGTTCTGTCACCAACCCACAATAAATGAGCTGAAGTTGAATACCAGCCTTTCTCAGCTGTAATTGTGTCTTTTCTTGTCAAAGCTTCTTCGTAATTTAATAATAAAGCTTCATGACTGGTATAAAACTCAGTTTCTCTTAGTTGTGAGACAGTATTAGATGTAAGTCCGCAAGCTTTCATAAAATTTAAACTCTCAGAAATTCTATCAGCTATCTCTTGATATTTTGTAGTTTCAGCAGTGTCAGATAAAAATCCTAGGGTCCATTCATGCACTTGAGCCAAATCTGCCATACCGCCTTGAGCAAAAGCTCTTATAAGATTTAATGTTGCAGCTGACTGTTCATATCCATCTAAAAGCCTTTGAGGGTCGGGTTCTCTTGATACTTCGTTAAATTCCATATCATTTATCATGTCACCTCTATAACTTGGAAGCTCCACTCCATTTAAAACCTCAATATCTGATGAACGTGGTTTAGCAAATTGCCCAGCAATTCTGCCTATTTTAACAATTGGCATTGAAGAACCAAATGTTAAAATAACAGCCATTTGCAATAAAACTTTAAAAGTATCTCTAATTCCATTAGCAGAAAATTGGCTGAAACTCTCAGCACAATCTCCACCTTGTAAAATAAATGCATCGCCATTTTCTACCATATGTAATGATCGCTTAAGTGCTTGAACTTCCCCNGCAAANACTAATGGAGGTTTTGAAGAAAGTTTTNCTTCTACTGATAANAAATGTTTNTGATNAGTATATTTTGGCATTTGAACTACAGGATAGTTTCGCCAAGTATCAGGATTCCAAGTCATAANATTACGATAAATTTATTTATTTGATAAGGGTATTAACATAAATTGCAACTTTTACAAAGCCTGACTTNAATTAATCGCGAGGTGACCTCATAGTTACAAATTCTTCTGCAGCCGTTGGATGAATACCAATAGTTAAATCAAAATCTTCTTTTGTTAATTTTGCTTTTATAGCAATAGCAATACTCTGCATTATCTCAGGAGCATCCGAACCAATCATGTGAGCNCCAAGAACAGTATTAGATTTTCTTTCAACNACCAATTTCATAAAAGATCTCTCGTTATTACCTGAGATGGTGTGCTTAAGCGGTTTAAAATTACTTGTAAAAATCTNTATTTCATAACCTTTATCAATAGCGTCTTCTTCTGAGAGACCNACAACAGATACTGGAGGTTGTGAAAACACTGCACAAGGCACATCTTCATAATTAAAATATTTACTTAAACCTCCAAATTCTCTGTCTGCAAAAGCGTGGCCTTCTCCCAAAGCAACTGGTGTCAAATTAATTCTGTTAGTGACGTCACCTATTGCATAAATATAATTAATGTTTGACTTTGATGANTTATCAACAACGACAGCACCTTCACTATTAAGCTCTACTCCTATGTCTTCTAATTTAAGTTGGCTNGTGTTAGGCTTNCTTCCAGTAGCAACCAATAACTGATCAGTTTTAATGTTATTATTATTTTCAAGATCAATAATTATTTTGTCCTCTTTAAATACTCTATTAATTTTAGATTTCGGAAATAAATTAATACCTTTATTTTTCAATTCATTTTCTAAATTTTTTCTTATTTCATAGTCAAAACCTCTTAATGGAAGATCAGACCGATAGATAAGATCTACATCAGTTCCAAATCCATTAAAAATACAAGCAAATTCAATAGCAATGTAACCACTCCCAAAAATAGCTATTGATTTTGGAAGAGAAGGTAATTTTAGAGCTTCATTTGAAGTAATGGCATTTTCTTTTAGGCCATCAATATCTGGTAGATAGGGCAAACCGCCTGTTGCAATAAGAATTTTTTTTCCTGTTAGGATTTCATTATTAACCTTAATTTCTGATGGACTGATAAAATGTGCCTTGCCAGTAACCACTCTACAACCAGAATTTTTGAGTATGTTAATATAAATACCAGCAAGTCGATCAAGTTCTTTTTCAATAGAAGCGTTCAATACATCCCAGTCATGTTCTAAATTCTTAACCTTCCAACCGTATTCCTTTGCATCATTAACTTGCTTTTTAAATTCGGATCCATAAACCATAAGTTTTTTAGGTATGCAACCTCTTAAAACGCACGTTCCACCAGGTCTGTCCTCTTCAATAACAGCTACCTTTGCACCATAACTAGATGCAATTCTTGAAGCTCTTACACCACCAGATCCAGCACCTAAAACTATCAAATCATATTCAAAATTTTCTTCACTCATAAATACTCATTAAGTCAAAATATTTTTAATTTATTTTTGGTTAAATTAACAATATACATGGAATACTTAAATAGTATAATTGAAATAAAATTTTTGAGGATTTTTGTGTATGCCGTCTGAGATCAATGATTTAAAAAATTTAGGAAAAGAGAGTTTAATTCCTTCAAAACCGAACAGCAAGGTTTTAGAAAAAGTTAAAAATCCAAAACTTGGAGTAACTTATTCGGTAAGATTTACATGCCCAGAGTTTACATCATTATGCCCTGTTACTGGACAACCTGACTTTGGACATCTCATCATTGATTATATTCCAAATGAATATCTTGTTGAATCTAAGTCCTTAAAATTATATTTGTTAGGATTTAGGAATCACGGCGCATTCCACGAGGATTGCTCAATAACAATTGCTCAAGAAATTGTAGATCTTTTGAAACCAACATGGTTAAGAATTGGTGCTTACTGGTACCCAAGAGGTGGAATACCAATAGACGTTTTTTGGCAAACAGGGCAACCACCTGAGGATATATTTCTTCCAAATCAAGATTTTCCAATTTACAAAGGAAGAGGCTAGAATACCCTTTTAGCCAATAATCTCTGTACTTTTGATTTTTTAAAATTCTGGATTCTAATACCTTCAAAAAATTCTATAGTCTCAAAGTTTTTTGGTTTAATTTTTAGTAATTCATTTGATTTTAAAAGATAACTTGGGTTTGTAGGTTTTCCAAACTTTTCATTTCCAATAGCAAAAGTTTCATAAATTAAATATCCATTAAGCTTAACTAGCTTGAACAAATTTAAAATTTTTTTCCTATAAAGATAATTTGTTACTAATACTATATTAAATTCTCTTTTAGAAAACTTCCATTCTTCATTACTCTCTAAGTCTTGATTAATTGTTTCAATATTGGGAATTTTACTCAGCTTCTCTAGGTAAGTTTTATTTATATCGACAGCATAGACATAAAACTTTCGTGATAGATACTTTGAATGCCTTCCCTCCCCACAAGCAATATCAATTAGTGAACCACCAGGTTCTATATTTTCAATAGCTTTTTTGACCCAATTAGAAGGCTTTTTATTTTTGGAAATCATTTATTTTTGAGATTTCTGATCTCAGTCTCTAATTTGTTTAAAAAATTTGATTTTTCAGAATTAGAGAATGGCTTTCCCTTAGAATTCATCAAAGGGTTGGCAGCCCTTATTTCTGTCATAAGGTTTCTCTTGGAAAGTTCATTAGCAATGTTATGTTCATTTAATATATAGCCATTGTGCTTTACAATTATTGCTCCTATTTTAATACAGTCAGATGCCAGAGGTATATCATTAGTAATGACTATATCATGTTTCAAAATCATTTTTAAAATATATTGATCAGCTTCATTAAATCCACTTCCTACAAATATACTTTTTATCAATGGATGAGGGTGTGGTCTAATACCNCCATTAGAAACCACAAAAACTTCNAGGTTATTTCTTATGGATACTTTATAAACTTCNTCCTTAACAGGACAAGCATCTGCATCTATAAATATTCTTACCATTTTTAAAGCAAAATTATAATTTCNGTATATAAATATTATTAAATAGTAAAGGTTATACCCCATGAATGCAAAAGACTTATTGATTGCCTTATTTGTTCCTTTGTCATGGGGTTTAGGTTTTGCTGCTGCAAAAGCAGGACTAGGACATTTCCCACCCTTGCTACTTATGAGTTTAAGGTTTTTTCTNTCTTCAATGCTAATAGTGTGGTTCTTTCCGATACCCAAGGAGTATTTAATTAAAATTTTTTATATATCTTTTGTTTCTGCAACTCTACAGTACGGTCTAACATTCTCTGGACTAAATATATTGGATACCTCAACGGCTTCATTGTTAATTCAAACTGAAGTAGTTTTTGGTATCGTAACTGCTGCTGTTTTCTTGAGAGAATTCCCTACAAAGAAGCAACTAATAGGTATTTTGTTAGCTTGCTGTGGAACAATCGTGTTACTAGGGACTCCATCAGTAGAAGGTAAAGCAATTGGTGCTATATTAGTTTTAAGTGGGGCATTTTGTTGGGCTCTGGGTCAGGTAATGGTTAGAGGTTTAAACGGAAAAGTGAATGGCTTTACATTGATATGTTGGATAGGAATTTTTTCAAGTCCACAAATGTTTCTGATGTCTTGTTTAATAGATGGCAACCCAATTCCTTTTATCCTTACAGCTAGTTTTATTGATTGGTTTACAGTTATTTACCTTGGTATTGTAATGACTGTACTCGGTTATGGTGCATGGTTTTATATTTTATCTAAACACCCAATGCCTGTTGCCATGCCTTTTCTGTTACTTATACCTGTCAGTGCTATTCTTGGAGCGGTTTTATTTTTAAATGAAGTACCTTCAATAGATGTAATTTTTGGAGGGTCTATAATTATAACAGGAATAGCTATAATTTTAATCGAGCCAAAAATATTTTTCAAATTAATAAGAAGATAATAATGCTAACAAATCTAGAAAAATATTTTGATTGTAAAATTGAATTAATATTCTCAAAGAAAAGAAAGACATTATCAATACAAATTAACCCCAATGGAATAAAAATTAGATCTAGTTATTGGATGCCAGAAAATGAAATAAAAAAATTTCTTTTTCAAAATGATAAGTGGATTAGGAAAAAGTTAGCAGAGCAAAAAATAAAAATTAAGCCAAATTTAAAAATTATAAATAATCAAAAAATAATTTTAAGTGGAGAAGATTACTTTTTAAAAATAAATTCACATTTAATTCAAAAACCAGAACTTGAAAATAATTTATTAAAAATTTGTAATCATATCGATGGTATTAAAAGTTTTGGTTCATTAAGAAATCAAGTNGAGTACATTATTAGAAACTTTTCTTATGATTTTCTNTATANTAAAACCCAATACTTTTCAAAGATTATGAGTGTGGAGCCCTTGTCTATAAGAGTAAAAAATTATAAATCAAGGTGGGGTAGCTGTTCAGCAAAAGGGGACATTTCATATAACTGGAAGATAATTTTTGCCCCTTCAAAAATTATAGATTATTTAATTATACACGAATTAAGTCACTTAGTTTTTTTTAATCATTCTAAAAGATTTTGGCTTAAAGTTGAAGAGTACCAACCAGATTTCAAAGAAAATCGAAAATGGTTAAAAGATAATAGTTATAAGTTAGATATATAAAAAAAACGCCCACTTAAAAGTGGGCGTTTACTATAATATTTCTAGATAACTTTATGCAGTTTTACTAGATGATGATGTAGCAGCTGCCCATATCATAAGACCAAACGCAATCTTATTAACAAAGTCAGCAACATTATATATAGCNTTAAGTGATGCAGCATCAACTTGATTNCCTGCATAACCTAAAACATAACCTAAAGGATAAATCGCCCATCCAACTAAAACAATTAATCTCATTGTTTTAAANGCTGACTGAACACCTTCAGGAGCACTTGATAAATTCTCTTGTGCGTCACCTGCAAAAATTGCATATAGAATGTAAACCCATCCTAGCATACCAACTATAAATGCTAACCATACATTTACATAACCAACTTCTCCAACATACCCAGCTATTAACATTACTAGTGATGCGATTAGTAAGTTCCAGAATACTCTACCAGCCACAGCTCCAACAGCTGCAAGAATTAAATAGAATTCTACGATTTGTAGTGGTACTGTTAAGATCCAGTCAATATATCTATAAACTGTTGGTGTTGATTGAGTTTCAATCCACACACCTCTCATATAGAAGTAATGCACAGCAGCNATCATTGTAACTAGTCCAGCTACAACTAGTGAAGTTCTCCAATGTGCCTCAACTTTCATTGATTCCATGAAAAAGAATACAGTTGCAGCAACCATACCTATTGAAATAATCCAAAAACTCATTCCAACAAAATCATTTGCTTCTAAATTACCTGACGCAAATGCTGCAAATGGTAATAAAGTAATCAAACCAGCTGGAATTAAATATTTAGCTAATTTAGTAATAACATTATTCATTATTTAAACTCCCGATTAATCTAATCAGTACTATATNATTCCCAATTAGAAATTTCAACATAATTAATTAATAATTTATAATGCTTTTTATAAAAAAATATTTTAATTTTCAATAAAAATTTATTTTTTTANTATTNAAATNACAATAAATGCATAACTAGACTTAATATAACTACAGTTGATATGCAATTTTAACAATTTAGGAGTATTAAATGCTATCNGACAATGTTTTAATTAGTTCCTTCATATTTTTTNTATCTTGCGGNCTATTNTGGGTTATTCTTACACGAATCCAAAGTTCAAACCTTTCACCAAGAATAAAAAGAGTTTTATCTTATCTTGGATTTGCAATGATTTTTGCTATNATAGTGTTAATTTTTAATCATCACTCAGAAAACTACTTAGCAATATACTCATAAAGCTAAATGAGTAGAGTGTCTGCTTTATATCTCACTTTATGTGGGGCAACCTGCATGAGTTTTGTTGGNTTACTGATTAGACTNATCAATGAAGCAGATGGTTTTCAAATTTTATTTTATCGCTCATTTGGTATGAGCGCTATTATATTGTTAGTGATCAGTCTGAAACGCAAAATTAATCCTTTAATTATTTTTAAATCTATCGATAAGGATGATTTGTTAATGGGAGCCTTTTTTAGTTTAGCCTTTTTGACGTATGTATTTTCTATGTTGAATACATCAATTGCTTCAACACTTTTTTTACTATCAATGTCACCAATTTTTGCTGGTTTAATAGGTTGGGTTTGGATACGAGAAAAACCAAAAAAAATAGTTTGGCTTTCAATGTTTATTGCTTTGATCGGTGTTTTTATTATGATTGGAGACGGTTTAAAATTCAGCAAAACATTTGGAAATCTTTTGGCTATTTTATCTGCCATATTTTTTGCACTTGGACTAGTACAAGCAAGAAAAAGTAAAAAGGATGATGTTTTAGGTGGAACACTTTTAGGGGCTGTATTTTCTTGTATTTTGGGTTTTGTAATTACTTTAATTCTTGATAATGGTTTGATGATAGAAGTGAATGATATATTGATATCATTATTTATGGGTTTTTTTACAATTGGATTAGGNATTGCATTGGTTACATGGGCAACTCCATATTTGCCTGCAGCGGAGATAAGTTTACTCGTCCTTCTTGAAAGCATTTTAGGCCCAATATGGGTTTGGTATTTTTTAAATGAAATAATCACTTTACCAGAAATAGTTGGTGGTTTTACAGTTTTATGTGCTGTAATCCTTATGATTTATGTAAANAAGCCTGTTGAAAGTTAAAAGTCGTCTTTTCAAATTGAAAAAACGACNTTTATTGGGGAGGAAATTATAATGTTATTTGCATTTCGCGTGCCACAATATTNAAAATAGTATATAATTTATGAAAATTAAATTTTATTGANATATGTAGAATGGTCNAATGAAANAAGAAGNNCTAATAATCATTGAAAATAGAAAAAATGGTNTATGTAAANTAACCCTCAATAGGCCAAAATCTCATAATGCACTTTCCTTNCAGTTATTAACTGACATGAAAAACGCATTAGAAAAAATCAAAAANAATAAAAACTTAAGAGTATTGATTATTGATGCCAACGGCCCTTCTTTTTGCTCTGGTCANGATTTAAAAGAAATTAATTCTAATAATAATAAAGAAATATATAAAAANCTATTCAACNTATGTAGCCAAGTAATGCTNTCAATAATAANANTGGANATCCCAGTGATAGCGTCAGTTCACTCAACAGCTACAGCTGCTGGATGTCAATTAGTTGCAACATGTGACCTAGCTATAGCATCAGAAAATGCTCGCTTTGCNACTCCNGGTGTAAATATTGGACTTTTTTGTTCTACNCCAATGGTTGCANTATCGAGAAATATTTCTAAAAAAAATTCGATGGAAATGTTGCTAACTGGAGATTTGATTGATTCATATAAGGCTAAAGAATTTGGGNTANTCAATAGNGTTGTTCCNGAAAAAAAATTGNAGCAAACAGTCAATGAAATTGCAGAGAAAATTCTCCAAAAGTCATCAAAAACAATTGCCGTAGGGAAAAAGGCTTTTTATGAACAATTGGAATTAGGAGTTTCTGAAGCATATGAATTAACTAGTATGATCATGACAGAAAACATGACTGAATATAACGCTCAAGAAGGAGTGGATGCTTTTCTTAAAAAAAGATCTCCTATTTGGAAAGATTAACCTATTTTTAATTTTTTGTTTTGGTAGCTTTTTCTTAAAGAATTAATTTCATTAGANCATACTATATTTTTATTTTTGAAAAATTCTTCGTGGTTTTCNTCAATTTTATCAAGATCATATTTATAATTAACCATGAGCCCTGCTGCACTCTTAAGTGCTTTTTCCGAGGTATCTCCTAGGAAGTTTANNCTGTCCAAGATTGCCCCATTACCCAAATGAAACCTAGAAACACTATCATTGGGCAAACTATCATCTCTTGTAGAGTTGAAAAAATATTCTAAAGCATTNTCAAAAATTTCATCTTTAAATTTATCTTGNTTGCTTATCAAAGAAACATCATTCAATTTTTCAAAAAAATTATTATTATTTAGTTTAAGCCATTCCATAAAACCAGGCACAGGTGATAAAGTTACAAATTCTTTAATATTTGGGTATTCTGTACGAATTGCATTTGCAACTTGCTTAATTAAAAAATTTCCAAAAGATATTCCCTTTAATCCACTCTGGCA
Organism: SAR116 cluster bacterium; assembly: GCA_002684695.1. Lineage (GTDB taxonomy): Bacteria > Pseudomonadota > Alphaproteobacteria > Puniceispirillales. The sequence goes on along the minus strand of NYVQ01000022.1, from coordinate 17,071 downwards.
ATTTGAAATTGAATAAAATACAGCTGNAGTTTCACCACCCTTTAATAGTCTATCTCTATCCTGAGAAAGAACTTCATCAATACTTTCTGGCTTTTTATCCATAAGAGCTACAACAACAAAAATTAGAGGTTCATCTTGCATCGAAGGATGAAAGAAAGAAAAACAAAGTCTGTCTTCAGGTTCTAATCTATCTCTTAAATCGTTCCAAGAATTAATTTCNTGGACTGCTTCATATTCTATTACTTTTTCTAAAATAGAGGCTGGAGTTGACCAATTAATTTTCCTTAAAACTAAAAAACCTTTATTAAACCAACTNTCAAAAAGTTTCAGAAAATCATTATCCACCCTTCTTAAATTGGGCTGGTCTTTTAAAAGAGTTAAAAGTTTCTCTCTAAGTTTAACAAGCCTATTAGTCCCTTTATCAATAGAGTTTAACCTACTGAATATTTTAATTCTTTTAGGCTCTGATAATTCAATAACAGATTTTAAATTTTCTGGAGTATTATTCTCGTTAAATTTTTTAACTTTTACTAAAAGTTTTTCACCATCAATATCTAAGTTTTGAGATATAAAATTGAAAAAGTCTAAAAGTTCTTCTTCACTAAACTTTTCAATTTTTTCAAAAAGTTGTTCTGAAAAAATATTTGCTGAGGCTTCATCTTTGGCATTTAAAATATTATCAATTAAGTTTTCGACACTAAAGTTATCATTTGCATCATTACCTCGATAAAATTTACCGAAGATATTTTTTCTACTTAATAGATTATTTAAAATATCATTTAAAAATGATGATTTAGACATTAAAAATTATCTTCCTTTCCAGACCGGGTCTCTTTTTTCTGCAAAAGCTCTTGCGCCTTCTATTTGATCTTCACTACCATATAAATTATTTATTGTTGAAAATTCTTTTCTATTCATTTTACTAAGAGTCTCCTGGAAAGAATGGTTTTCAGCATACCTTGCAATCTCCTTAATTGCAGCAAAGACCAGAGGTGGACCAGATGCAAGATGATCGGCCATCTCTCTGGCGCGTTGCATTAACTTTTCCTTTTCAACGATCTCATTTACCAACCCCCATTTATGAGCCTCTTCTGCATCAATCCACCTTCCAGTGAATAAAAGCTCCATTGCAATATGATATGGAATTCTTTTGGGAAGTTTGATAGTTGCAGCATCAGCAATAATTCCAGATTTTATTTCAGGAAGAGCAAAACTTGCATGATTTGCTGCGATTATAATGTCACATGAAAGCGCCCATTCGAGCCCTCCTCCACAACAAATACCATTNACTGCTGCAATTACNGGCTTATTTAAGTTCGGTAATTCTTGAATTCCAGCCCATCCACCTTCACCATAATCAGTTGTNGGCTCNTCTCCTTCTGCTGCAGCTTTTAAATCCCACCCNGCACAAAAAAACTTTTCACCNGCAGCACTAACAATCGCNACTTTGAAATCTGGATTGTCTCTAAACTCTATAAAAGCCTCTCCCATTTTTCTGCTTGTTGCACCATCAATTGCATTTGCTTTAGGTCTATCCAATATAAGCTCAAAAACTGGTCCATTTCTATTTATCGTAATTGGATTAGCTGTCATTATTTTCTCCTATGTTATGACCCTAATGGTCTTAATAAATCTCTCGAAATTATATGTCTTTGAATTTCACTTGTGCCATCATAAATTCGTTCAACTCTGGCATCCCTCCAAAATCTCTCTAGAGGAAGATCATCCATAAGCCCCATTCCACCATAAATTTGTATTGTTTGATCAGTGACCTCAGCAAGCATTTCAGAAGCGTACATTTTTGCTTGTGCAACTTCTCTATTAGCTGATAAATTTTGATCTAATCTCCAAGCAGAGTTTAAAGTTAAAAAATCAGCTGCATCTATTTTTGTAATCATATCTGCAAGTTTGAATGAAACTCCTTGAAATTTTCCAATTTTCTGACCGAATTGCTCTCTTTCAGCTGACCAATCTAATGCGTATTTAAAAACTCTTCGTGCTCTTCCGACACACATTGCAGCAACCGTAATCCTNGTTGCATACAACCAGTCATTTGCAACTTCGAATCCTTTATGCAACTCTCCCAATATTTTACTTTTAGGCAACCTACAATTGTCAAATGTCAAAATACAGTTTTGGTAGCCTCGATGTGAAACTGAATTGTATCCATCTTTTATTTCAAAACCAGGTGTTCCTCTATCCACTAAAAAACAAGTTATCAGTTTCTTTTTTCCCCTCGGTGTATCTTCTTCGCCTGTCGCAATAAAAACAATAACAAAATCAGCAATGTTTGCATGAGATATAAAATGTTTTGTACCATTTATAATAAAATCATCGCCATCACTTTTTGCAAAGCATTTCATCCCCCTTACGTCAGATCCTGCTGAAGGTTCTGTCATTGCCAAAGCATCAAATTTATCTCCTTTGATAGCTGGAAATAAATATTCTTCTTTTTGATTTTTATCACAAGCCATTAAAATATTTGANGGTCTCCCCCAAAAAATAGTTAATCCTTGACTACCTCTNCCCAACTCTCTTTCCAGTAAAGCGAATGTAAGGTTATCCAGTCCTCCACCTCCAACCTCTTCAGGCATATTTGGAGCAAAAAAACCTAATTGTTTAACTTTATTTTTAATTTCTTGNCCAATTTCATTTGAAACAANNCCNGTTTTCTCTACTTCATTTTCAAGAGGATAGATTTCATTTTCAACAAATGTTCTAACTGTCTCAACAACCATTTCTTGCTCATCACTAAGACCAAAATCCATTTTAATTCCCATCTAATTATAGATTAAAAAAATTAATTTTATTAATATCATAAATATAGTAGAAAATTTAAATAATTTATCAAAAATTATTATATTCTTATTTAATTTTTTTGATTCCAAAATTACTTTATCGAAAGTCAAAATAGATTAATTAAAAGGAATAGTTTGTATGGACAATTTTTATAACTATCCACTACTAATAAAACANTTATTAATCAGCCCTTTGTTATCCAACCCTGATCAAANNATTANAAATGAAAAAAATATTTCTTATAATTATAAAACTTTTAANAATAGGGTAAGTATCCTAAGCAATTCACTAACACATATTGGAGTAAAAAAAGGTGATACTATCGGTGTTATGGATTGGGATACAACAAGATATTTAGAGTGTTTTTTTGCTATACCTATGATGGGAGCTATATTACATACTATTAATATACGCCTATCAGAACAACAAATTTTATANACCATTAATCACGCAGATGACGATTTTCTNTTAATNAATGAAGATTTTTTACCAACCTTAAATAAAATTAAAGATGGGTTTNAACGAGACATTAAAATAATTATTATGGAAGGTATAAAAACCGAAACTAAAAAACAAAAGTCTAAGTCAAATTATCTTTATTACGAGAAATTTTTTGAGATTAATGAACCAAATTTTGTTTTTGAGGATTTTGATGAGAATACAGTTGCCACAAAATTTTATACCACAGGAACTACNGGAAANCCAAAAGGNGTTTCCTACAGCCACCGTCAGTTAGTTATTCATACTCTTGGTTTCATAGTTGGATCATCTGCGTCAAATTANAGNCANAGATTNCATAATGAAGATGTTTACATGCCTTTAACCCCNATGTTTCATGTACATGGTTGGGGGTTCCCCTATATGGCTACATTACTTGGTGTTAAACAAGTCTATCCTAGCAAATATGAACCTAAAAAGTTATTAGACTTAATANAAAATGAAAAAGTAACTTTTTCTCACTGCGTTCCAACCNTATTGCAGATGCTTTTAAATGANAATAAAAATTTAAATTATGATTTATCTAATCTTAAATTAATTATTGGTGGTTCTGCCATGCCAAAAAGTTTAGCANTTGANGCATCNCAACAAGGAATTAATGTTATNAGCGCTTATGGAATGTCTGAGACGTGCCCTTTTTTAACTGTTGCATCAATACCCTCTAATAACAAAGAAAATAATGATAGTAGTTTAATTGATTTGAAATGCAAAACAGGTAAGCCTGGNCCTTTGGTTGATCTNCGGNTAGTTGATGAAAACTTTAATGACATAGTCAGAGATAATAAATCAACTGGAGAGGTTGTTGTCAGAGCTCCATGGTTAACAAANAAGTATATCAAAGATAAANAAGCTTCAAAAAAATTATGGNANGGTGGGTATTTGCATACAGGAGATGTTGGCTACCTAGATAATACNGGNTCCTTAATTATTACTGATAGAATGAAAGACGTTATTAAATCAGGTGGTGAGTGGATATCTTCATTGCAAATAGAAGCAATAGTNTCAAAATGTAAAGATGTAGATGAAGTTGCTGCAATAGGAATTGCTGATAAAAAATGGGGTGAAAGGCCAGTAATAATTGTTTCTGCAAAAGACACAGTTGATAAAAAAAACTTATCTAAAATTATCAAGAATAGTATTCAACTTCAAATTGAGAGAGGTTATCTTTCTAAATGGGCTATGCCAGATAAAATTAATTTCGTTAGCGAAATAGAAAAAACTAGTGTAGGGAAAATTAACAAAAAGTTTTTAAGAAAACAATTTAATTAATAACGCTATTTATTAAATACTAGACCTAAAAAAAGAAAATCGAANTTTATGCNAAACGAAAATAAGCAGGTTAAGGGATTAGTTCTNACTACNATAGGTGTTTTAGCGATTGTACCAGACAGTATTCTTATAAGATTAATACANGCAGATATTCTAACAATTACATTTTGGAGAGCCCTTATACCAGGAGTAATAATTTCATTGGGAGTTATGATATTCTATAGAAAGCCAACAATTTCTTTTCTTAAAGCGCCAAAANTGAGCGGATTNATATTTATTATTTCACATTCATTTGGGACATTGTTTTTTGTTATTGCTATTGAGTTAACATCCATTGCAAGTGCTCTTTTTATAATAAGCACATCACCAATTTTTGCTGCTATTATTAGCAGGATTTTTCTTAATGAGAAAATTACATATAGAATGATTTTTACTATCTTTGGAGCTTTANTTGGCATCGGTGTTATTTCTCTAGGATCAATTAATTCTGAAAGTATATTTGCTATAGGNGACATTGCTGCATTGGGAGCGGCGATGTGTTTGGCAATCAGCTTAACTGCAGCAAGAAGTGCTTCAAATTTTTCAATGATACCTGCTGTNGGNGTCTCATCACTTNTAACATCTTTGTGTATTTTTTATTTTATAGAACCATTTAANCTACTTTATTCCGATTGGGTTTTTATATTGATATTAGGNNTGATTTTTGTTCCAATAGCTACATGCTTAATTGCAACTGGACCAAGATATATAACTTCAGCTGAAGTATCTTTATTATTATTGTTGGAGGCTACTTTGGCTCCAATTTTAGCGTGGTTTATTTTGTCTGAGTTTCCCGGTTTTGAAACTATCTTAGGTGGAGTAATTGTTATTTCAGTATTAGTATTTTCAAATATAATAGCCCTACGCCAATCAANNAAAATTNTTCAATAAAANAAGTATTAAAGGAGTTGAAATGAATTGGAATATTTATTTATCTGGTGAAATTCATACAAATTGGAGAGATGAAATAAAAGAATCTGTAAAAGCAGAAAATNTAAATGTTTCTTTCACAGAGCCCGTAACTAATCATGANCACTCTGATAATTGCGGTGTAGTTTTAACAGGTGCAGAAGAAAAAAANTTCTGGCATGACCATAAAGGAGCGAATATTAATGCTATTCGAACNAGAACATACATTGAAAAGTCAGATATCGTAATTGTAAGATTTGGTGANAAATATAAACAATGGAACGCTGCATTTGATGCTGGCTATGCAGCGGCTTTAAATAAACCAATTATTATAATTCATACTGAAGACCATCAACANGCACTTAAAGAAGTGGATGCAGCTGCACTAGCAGTTGTTCAAAAACCTTCTCAAATAACAGGCATTCTCAAATATATTATTAAAAGCGAATTATAATAATTAATTCGCTAGCTTTATACTTGCCCAAGCGCTTGATCTAAATCAGCAATGATATCGTCAACATCTTCAATTCCTACAGATAATCTAATAGCATCAGAACTTGCTCCGGCACCTTCTCTNTGTTCCTCTGTCAATTGTCTGTGTGTAGTTGATGCAGGATGAAGAATTAAACTCCTAGTATCACCAATATTTGCTAGATTTGAATGAAGATCAACACAATCTATTAATTTTACCCCAGCATCATANCCTCCTTTGACACCAAANGTAAAAACAGCACCCTTACCTCTTGGCANATACTTTTGTGCTAAATCGTAAAATTTATTAGATTTAAGGCCTGGATAAGAAACCCANGAAACTTTTGGATGTTTTTCTAGCCATTCAGCAACTNTTTGAGCATTTGAGCAATGCCTATCCATTCNTAAGGGAAGTGTTTCCACACCTTGGAGTAAATTCCAAGCTGATTGTGGGCTCAAAGTTGAGCCATAATCACGAAGACCAACCATTCTTGCTTTCATAGTAAAACCAAAGTCACCAAAAGTTTCAGCAAAAGTAAGTCCATGGTATGCTTGGTCAGGCTTTGACATTCCAGGATACTTGTCATTTTTGTGCCAATCAATTTTACCCGATTCAATTAAAATTCCACCCATGGTATTTCCATGACCGCCTATAAATTTTGTTGTTGAGTGAACGACTAAATCTGCACCCCAATCAAAAGGCCTCAACAAGTAAGGAGAGGCAAGTGTATTATCAACTATCAATAAAACACCATGCTTATGGGCAATGGCAGCTATTTTNTCCAAATCAAGGATTATCCCACCTGGGTTTGCAACTCCTTCNCAAAAGATAAATTTTACTTTATCGTTCATTGCATTTTCAAAGTTCTTTGGATCAGTTGGATCGACAAAGTTACATTTCCAACCCAATTTTGGGAAACTAACTCCAAATTGAGTAACCGATCCACCATATAAATTCCTAGAAGCNATAAACTCATCTCCAGCTTCCATTAATGTTGCTGCTGCAATAAATTGAGCTGCATGACCAGATGAAGTTGCAACTGCGCCTCTACCACCCTCTAACTGAGCAATTCTCTCCTCAAAAACTGAAACTGTTGGATTAGTCATTCTTGAATAAACATACCCAAATGTCTGCAAATTAAATAATTCAGCTCCATGTTCAGCGTCGTCAAAAACAAAAGAGGTTGTTTGATAAATAGGTGTTCCTCTCGCTCCAGTTACTGGATCAGGTCTTGCGCCAGCGTGAACAGCTAAAGTTGAAATTCCATATTCTCTGGATTTACCCTCGCTACCAGGAATATTAGACGTTACGTTATCAATGTTTTTTCTATCAGTCATGCTTTTGGTGACTTCAACGTTTTTGCAGTAATAATTCCAGAATTAACACCTAACCACGATAATTCTCCAGACAGTCTTCCAAATTCAATTTTTNGNCATCTATCCATTATTACTTCCAACCCTGCCTCTTCTGCTAATTCTGCNGCAAAATCATTNCTAACAGTTAATTGCATCCATAAATATTTGATTCCACGTGCATCTTTATTCTTTATTATATCCTTTGTAATATCTAAAGCTTCTTCAGAAGTTCTAAAAATATCAACCATATCTAATTGATGTGGAACGTCAGCAAGAGATCCATAGACTTTTTCTCCTAAAACTGTCTCACCAACTCTAGCTGGGTTTATAGGNATGATTTTAAAACCTTTATGCTGTAAATAAGTCATAGCATAGTAACTTGGCCTTCTCCAAACTGTACTTGCTCCCACAAGAGCGAAAGTTTTCACATCTCTTAATATTCTTCTTAGTTTTGCATCACTATAACTATTATGATGTTCTAAAAAACGATAACCACTTTTATCGCCTTCTTTTTGGGTTGGTTCGAGCATAAAATATTCCTGGGTTCAAATTAATANATAATAATAACTTATAATCAAAACTATTTATTTGTAAACTTNGATTTAATATTAAAGAAAATTTAAAAGCTCATAAAAGAAAGCATAAAATTTTTAGTTAATATTTGTTTTCTTTTGTAATTTAAATCAAAAGATTAGATTTAACAGTCAAGAGTAAAATCACGTTCCCATTGAGTTAAACTTCTTGAATAATCATTCCATTCTATATTTTTAATTTTTAGATAGGCATGATAAAANTCATCACCCAAATAAGATTTCAAAACTTTGTTTTTCTGGAATTCTCTGATTGAATCTATCAGATAGAGTGGTAGTTTTTTTGCGTTTTTAGCCTTATCACTCTCATTATACATATCAATATCTAATCTTTTACCAGGATCGATTTTATTNTCAATTCCATCTAACCCTGCTGCAAGAATAGCTGCAGCCATTAAATATGGGTTTGCCGCCCCATCAGCTAATCGAAATTCTATCCTGCCTGGTCCAGGAATTCTCACCATATGTGTTCTATTATTCCCACCATAAGTAACTGTATTAGGAGACCATGTAGCACCTGAATTTGTAACNGGGGCATTTAATCTTTTATAGCTGTTTACAGTTGGATTGGTAATAGCACACATGCCGATTGCGTTTTGGATTAGGCCTCCTAAAAAATTATATCCTAAGTTGGATACCCCTAATTCACCTTTATCATCATGAAACAGATTTTTAGATTTATTACTATTCCATAAAGAAATGTGCATATGACACCCATTACCCGTTAAATGACTAAAGGGTTTTGGCATAAAAGTAGCTCTTAATTCATGTTTTTCAGCGATAGACTTAACCATAAATTTAAAAAAAGCATGCCTGTCNGCTGTAGTCATTAGATCTGAGTAATCCCAATTCATTTCAAATTGACCGTTTGCATCCTCGTGATCATTTTGGTATGTTCCCCAGCCCAAATTTATCATACTATCACAGATCTCAGAAATAACGTCATAACGCCTCATCAAAGCTTGCTGGTCATAGCATGGTTTACCAGCAATATCTTTATTGTCAGATATGCTTTGACCATCTTTTGAAATTAGCATGAATTCAGGCTCAACACCTCCCATCATGACATATCCAGAAGATTTTGCTTTATCTATTAATTTACTGAGTATTACCCTTGGGGCTTGATCAACAAGTTTCTCACTCATACTTAAGTTGCCTGGCACCCAAGCCACCTCAGGTTTCCAAGGTAATTGAATAACCGCATCAGGATCGGGGAGACAAAACATATCAGGATATGAAGGTGTCATATCAAGGTAAGTTGCAAATCCAGCAAACCCTGCCCCTTCTTTTTCCATCTCTGCAATGGCTGGAGCCGGAACTAATTTTGATCTTTGAACTCCATTGAGATCTAAAAAATTGATTAAGAAATATTTAATTTTATTTTTTTTTGCAAAAACTTCTAATTTACTTCCCATTTTTATCTCCATTTATAAATCTATTTGCCAGGTATCCAATCTGTTCCTGCTAGCGGCACTCTTGCCATTGCTGACGCTTCAAGTGTTAGCGCATTCAAATCTTCAGGTTCTAAATTTCTAATATGACTTTTTCCGCAAGCTCTTGCAAGCGTTTGTGCCTCTAGAGTTAAAACTTTCAAATAATTTGCTAGCTTTTCACCACCAATTTGCGGATCTAATCTTGATGCAAGTTTCTCATCTTGTGTAGTAATCCCAGCTGGATCGTTTCCAGCTTGCCATTCGTCATAAAAACCTGGTTTAGTTCCTATTTTTTTATATTCGTCTTCTAAATCAGGATTATTATCACCTAAAGCAATTAATGCCGCTGTCCCTATTGAAACAGCGTCAGCTCCTAATGCTATTGCTTTGGCTACATCAGCACCAGATCTTATTCCACCTGAAACTATTAATTGAACACCATCTCTATGCATTCCAAGTTCTTTGAGTGCATCAGCAGCCATCCTTACTGCAGGGAGTGTAGGAATGCCTACATGCTCTATAAAACATTCTTGTGTTGCACCTGTTCCACCCTGCATGCCGTCAACAACAATTACATCAGCGCCAGATTTTACAGCTAAAAGCGTGTCATAGTATGTTCTTGTGGCGCCTACCTTTACATAAATTGGCACCTTCCAACCAGTAATTTCTCTAAGCTCTCTTATTTTGATCTCAAGATCATCCGGACCTGTCCAATCTGGATGTCTACAAGCGCTTCTTTGATCTATATCTTTTGGCAACGTTCTCATTTCGGCCACCCTATCAGATATTTTTTGTCCAAGAAGCATTCCTCCTCCACCTGGTTTGGCACCCTGACCAATAACAACTTCTATGGCATCTGCTTTCCTGAGATCATTTGGGTTCATTCCATATCTGGATGGCAAGTATTGATAAACGAGTTTAGTTGAGTGTCCTCTTTCTTCTTGTGTCATACCACCATCACCAGTAGTTGTGCTTGTTCCTACAGATGAAGCACCACGTCCAAGAGCTTCCTTAGCATTAGCAGAAAGAGATCCAAAACTCATACCAGCAATAGTTATTGGAATATCAATGCAAAGTGGTTTTTCTGAAAATCTAGTTCCTAATTCTACATTCGTTCCGCAAGTCTCTCTGTAACCCTCGAGTGGGTAACGTGATACGCTTGCACCAAGAAAAACAAGGTCATCAAAATGAGGCAGTTTTCTTTTGGCTCCAAAACCTCTTATTTTATAAATTCCATCTTTAGCAGCTCTCTGAATGTCAGAAATAGTTGCTCTATCAAACAAATAAGATTCTCTCCCATTTTTTGAACTATTTGTCATAAAGTAAATCCTTATATTTAATAATTACCTGAATTTTTAACATCAAAATTATATAGTTTCCTAGCAGATCCTAATCTTTTAAATTTTTTTGGATCATCTTTGATATTTGCTCTCTTAAGCAATATCTCAAGTCTTTCAAAATGATCTTTTTTCATCTCCTTCTCTACACAGTCTGCTCCAAGGTTGCCAAATTCACCTTTTATAAAAATTGTCGTTTCATAAATTGAATCACCAAGGCCATCCTCTGCATTACCACATATTACCAAATTACCTGATTGAGCCATAAATGCTGAATTATGTCCCACGGAACCTTTAACAACAATATCAATACCTTTCATTGATATTCCACATCTTGCTGAAGCATTGCCCTCAATCACCAATAATCCACCATGACCAGTTGCACCTGCTGATTGGCTTGCGTCACCTTTAACAAAAACTTTTCCACTCATCATGTTCTCAGCAACTCCAACACCTGCGTTACCATGGATCGTAATTTCAGAATTTTGATTCATGCCTGCACAATAATAACCTACATGCCCATCAATTTTAACTTCAATATCAGCATCTAAACCAGTTGCAATCGCATGAGCGCCCATTGGATTAATTATATTAAAATGATTAAAATTGTTACCATCTCTTTTTTGAAGAATTTTATTAAGTTCTTTTACTTCAAAGTTGTTTAAATCTATTTCTTTAATTTTATCCATTATCCCCCCAGCTATAAATTTTTCCTGGGCTTGGTTCCCAAACATCTGCATTAGAAATATTAGGTAATCTTGATAGAGCCCTGAATTCTGATGCCATTCCTACCCAATCTTCAGTTTCAGCAATTACTGCTGGTTTACATGCTATTCTGTCTCTTAAAACTGCAAATCCATTTTTGGTTCCTACCGCAAAAGTATAAAAGCCATCTAAATCGTCTAGTGCATCTTCAAGAGCTTTCTCGAGGCTGTGTCCTTCCTCCATTTTGTATGAGAGATAACCTGCAGCAACCTCACTATCATTTTCAGTTTGAAAGACTATCCCTTTTTCTTTAGCAAGCCATTTTCTAAATTCGTTATGATTTGATAGAGATCCATTGTGCACCAAGCACAAATCTTCGCCAGTGTTAAATGGATGAGCGCCTTGAGTTGTAACAGCACTCTCTGTTGCCATTCTTGTATGCCCGATCATATGACTTCCACTCATATCTTTTACATTAAATTGATTTAAAACATCATCTGGCATACCAACCTCTTTAAAAATTTCAAGACTATGGCCAATGCTTGTAATATTAATATCTTTAAAATTAGCATTAAAAAAATTTCTTAATTCCGATGGCTTTAAGCTTATTTCAAAAGTTGCATGTGATGATACACGGGAAACTTTAATATTTAGTTTAAAATTGTTCAGAANTGATTTTTCAATTTCTGACCAATCAAAATTTTTTGTTGAAGTATGAAGTGTGACTTTAAATTTCTCACGAAGGTTATTTCTATAAATTGCAAATCCAGAACTATCAGGACCTCTATCTCCCATTTCTCTCAACATAGGTGAAAAAAAACTGCCAAGCTTAGAGTAAAGTTCTTTATTCTTAAGGTATATGCCAACGATACCACACATACATGTCTCCAATTATTGATTTAATAAGCTTTAAGGTTAGGTAAGCATAACTAAAATATTAAATTTTTCTATCTTTATTTATTTTAAACTTAGTTTTTAAATTGTGATCTTCTTCCTGCAATTGTAACAATTATTCCTGCAATTATAATTAAAATTATTCCAAAGGACTCATACAAAGAAATTGTTTGTCCAAGNATAAACCAACCAGAAAAGCCTGCAAAAATAAAAAANGAATATTCAAAAACATTTAAATAGCTTGTATCAGCCATCTGGTAGGCTTTTGTTAGCAAACCAATACCAATTAGGCTCCCAATTGATTGCAACAAAATTAAAGACCAGAGTAATTGTGACCCATTAGTCCATTCGGAGATAAAAAANTCAGGTATCGGTAAATTTATAGTTACCATATCATAAGAGTTTATTACAATTGTCCCTATAAGCCCACAAAGNCCAATTGATANAAAAAACATTAAATTTAAAGTTAAAAGATTTTCTTTAGAGCAGAGGCGCCAAGTCGCCATGTTCCCCAAAGCTAAAAATGCACCTCCGAATATAGGAAGAAAATTAAAAAAAGAAAATTTCTCATTGAAGGGGTCAAGAATAAACCAAACCCCNATAGATCCTATTATTACTGCTGAAATTCTNCTGAAACCTATAACTTCTTTATATAAGAAATAAGATATAACAAGAACAAATATAGGTGAAGTAAACATCCCAGCACCAACGACAGCAATAGATAAAAAAGACAAACAACCAAAGTATATTAACATTGATGTCGTGTATAAGAGACTTCGTATAATTACTGCTGACCAATTAACAACAATTAATTTCTTTCTGCTGATCAACATTATCATGCAGATTAGAGAAATAACTATTATACTTCTGCATAAATGGAATTGCCATAAGCTACTTTCTTCCGATATTAAAGGTACTAATATATCGTTNGGACCAATTATAACAAAAGCTAAGATNATTAATAAACCGCCTTGTATTTCTGGTGGAAGCTTAGTAAAAAAATTTTTCATCAATTAAAAATTTTATTGTAATTATTTCTTAGAGTTTGTTTTTGAACCTTACCCATGGCATTTCTTGGTAATTCAGATACAAAAATAATTTTCTTTGGTTGTTTAAATTTAGCTAGTTTTGTTTGAATAACCTTCATAATAGTTGTTTCGGAAATTTTCTCATTGTTAGCTACAACAATAGCAAGAACAGCTTCGCCAAAATCTTTATGGGGTATTCCAATGATAGCTGATTCTTTAACATAATTAATTCCGTCAATTACAACTTCTATCTCTTTTGGATAAATATTTAGCCCACCTGAAATAATTAAATCTTTATTTCTTCCAATAATAGAGAGATATCCATCAGATGANAACTTTCCTAAATCACCGGTTATAAANTAACCATCAACAGTAAAACTATCTTTAGTTTGTTCTTNCATGGTCCAATAGCCTTCAAAAATATTTTCACCTTTAATCTCAATNATTCCAATTTTTTCACTNCCAAGTTTCACATTGGTTTCAGGATCAGTAATTCTAATATTTATTCCAGGTAAAGGAATTCCNACAGTGCCAGCTCTTCTCTCTNCGTCATATGGGTTTGAAGTNTTCATATTAGTTTCAGTCATACCATATCTTTCCAATATTTTATGACCTGTAACTTTCTCAAATTCTTTGTGAGTTTCAGANAGAAGAGGAGCTGATCCCGAAATAAAAACTCTTATATTTTCAGTGATCTGAGAATTCAATTTTTTACTTTCTAATANCCTTGTGTAAAATGTTGGGACACCCATCATTACNGTAGACTTTGGTAAATACTCAATAACTTTTTCTGTTTGAAATTTTTGAATAAAGTGAATTTTAGCACCGCTTATCAAACATAAATTACATGCTACAAACAACCCATGTATATGATAAATTGGTAGAGCATGCANCAATGCATCGTTCTCATTAAATTTCCAAATCTTTAAAAGTTCTCTTGTATTGGAGAATAAATTATTATGACTGAGCATTGCACCCTTTGACCTTCCAGTNGTTCCAGAAGTATATAAAATTGAAGCNATATCATTTTTTTTTCTTTCNATAGGAACAAAACTTGTATTTTGNGTTTTGATATTTTCCAAGAAAGTTCCAGACATATCACTATTCAAAGAAAANGTTTTAAGATTTCTATTTTNAACTTTTTTTATGCTTTCATCATTAGATATAAATATATAAGGAATTGAGTTTTCTATGAAGTAATCAATTTCTGAAGCTGTGTAATCATTATTGACAGGTACAAAAATACCACCAGCCCTTATACTGGCTATATATAATGCAAANGAAAAAATTGATTTCTCAAGTTTAACTAATACTCTATCACCTTCACTAAGATCTGAAGCAATTAACAAATTAGCAATTTTATTTACAAGATCATCAAATTCTTTAAAAGAGTNTTTCTGGCTCTCAGTTTCTATAAATATTTTATTTGAATTTGCGTAAACTGAAAATAAATTGTCATTTAAAAAGTTGGNGGACATTTAAAATTATTTAAGGCTTATTAAAATAACAACCTATTTAATCCTCTCAACAATTGATAACTTTCTTTGCATTTCCCTCAAAACAGGTTTTTCGATCAATTTTCCATCAATAACAAGCAATCCTTTTCCAGATTTTTCAAATTCATCCACAATTTTTCTTGCATGTTCAATTTCAGCCTCAGATGGTGTAAAAACTTCATTAAGCATTTTAATTTGCTTTGGATGAATTGAACCTTTACCACTAAATCCTAAGTTTTTAGCTAAAATTGCCTCTTGCTTCATCCCATCCATATTTTCCAAGTCAAGGTATGGCACATCTAAAACGTCAATTCCAGCATTTGCAGCAGCGTGAACAATTTTTGACCTTGCGAAGAGTAAATTATCCCATGTGTTCTCACACCTTAAGTCCGCTGCCATATCAACACCACCAAAAAATAGTGCTGCAACTCTTTTACTTGACAGCGCTATATCGTAAATACACTCAAGAGCTTGATTGGTTTCCATTATTACATGTAATTCGGTATTTAATTGAGCATCTGTCAAAAGATCATCAATTAATTTTATTTCATCAGGAGATTGCACTTTTGGAAGCATAATAGCTTTCAAATCAATACCGCTTGATACAAATGCCTCTAGGTCTAACAGTCCATGTTTTGTTCTTTGACAATTTATTCTTACAACTAATTCAATATCGTCATTTAATTTTAGTTTTTTAAGAGCATTNATTGTATTAATTCTAGCCTCATCTTTATCNTNCANAGCAATTCCATCCTCTAACTCAATACATACAATATCAGCTCCAGATGCTATTGCTTTTGGAAACATTTCAGGTTTTAAACCTGGTGTGAAAATAAAACTTCTTCTTGCTCTGATTTTTGAACCTGTCACAAATCTCTCCATTTACTAAAAAATAGAGTTTTTATCTAACTCCAAAATTTATCTTTAATTATAATTTCTCTTTTATCATTTTCTAAGATTTCAACAAATAGATTTTCATCTTGTTTCCAATANTCTGAATCTATCATTCCAATAGCAACATTAATCTTAAAATCAGGTGACCAAGCTGCAGAAGATATTTGACCTACAACATCCCCTGCAATATTTGTAACTTTTGAATTGTAAGTAATGGGCTGTATAGGGTCTCCTATTATTTCAATTGGCTTTATCATTTTAGTTGGATTTGAAATGGAAGTTAATTTCTTATAAGCTAAACATCCCTTACTTATTCCATTAGATAAAAACTTTCCTAATCCTGCTTCATAAGGGTTATGATTTGAGTTTATATCATTTCCATAAGACAGNAAACCACTTTCAATTCTCTCAATTAAATTTGGGCATCCAGCTCTGACGTCTAAATTTTCACCTAATTTAAATAATTCATCCCACATAGACTGCCCATATGAGAAGCCCTCAACATATATTTCATAACAGATTTGATGTGACCAACCAGAGCGAGCTATAATCATATCTTTATCTTTGAAGGTTACTTTTCTGTGTCTAAAAAATTTNATATCAGCAGCTCCTTTGCCAAATATTTTTTCGACTAGGATCTTTGATTTTGGACCTTGAATTGATAAAATATTAACGTCAGGTTCAAAAATATTTACATTTAACTCTAAACCCTCTGCTAACCCTTTAAAGTAGAATATAACATCAGAATCNGCAATTGACACCCAGTATCTTTCGTTTTCTAATTTGACTGCAACAGGATCATTTATCATATATCCATTCTTATCAACCATTGGAATATAATAGCATTGATCATCTTGCATATTACTCAAATCTCTTGGAGTTGTCATTTGAAGTAATTTTGTTGCATCTGGACCATTTATTTCTATTTGTCTTTCCACAGATACATCCCAAACTTGAACAGCTTTTTTTAAGTGATGGTAATCATCTTCTAATGTTTGAAAAACTGTTGCCAACAACATATGATTATAAACTGTGTAGGACTTTACTCCAGCTTCCTCAACTCTTTTTGAGTAAGGAGTTCGCCTTATTCTTGACGAACCAGAAATAGTTGGTTGAAACATATAAAAACCTTAANCTAAAATTATAANTAAATTTGATTTTCCGACTATATTATATTTGAAAATCTATCAACAAAATAATTAATAAACTCTTGCTACGGGTGCAATACTTTGCACTTCATTGGTTAATGTTGATAGTCTGACGTCTCTGTATCCCAGTTTAGACTTATTCTTGTCATCAAGCCACATTACAGTATGCTTCATCCAGTTTTTATCATCACGATCTGGATAGTCT
>NYVQ01000021.1 GCA_002684695.1 SAR116 cluster bacterium | reverse complement strand
TTAATATTTTTTTTTCAAATTTTGTATAGAAGGCCATATGATTTATACCTGAACAAGAATAATCAATATCATTAATATTTTCTCCTAGATCATTGGCAAGCATTTCTGCTGTTCCCTGAACTGAGTGACATAAACCGACAGCTTGAACTTCGGGTGCTATCTTATTTATAGCCATCATGTTCATTGCCATAGGGTTCACATATTGAAGCCAAATAGCATCGGGACAAATATTTTCTATGGAATGGCAAATATCTTGAAGAACTGGAATAGTTCTTAATCCACGCATTATACCTCCTATTCCAAGAGTATCTGCTATTGTTTGCCTCAAACCGTATTTTTTTGGAATTTCAAAGTCAATAACAGTTGAAGGTTTGTAACCTCCCACTTGAATAGAAGTTTGTACAAAGTCAGCTCCTTTCAAAGCTTCATTTCTATCTAAATGAAGTGTAATTTTTGGATCAGCATTTAATTGGTCAGCTAATGCTTTTATGACAATTTCAGAAACTTTAAGCCTTTTGGGATCAATATCCATTAAAGATAATTCCAGCAATTTAAATTCATTCATTAAAAGTAAATCTGTAACTATTCTCTTTGTGAACTCAGTACTTCCAGCTCCAATAATGCATAATTTAGTCATTAATTTATTTTTTCTTAAATAATTGATTAAAATTATAAATAATATTTCAGATGCAATAATTTTTTACAATTCAAATTATCTAAAAAGTAAATTATAGTGAATTTTATAATGTTAAATCTATCTGCAAATATTTCATTACTGTTCACTGAAAATTCTTTCCTTGAAAGATTTGGAAAGGCTAGTGAAAATAATTTCCAAGCTGTTGAATTTCAGTTTCCTTACGAATTTAGTCCAGAGATAATAAAAGAAAAATTAGATAAGTTTAATCTTGATCTAAGTGTTTTTAATTCATTACCAGGAAATTTTAAAAATGGTGACCGAGGCCTTGCGTGCTTGCCTAAAAGAAAAGAAGAATTTCAAAGAACTATTATCCAATCTATTGAGTATGCTAAAATTATTAAGTGTAAAAAGATACATATTATGTCAGGCATTCAAGGTTCAAAAAATGATTTAGCTTATAGAGATACATATATAGAAAATCTTCAATGGGCCTGTGATAAATTTTCAGAAGAAGACTTAACTGTATTAATTGAGCCAATTAATAGCCGCAACATTCCAGATTATTTTCTATCCTCCACAGACATGGCAATCAAAATAATTGAATTAACTGCAAAGAAAAACATTAAATTACTATTTGATATTTATCACCATCAGATAATCAGAGGGGATGTAACAAAATATTTAAAAAATATTTATTCTTATATTGGGCATATTCAAATTGCAGGAATACCTGATAGGAATGAACCTGACATAAGTGAAATTGATTATAAATTTATATTTAAAATTATTAATGACCTTGGATACAAAGGTTGGATAGGCTGCGAGTATAATCCAATTCAGGATACTGAATCTGGTCTTTCATGGAGAGAAAAAATAAACTTAATTTAATAACTCACTTAAATTAACAACTCTATTTTCTTTTATTGATATTTCTGCAGCCTGACCAATTGCAACAGCTTTTAATCCGTCATCGAGTGAAACCTCTGGTGCAGTATTATTTCTAATCGCATTAATAAAACCAATATGTTCATAAAAAGTTGACCCATGATGACTTCCAGCTTCAAGGATTTCTTTATCAACTTCAATAATTTCAGATGTAATTCTATCACTATTTCTAAGTCCAATTGATAATTCTGAGGTATGTTTTCCTGAAGCATCAGAAGGCACACTTGTTTCGATTTTACCTTTATGCCCAACTCCACAAATTTCTTCTTGAACTTTTGAGTTTTCTGCAAACATACACAAATCAAGCATTCCTCTTGAACCATTTTCAAAGTTCAGAGTAACAAAAGCATTATCGAGGATATCTGGAATTCTTCCATCATAAATCTCATCAAGATGATTGTTGTCTTGAGCTCCACTTGCAAAAACACTTAAAACTTCACTCTGAGTTATTAACCTCATTAAATCAAAGAAATGACAACATTTCTCAACAAGGGTTCCTCCACTATTCTCTGAAAATCTATTCCAATCATTTACTTTCACAAGAAATGGGAACCTATGCTCTCTTATACTAAGCATTTTTAAATTACCAATTGTACCTTTATGAATTTCTTCAATAAACCTCGCGACGGGCGGCATATACCTATACTCCATTGCAGTCCATATCACACCAGGATAACCGTTCGCAATTTTTTTGAATTCTAAACAATCTTCAACAGTAGTACACAATGGTTTTTCAATTAATAAATGAGCTTTTGTTTTAATTAGTTCTCTCAAAATACCTATATGTGTAAAATTAGGTGTAGCAATTATATAGGCATCTACGATATTGGCACTAATTAAATCTTTATGATTGTCAAAAACTTCTACTTCATTGTTAATTATTTCCAAACCACTATTAATTGACTGTTTGTGATTATCGCAAAGAGCTACCACCTGAGCATTATCAATTATTTCAATGTTCCTAATATGCTCCCTACCCATGACACCGGATCCAATAATTCCATATTTAATTTTTTTCATCTTAATTTCCTTCAATTAATACTTAGCTTTGAAAATAAAATTTTTTTATTAAGATTGTCTTAACTAGGATAAGTTGGCATTTTGCTCAATGTACTTTAATTTTTTATAATACTATAATTAATTTTAAAATCTTATATTAGACTTTAACAAATTTTAAGTTAATAGTTACAACGTTAGCGATTTATTTTGATTTTGGGAGTAAAAGATTTCATTTTTATTGAAAATTTTTAAGCTTTTGGAGTTTTTTAATACTGTTCTCTTAAGAGTTGGGCGTCAAATAGCATGGGTAGCCATATTTATTATGGTATTAGTAATACTACTTCAAGTTTTCTTCAGATACATCCTTAATAATGCTCTCCCTTGGCCAGATGAATTAGCTCGTTTTCTTATGTTATGGATGACAGGATTAATAGCACCATCTGCTTATAGGTGGGGAGGTTTTGTATCTATTGAAATGCTTCCTCAGCTATTACCTAAAATAATAGAAAGTTTATTAGTTATATTGCTGTTAAGTTTATCTTTAGTTATTTTAATTATTGGATTTCAATTAGGATTACAGCATGTCAAGATTGGATGGATATTTAATTCGTCCTCAATAAAAATTCCCTTACACCTTATTGGAGGAGAAGTAAAAGCTCTAAAATTAGCTTGGATGTATATGTCTCTTCCAGTAGGAATATTTTTACATATTTCAGTTAACATTGAATTAATCCTTAAGAAAATTATTATAATTTGCGATCATAATATCAAAATCCCCAATGATATTGATAAAGAAAATCTAGGGGCTTGAAAATGTTAGTATGGTTCTTACCTCTCTTTTTAATTTTTCTTTTAATTGGGCTTCCAGTTTTTTTTAGTCTTCTAGCTGCTCCAGGAATATTATTGTGGTTAAATGGACAAGCCAGAGATGCCGCTATGCTCTATAGAAATATTTATAATGGTATTGATAGTTTTCCACTAATGGCTATCCCATTTTTTATGTTAGCTGGGGAATTAATGAATAGAGGTGGCATAACTCTTAGATTAGTTGAATTTAGCCAAGCAATGATGGGACACTTAAGAGGTGGATTAGCTCATGTAAATATCCTTTCATCTATTCTTTTTGCAGGTCTATCAGGTTCAGCTGTAGCGGACACATCAGCAATTGGTTCAATGTTAATTCCTGCAATGGAAAAACAAGGATATTCAAAAAGATTCGCAGCTGCCATTACAGCGGCTAGTTCTGTTATTGGACCAATAATTCCTCCATCAGGTATTATGATTATTTATGCTTATGTGATGGGTGAAAGTGTAGCAGCACTATTTTTAGCTGGTGTAGTTCCAGGTATTTTGGTTGGTGTAAGTTTGATGGTTGTAGTAAGGTTGATGGCAAATAGATATAATTTTCCACCTGCAACTGAGAAATATAGCTGGGGAGATAGAGGTAAAGCATCCTTAAAAGCTTTTTTCCCTTTGATGACACCAGTAATCATTTTGGGAGGCATTCTTGGGGGTATTTTTACTCCAACAGAAGCGTCTGCTGTTGCTGCTGCATATGCTCTATTTATAGGTTTATTTGTTTTAAAAACTTTAGAAGTTAGAGATATACCTAAAGTTTTTCAAAAGGCAGCTTTAGTTTCATCTGTAGTATTATTATTAGTCGGTGCAGCAATGGCTTTTAAAACAGTTGTTAGTTTATCCCATGCGCCTGAGTATTTGGCTGATTTTGTTTTATCACTGAGTGATAATCCTTATATACTTCTATTTTTAATAAATATTTTATTATTTGTAGTTGGAATGTTTCTTGATGCAGGACCTGCAATTATTATTTTAGGTCCAATTTTAGGACCTGTATTTACAGATTTAGGGGTCCACCCAGTTCACTTTGCAATAATTATGTCGGTGAATTTGACTGTTGGACTTGCTACCCCTCCAATGGGACTAGTTTTATTTGTCGCCTCTTCTGTTTCAGGAGAAAAAGTTGAAACAATAGCTAAAGCCATTTTACCCTTCCTAGCTGTTGAAATAATAGTGATTTTTTTAATTACTTATTTCCCATCTTTATCAATGACGATTCCGTTGTTGACAGGCTTCGCTAAATAAGCTGTTATCAAAAAACTTATTAAAACTTTCAACTTATAAAGGGAGGAACTTTTGTTTCTAAATAAAATATTAAAATCATTTTTGATATTAGCTGGAGTAGTTGGTCTTTCAGTTTCTGCAATGGCTGCAGATTATAATTTAAGAATGACTATGAATTCTAATGATCAAGATGAAGACTATGATGGATCGATTGTATTCAAAAACTATGTTGAATCAGCCTCAAATGGTGCAATATCAGTTGAACTATTTGTTGGCACTCAATTATGTTCTAAAGGTGCAGAATGTCTACAAGGTGTATCAGATGGCAGTATAGATATTTATATCTCTACTTCAGGAGGTGCAGCTGGTGTATTCCCATATGTTCAGGTTCTTGATTTACCCTATTTAATGGCTGATGACAGAATTGCAGAAGATGTAATGCAAAGTGATTTTGTCAGAACTGTGAGATCAATGGCATTAAAAGATTCTGGGGACACTATTAGATTAATGACAATTGGAAATACTGGTGGATGGAGAAATTTTGCGAACACTAAAAGGCAGATTGCAGAACCTTCAGATATGAAAGGTCTTAAAATTAGAACAGTAGTCGCAGATTTACCTCAAGTTTTAGTTAAAGCCTTAGGTGCCTCACCTACTCCTATTCCATGGCCTGAGTTATTTACTTCATTTCAAACTGGAGTTGTTGAAGGATCAAAAAATGGAATAACAGATATCATGAATATGAAATTTCCAGATGCTGGGCTTCAATATGTAACTCTTGACGGTCATGCTTATATGGGTGCGTTATGGTGGATGAATAACGCAAAGTATCAGTCAATGCCTAAAGAACTCCAAAGAGTAATAACAGATGGATTCTATGCATTACAACAAGCCACATTTGCTTCACCTAAAAGAAAATCAATTCAAGCATATGAGGATTTTGTTGCAGGAGGTGGGAATCTTTATGTTCCTTCACCAGCACAAAAGGCAATGTTTAAAGAAGCTGCCTCACCTGTATACGATTGGTTCAAATCTAATGTTAAAGGTGGACCAGAAGTATTTAATGCACTTACTTCAGCGGTTGCAGATGCAGAAGCAGCAATGTCTGATGCATATAGTAAAGATTTAAATTAAAACTAAAAGGGGCAAATTAATTTTTGCCCTTTTTTCATTGGAATGGATAAATCCAGGCCTTATAATCGTCAATTAGAATATGTGCTTTTTCAATTTCTTCAGGTGTCATCTTTTTAATAACCTCTTCTTGAGAAATAGCAGCGTCTGGGTCCCCACCAATCGCGGAAAGTACATACCAAGTGTAAGCCCTAATAAGATCTGGGGCTGGCAGTCCTCTACCAATTTCGTAGTACCAACCTATTCCAGATTGAGCTCCGGGATGTCCTTTCAAGGAAGACCTCAAGTACCATTCGAATGCTCTGATATCGTCTCTTTCAACACCAAGACCCATAGCATACATAATGCCAATAAGCTCCTCTGCTTCAGCATTTCCAGATCTAGCAGCTGGCAGCAATTCCTGCATAGCTTCTTGAAACTTACCCTCTTCCATCAAGTCTCTGGCATTCTCAATTTCACCAAATACAATGCTTGGAATAAAACAAAATACTATAAAAAAATATTTGATAGTTTTTTTCAGCATATCCTCCCATTTACCGCTATTTTAATTGTTTTTTTAACCATAAATAAATCTTATTCAATAGAATTACCGGAACCTCTTAAAAAGAGTGACTTCCATTATTCTGATCCTAAAAAAGCAAAGTTAGGAAGTCTATTATTTTATGATAAAATACTTTCTGGCAACCAAAATATTTCCTGTGGAACTTGTCATCACCATGATTTTGGAAGCTCTGACGGTTTGTCTCTTGGAATAGGTGAAGGAGGTAATGGGGTAGGTCCAGAAAGAAATCCAGGCGTAGGTATTAATAGAATTAAAAAAAGAGTTCCAAGGAATTCATCTAGTCTTTGGAACCTTGGTGCCAAAGAAGTTAGTACCTTGCTTCATGACGGAAGTATAAGCATATCAAATATTTATGGAAATAAATTTAATACACCAGCAGAAGAGTGGCTTCCAGAGGATCTAGATAATATTCTCGCTGTTCAAGCACTTTTTCCAATGACAAAACAATTTGAAATGGCTGGCAACTTTGGAGAAAATGAAATCATAGGTCTTTCGCATAGAAAAATTGATACTGCATGGCCAGCTATAACAAATAGAATTAGATCCAACCAAAAATATGTTGAACTTTTCAAATATGCTTATGATGATATTAATGATTTTAGAGATATAAAAATTTCACATATTGTAAATGCAATAGCAGCTTTTGTGGTTTCTGAGTGGGCTTCTTACGATACACCATTTGATGATTATCTTAATGGAAATGAAAATGCTCTTTCAAAGAAGCAAATAGAAGGGATGGAGTTATTCTATGGTAAAGCTAATTGTTCATCTTGCCATTCTGGATCTTTATTTACTGACCAAAAATTTTATTCCATAGCTCTACCACAATTTGGACCTGGAAGAACAAGAAGATTTGATCCCTATACAAGGGATGTCGGGAGAATGGGTGAGAGTGATGACATTAACGATATGTATAAGTTCAAAACTCCATCTTTAAGAAATATTTCCCTTACAGCACCATATGGACATAATGGTGCTTACCCAACTTTAAAAGGTATTATTAAGCATCATTTAAATCCAAAAAAAATGCATGAAAGTTGGTCACCAGATAAAGCAAATCTAACTCCTGCTAAATGGCTTGAAGCAATAGATTTTGTTGTTTTTAAGGATAAAAGAGAGCAAAAAAGATTACTATCCAGAATTGATATAGAAAAAGTTGAATTAACAGACTTGGAAATAGATAAAATCATAGAATTTTTAAATGCACTTACTGATAGAAATGGTAACAATAGACCCATTGGAAGACCAGAAAATGTACCTAGTGGGTTATCTGTAGATTAATATGAAAAAAGTCTTAGTCACTGGTGTTTCAGTTATTGATTTTATTTTCCAAATAGATGAAATCCCCAAATTATACGAAAAATATAGAGCTAACGACTCTTCTATTTCTGGTGGAGGAATAGCTGCTAATGCTGCAGTTGCTATTTCAAGATTAGCAGGCTCCTCGACACTTGTGTCTAGACTTGGAAAAGATGAAATAGGAAAAATAATTAAAAATGGTCTTATAGATGAAGATGTAAATGTTGATTATACTAGAATGTTTAATGGTCATAAATCCTCCTTTTCATCTGTTTACATTAATAATGATGGGGAAAGGCAGGTAATGAATTATAGGGACCTCACTCTTCCAACAGAGGCCTCTTGGATAAATGAAATAGAAAAGCATGATGCTTACTTGGCAGATACAAGATGGAATGAAGGAGCTATGGAAACGCTTAAAGTTGCTAGGAATAATAAATGCCCGGGAGTTTTAGATGCCGAGGAAACTGTAAGCTTAGATGCTATTGCAATAGCTTCACATTCAGCATTTTCAATGCATGGCCTTAAAACATTTACAAAACAAAATAATATCTCAGATGCTTTAAAAAAGGTAAAAGAACATACATCTGGATGGGTTTGTGTTACAGATGGTGAAAATGGTGTATTTTATTTAGAGGGATCTAAATTAGTAAATATACCAGTTAATAAAGTGGATGTAAAAGATACTTTAGGTGCAGGAGATGTTTGGCATGGAGCATTTACTTTAAGCCTTGCTGAAGGAAATAATGAAGTTGATGCTGTGAAATTTGCCAACTCTGCTGCAACACTTAAATGTAAAAGCTTTGGCGGTAGATTAGGGTTTCCAAACAGGATAGATGTAAATAGGTTTTTAAAAGGAGAAATTAAATAATGCAACTTAGCCCTGGAAAACTATTGGGAATGAAAAGACTGGCTGATCAAAATGGTGTGTTTAAAATGACAGCTACAGATCAGAGGCCACCGATTAAAAATCCCATTGCTAAGCACCTAAATGTAAACGAGGCACCTTGGGATGAAGTTGCTAAATTTAAAAAAATGCTTGTTGAAAACCTTCAAGAATATAGCTCTGCTCTGCTTCTAGATCCTCATTTTGCAATTCCTCATTCAATGAATATTTTTAACCCTAAAAAAGGTTTAGTAGTTACATTGGAAGATTCTATTTTTCTAGATACAAATGAAGGTAGAATATCTCAAAGTATAGATAATTGGTCTGTATCGAAAATTAAAAGAATGGGAGCTGACGCTGTAAAGGTTTTAGCATGGTATAGACCAGATGCTGAAAAAAAAGTTATAGAAGCGCAACAACAATACGTTCAAAAAATTGGTGATGAATGTGCAAAGTACGATATTTTATTCCTATTCGAATTATTAGTTTATCCTCTTTCAAAAGATCTTCATCAAACTAAAGANTATGTNGANATGCAAAATAANAAAACTGANCATGTATTAGAATCTGTTAGAGAATTCTCAAATAANAAATATGGNGTTGATGTATTCAAATTAGAGAGTCCAGTNAACGTTAATANGATAACTGACAGTGACCTTAATGCATTTAAAGAAATGGGTGATATTGCTGGAAGACCGTGGGTNATGCTTTCGGCNGGAGCAGGAAAAGAAGAATTTAAAAAAGTTTTAAAATTAGCATTCAAAGCTGGGTGCTCNGGNTTCCTTGCTGGAAGGGCTATCTGGCTAGANGCTTTTAAGCATTATCCAAATTGGGATAAAATTCAAACCCAACTCGAGAGTAGTGCAAAAGATTATCTTTATGAAATAGGTGAAATTGCNNATAAAAGTGCCCTATCATGGAACAATCACGAATGTTATGGCAAAGATGGAAGTAAATTTCCTTATAGTAATCATGAATTTCGCNTTCAATATAATGAAATAAAATGAATATAGGTATTTTAGCACTTGGCCGNGGNACTTTTGATATTGAATTTGCNAATCAAAAATTAGCAGANTGTATNAATTTTTTAGAAAATTCATCTCATAAGNNTANAGGNACTNGCAATCTTCTTTTAGAGAGTGAAGAAACATACGAAGAAATAAAAAAACTTAAAANTGAACACTTAGATTTTATTCTTATNATACAAGTTACTTTCACTGATGCNTCAATGACAGTAAAAATTGCNAAAGAGTTTNATATTAATTTTGGCATTTGGGCTATTCCTGAACCAAGAATTGGNGGAAGATTGAGACTTAACTCTTTTTGTGGATTAAATTTAGCATCTCATGCCCTAAGCCTTAATCATNTTCCCTTTCAATGGCTATATGAGGATCCAAAAAGTCTAAAGAATGAGANCTTTGAAACATTNATTGATTGCAAAATNNCTTCTGCTCAACCCAAAGCTGTTTTTTATAATAANNCATCAGAGGATGCAGAAAAAATAACTAAAAAAGTAAGTTCNTATAAAATTGCTAAAATTGGAGATCATCCTGAAGGATTTGATACTTGCAGATATGAAAAAAATAAAATTGANAGTTTATCTGGTGTAACAGTTCATGAATTTACACTTGATAANTTATTCCAAACNGCAAAATCAGTTGATAAAAATGATGTTCAAAAAACTTATAATGAGGTCAATAATGAGATCTCTTCATTANACANTGTAAACAAATCTGAACTTGATCTTTCATTGAGATTAAANTCATCTCTTGAAATAATTANAAATACTGAAAATTTTNATGCTTTTGCCATTAGATGCTGGCCTGAAACATTTACAGANTACGGAGGCGCAGTATGTGGGCCTGCGTCCATNATGAGNGAAAATAAAGTGCCTTGCGCTTGTGAAGCAGATGTCTACGGNTCNTTAACACAACTTATTCTTCAGGAAGNCTCCGNTTCACAAGTATTTCTTACTGACCTTGTTGATATAGATATCAANGATAATACGGGCGTTGTTTGGCANTGTGGACAAGCACCTTTATCAATGTGTGATGAAAATTTTAAAGCACANGCAACAATTCATACTAATAGAAAAATGCCTTTACTTTTTGAATTCCCNTTAAAACAAGGAATTGTTACATTAATGAGAATTTCTCAAGCATTNGGNGAAGAAAAGATGATAATTTCAAAAGGACAAATGCTAAAAAGAACTATGGCTTTTACAGGCACTTCTGGNGTTTTGCANTTTGATAGAAATTCAAATGATGTCTTAAAAGATATTATTAGTTCTGGTTTAGAGCATCATATGGCCTTGACTTATGGCGATCANACAAAAACNCTTAAAGANGTGGCATCAGCAATGAAAATACCNGTATTAGANATTTAGGAGATATTTATGATTTTAATAACAGAATTTATGNNTGATAGAGCAGTAGATTTATTGAGATCAAAGTATGAAGTAATATACGATAAAAGTCTTGCAGATAATCAGGAAAAGATTCCAGATATGATGAAAGATATAAAAGCTCTTATAGTAAGAAATCGTACGCAAGTTAATNAAAANCTTTTAACTAATGCTCCAAACTTATCATGTNTTGGAAGATTGGGTGTTGGCCTTGATAATATTGATTTAGANNNATGTAAAAAAAGAANTTTAGANGTATATCCTGCAACNGGNGCTAATACAAATGCTGTTGTAGAATACGTNNTTACCTCAGCTTTAGTTTTATTAAGAGGTGCATTTAATAAAACTGAAGAAATGGTATCAGGGGCATGGCCAAGAGAANAAAGTTCTGGGAATGAAATTACTGGTAAAGTTTTAGGATTAGTTGGATTTGGAGAAATTGCTCAGAAAACTGCTAATCTTGCTANGAGTTTTAACATGGAAATTATTGCCTTCGATCCCTTTCTTGATAANAAATCATCAGCATGGNATAATGTTAAAAACGTTAGCTTAGAAANACTTTTAAGAGATGCCGATGTAATAAGTGTTCATACACCACTTAACGAAAGTACTCATCATTTAATAAATTCAACAAATCTTAATTTTATGAAAAANAATGCTATCATNATNAATGCTNCCAGAGGTGGTNTAATTGATGANAAAGCTCTTTCTGAAAAATTAAGGAAAAATGAAATTAAAGGTGCAGCATTAGATGTTTTTGAAACTGAGCCTATGGATATAAATTCAGGAANCTATTTTGNTGATTTGAGAAATGTAATTTTAACACCTCATATAGCTGGAGTTACAAAAGAATCAAATGTAAATGTTAGTGCAATGATTGCAGATAAAATTGATAAACATCTATCAAGCTCTATTTAGTCTTGCTTCTTTTAAACCTATTTTTTTACCACTTAAATTATATATATTAGGATCAAAATGTTTGTTTAAAATTTTGGAAATTTTATAATTAAGTAACGAAAATATTTTTCCTAAAGCAAACTCAACAGCTCTCCTAGATCCATCTCTGCATTTTAATACAAGACCTAAGCCAGTATCATTTAAAGAACAGCANTAAACAGCTTCAGCCCCCATTTTNGGTGTTATTTTATCACCTAAGTCTCTAGCGATTGCTGNACAAATTCTTCTTTCTCCAGCTATCAAAAGAGGTTCATTATATATAGCATTTGAGATAAGTTCCTTNCCCTTTTTAAGNTCATCTGACAAACCTTTACTATTNGCAAAACTAGCAAAAGCTTTAGCCCAAACTTTTATTGGAGCACTAAAAGCTGGAACACCACATCCATCAACTCCAAAAGGAAATTCTAATATATTTTGTCCAGATAAATAATTTATTATTTCAATAATTCTTTTCTGAACNGGATGCTCCAGTGTTTCATAACCTTTTGAGTCAGTGTTTAACAATTTNCTCAGTAATAACATTCCAGAATGCTTNCCACTGCAATTGCTCAAAAGTTTTGGGGGCTCTTCATATTTTCTGACCTGATCAATAAAAATATTTTTTTCAAGTGACCAATGAGCAGTGCATATTAAATCTTTTTGCGATAGNTTATTTTTTTCTAAAAATTTTTGNACNACTTCGACATGCTCTTNTTGACCGTTATGGCTTGAACATATTACTGAATATTCTTTTTGAGTAACTTCAGGGTTAAAAGATGCCAGAGCTAAGCATTGGAAAAGTTTAGTTGCGGATCTTGGATAAACTATTCGGTCCATATCACCAATTGAAATAATTAACTTCCCTTTAGAGTCACTAAGTGCGATATCTACTAAGTGTTCACTCTCTACGCCACCCCCTCTCGAAAGAATAATTGAAAGTGGTTCACTTGAAGTAAATGGTAATGTTATGTTGTTTATAGAAATATTATCCTCACAATTTGATATTAGATAATAGATGATAAAAGTTTTTAACTTCAAAACAAACAAAATATTTCTTTTATCATTGATGTGCTTATCTTTAATATTAAGTAATTTGAGTTTTGCACTCTGGCCAATATATTTAATTGAATTTAGAGATTTATGGAACTTTTCAAATACAGATGTTGGATGGATTAGTGGATCGTATTTTATAGGTTATCTTTTACTCACCCCAATATACGTTGGTTTAACTGATAAATATGATCCAAAATGGATTGTTATCGTAGCAAGCTTTTCAGTTTCATTGGGATGCTTAGGACTATGGTTTTTTGCTGAGGGTTTTTGGTCAACTTGCTTTTTATGGGGAATAGTTGGCTCCGGTCTTGCTGGAACGTATATGCCAGGTTTGCAAGTACTTAATTCACGTTTGAATATGAATGATAGGGTTAAATTAACACCCTGGTACACATCTTCATTTGGAATTTCTAACGGTATAAGTTTCGCTGTTGTTGGCTATATATTTTCAAACTTGTCATGGCAGGTAGCTTGTTATGCTACAGCCATATCATCTGCTTTATCTGGCGTTCTGATAATTATATTAGTATCAACTCAAAATAAACAAAGATCTATATCAAACAGAAAGTTTTTTGACCTTAGACCTGCATTTAAAAATAAAGAGGCGTTAGGGTATATTTTATCCTATGGAACACATACATATGAACTGTTTGCATATAGAGCATGGATTTTTACTTTTCTTATATGGACAAGTCTAAAAACACCAAATTATATTTCATCTGACTTTCTCTCATTGATAATTGGTATTATTATGTTTCTAGGAATGATTTCATCACTATTAGGTGCAAAGTTTTGTTTAGACTATGGACGTAAAAGAGTTCTTATGATTATTGGTGGATCTACTTTTTTATTTTCAATAATTTGCGCTTTATCAGTCTCATTTTCTTTATGGCTAATTATATTTTTGGCAGGCTTATATCATTTTTTTATAATGCTTGATTCTGGAGCTTTAACAGCAGGCACAGTGTCAGCTTCAGACGACAGTGAGAGAGGCGCCATACTTGCTGTTCATTCTATAATAGGATTTAGTGGCGGCGCTGTTGCAGGACCAATCATTGGAGCTATTCTTGATATTAATGGAGGAACAGATAATCCAAGTGCGTGGCAATTTGCATTTATAACAATGGGCCTTGGATCTCTTTTAGTATTTATAATTCAGTATAAATCAATATTATCTAATAAAATAAGGTCAAAAATTAACTAAGTCTTTACCTTTTAATCCAAGAATTGATCTTGTTTCGTCTGGAGTGGCTATTTGCATTCCAAGTTCTTCCAATATTTTTTTTATCTTTATAACTTGCTCAGCATTAGATTTTGCTAAAACACCCTTGCTTAAGTAAATTGAATCTTCTAGACCAACTCTAACATTACCACCCATCATAGCAGCTTGAGTAACAAANGGTATTTGAAATCTTCCTGCTGCAAGAACTGACCATATATAATTATCACCAAAAAGTCTGTCAGCTGTCTGTTTCATAAATAAAACGTTATCCATCTCTGGTCCTATTCCACCTAATACACCAAAAATAGATTGTATTAAAAAAGGTGGTTTAATTATACCTGCATCAACAAAATGAGCTAAATTATAAAGATGACCTATGTCATAACATTCATGCTCAAATTTTGTTCCACATTCATCNCCTAACATTTTTACAATTTTTCTCACATCTCCAAAGGTGTTTCTAAAGATAAAATCCTCACTTGCTTCAAGAAAAGGTTTTTCCCAATCATGTTTCCAGTTTTTTAATTTTGCAGCTGCAGGAAAAAGTGCAAAATTCATAGAGCCCATATTNAATGAACACATTTCTGGTTTAAATTTTANTGGCGCTTCAAGCCTTTGCTCTANNGTCATTTGGAGACCGCCACCTGTTGTAATATTTATTATTGCATCAGTTTCTTCCTTTATAANAGGNAAAAATTTGTTAAATATTTCAGGATCAGATGNTGGCCTTCCATTTTCAGGGTCTCTTGCATGTAAGTGCAAAATAGAAGCACCAGCATTGGCAGCATCTATTGATTGCTGTGCAATTTCTTCTGGCGTTACTGGAAGATAATCAGACATTGTAGGTACATGAATGCCCCCAGTCATTGCACATGTAATAATTACTTTGTTATTTTTTCTAGCCATAGAACTTAATTAACCTTTCTAAATGAATGGAAGCTCAGTCATTTTTCCTTTATAAATTTTATTTTCCTTGCTTAAATACACTTCATCACCAGGATTAATTTTAACTGAAACTAAACATAATCCAATATTTTTTTCCAATCTGTTTGACCAGATTCCACAAGTCATATCTCCTACTTTTTTTTCATTTGATAAAACATCATACCATAATGCATGAGATTTAAATTGTTCATCACTATCTAAAATAATACCCAATTGGTGTCTTTTTGGGCCTTCTTTATTTATTTTTCTTAAGGCTTCAATTCCTATAACATTATCAGGTACATTTAAATCAACATATTTACCTAATCTTACTTCATAAGGGTTAGTATCATCGTCTGTATCTCCACCCCATGATAGAAGTCCACTTTCAATTCTTTCAGTAGTGTTTGGGTAACCAGGTCCTATATCCCATGGTTTTCCTGCTTCCTTGACAATTTCCCATAATTCATCTCCCTTGGAACCATCCATAAGGTATAATTCAAAGCCACCTTGTTTTGACCACCCTGATTTAACTAAAAGTAATGGTATCCCGTTAAGTGATGTTTCTTTAAAATAAAAATACTTAAGTTCTTTTACCCAATCTCCAAATAGTGATGAAATGACGTTTACAGATTTTGGACCTTGAATAGCCAATGGTGAGACATCAGGTTCTATAATATCAACATTCAAATTTCTTTCAGCAGCAATTGCTCTTGCCCAAAAAAGAACTTTAGAATCAGCTATAGAGAACCAATATTTTTTTTCATCAAGCATGGATAGAATAGGATCATTGATAATTACTCCTCTATGATCACACATAGCGATATATTTAGATTGGCCTATAGAGAGTTTTGTAAGATCTCTTGGAGATAATATTTGAGCTAAAATGGAAGCGTCCTTTCCAGAAAGCTCAACTTGCCTCTGAACTCCAACATCCCACATTGAAACACCATTTATCAACCTCCAATACTCTTTTTCTGGATTTCCATATCCAGTAGGCAAAAACATATTATTGTATGGATAAAAGCTTTTTACTCCGTCTCGAACAGTTGCTTCATAGAAAGGAGATCTTTTTACGCGGGGAGTTGGTGTGAATTCAAACATANTAAATTACCTCAAATTAAAGTGGCGACCCTACGAGGACTCGAACCTCGAGCTCAGGATTAGGAATCCTGCGTTGTATCCAGTTCAACTATAGGGCCTTAGTTTAAGTGTTTAACAAACAATAAAATAAAATAAAATATCTATTTATATGCCACTCATTATTTATTTTTCTTTGATCTTAGGTAATTTATTCTTATATAACTTAAAAGTTCAATTACTTATTCCTGGAGAAATTAATGCTTGGAGATTTACCTCACTGGGATCTTAAAGATTTATATAAATCAGATAAAGATATCAATTTTCAAAATGATAAAGAAAAAGCTAATAATTTAGCTAGAGACTTTATAAATAATTATCAGAATAAGGTAAATAATCTAACAAGTAATGAACTCAAAGAAGCAATAGAAGATTATGAAGAAATTAACGAAACAATTGGAAAATTGTATAGTTATGTTTCTTTATCNTTCTCTATTAACACCGATAAACCAGAGTACGGTCAGAAATATCAAGAAATTAGAGAATTAGCATCAAAAATTTACTCTGACCTTATTTTTTTTGAACTTGAAATAATGAATATAAGTGATGAAGATTCATCCTCACTTATGAGTAACGAAAATATCTCAATATGGAAGCCCTGGTTAAGAAGAATTTTTCAAAGAAAACCTTTCCAATTATCTAGTGATCTTGAACAGTTTATTGCAGAAAAAAGTCCAAGTGGACGTGGTGCATGGGTGAGGCTATTTGATGAAAGTTCATCTGATTTAAGATTTAATATTAAAGGTGATACAATTAGTGAAACCCAAATATTAAACCTTCTAAGCGATCAAGATCCTGAATTAAGGAAAGAAGCTGGATTAGAATTTTCTAGAGTACTTGATGAAAATAAAAGGACTAGGTCCCTAATCTTAAATACAATTTCAAGAGATAAATTTATAGAGGATAAAAAAAGAGGATTTAAAAATCCAA
This sequence comes from SAR116 cluster bacterium, assembly GCA_002684695.1. GTDB lineage: Bacteria > Pseudomonadota > Alphaproteobacteria > Puniceispirillales. Next base: position 18,550 of record NYVQ01000021.1, on the reverse strand, counting down.
TTTCTTCAAGGAATTTAGATAATGACGTAGAAGATNAAGTGGTTAAAGCTCTTGCTGAAGCAGTTACTGCTAGATTTAGTGACTTAAGTCATAGATATTATAAANTAAAATCACAATGGTTTGGTAAAGAAAAATTAAANTGGTGGGATAGAAATGCACCTCTACCTAACAAACCAAACCAAAAATGGTCATGGAATGAAGCTAGAGAAATAGTTTTATCAAGTTTNATGGAACTATCTCCTGAAATTGCAAAAATAGCTGGAAAATTTTTTGATAATAATTGGATTGATGCTGAGATTAGAAATGGTAAAGANTCTGGAGCATATGCTCACCCTTGTGTGCCTGAGGTTCACCCTTACATACTCATGAATTATAGTGGAAAATCGAGAGATGTAATGACTTTAGCACATGAACTAGGTCATGGTGTACATCAGACTTTAGCTTCTGAGAATGGCTATCTTTTATCAGACACTCCTNTAACTCTTGCTGAAACAGCATCTGTTTTTGGAGAGATGCTAGTCTTTCAGAAACTTCTTTCAAAAGCAGATACTGAAGAAAATAAAAAATCTATGATAGCTGAAAAAGTTGAAGACATGCTAAATACAGTTGTTAGACAAATAGCTTTTCATAATTTTGAAACAGCTTTCCATGATAAAAGANAATCTAATGAACTAATGCCTGAACAAATTAGTGAAATTTGGATGGAAACACAATCTCAAGCTCTTGGTGATGCTATTAAATTGGACGATAGCTATAAACCCCTTTGGTCATATATACCTCATTTTATTCATACGCCATTTTATGTTTATGCATATGCTTTTGGAGATTGTTTGGTGAATAGTTTATGGCAAGTGAGACTTTCTGATGCATCTAATTTTACAGNTAATTATTTGAATCTTCTAAAGTCNGGAGGTAAAAANCACCATAAAGANGCACTATCACCATTTGGACTTGATGCTTCAGATCCAAAATTCTGGGACATNGGATTGAATACAATTTCTTCACTAATAGATGATTTAGAGAAATAATGAGTACNTCTGATAATGANAAANCTACTTCTTTAGGTAGACTTAAAAGATATGCAAATGTAACTTCAGCNGTTGGGGNTTTAGCNGCAAGGGTNGCAGGTGAAAGATANTTAGGNATTAAAATAGACAGAGATAGTCATGCTAAAGTTTTAGGCGAAGCCTTAGGTGGATTAAAAGGTCCTCTGATGAAGGTTGCTCAAATCTTATCTACTATTCCTGATGCACTTCCACCTGAATACCGAGAAGAGTTATCGAAACTTCAAGCCGACGCACCTTCTATGGGCTGGCTTTTTGTTAAGCGCAGAATGATGTCAGAGTTAGGCAGTGATTGGCAAAAAAAATTTAAGAGTTTTGAAAAACANTCTTGTTCTGCCGCTTCACTTGGACAAGTTCACAAAGCTATNAGCATTGATGGGNAANATCTAGCTTGTAAACTTCAATATCCNGATATGCAAAGTGCAATTGAAGCAGATTTAAAACAACTAAANTTAGCCTTTAATTTATATGANCGAGCAGATAAAGCNATTTCAACAAAGTCTATTCATAAAGAATTATCAGCAAGGTTATCAGAAGAACTCGATTATAAAAGAGAGGCTTCTAATCTAAAGCTTTATTCTGAGATTTTAAAATCAGAAAAAAATGTTTTTGTGCCCGATGTAATTGATAACTTATCAACAGATAGACTGCTTACTATGACTTGGCTTGAAGGCAATAAACTTTTAGACTGGCTTGAATTGAAACCTAACTTAGAATCAAGAAATAACGTTGCAGTCAATATGTTCAAGGCATGGTACATACCATTTTATTTTTATGGTGTTATTCATGGCGATCCTCATTTAGGAAACTACTCAATCACAGATAAAGAAAAAATAAATTTGCTTGATTTTGGTAGTATAAGATTTTTTAACCCAACTTTTGTAGAAGGCGTTATAACCTTATATAAAGCTCTTAAAACAGATAATTCAAAATTAGCTGAGGAAGCATATTACAAGTGGGGCTTTGGAAAGCTGAACAAAGAAATGATCGAAGTATTAAGTGTTTGGGCAAGGTTTCTATATGCTCCATTATTAAATGATAGTTCAGAGCCAATTAGCCAGTTAAGAGATGGTAAAGAGGGAAGAGAAGTTGCTTCAAAAGTTCATCAAGAATTAAAAAATATTGGAGGAGTAGAACCTCCTAGAGAATTTGTATTAATGGATAGAGCCGCCGTAGGACTAGGTTCAGTGTTTATGCGATTAAAAGCTGAAGTTAATTGGCATAGAATTTTTGAAGATATGATTGAAGAGTTTGATATTAATGAATTAACAAAAAAACAAATTCAAATATCAAACTATGCAGGAATTAATATTGACACGTTAGAATAGTAATATTAAGGAATGTATTAAATTATTATTGAATTGAAATGCTCTGCAATTAACCAGGAAAACTAAATGAAAGTTGCTATAATTAAAGAAAGCCGTCAGTTTGAAGAAAGGGTATCCTGCACCCCAGAAATTGTCAAAAAACTGATTGGTCTTGGATTTAAAATATCTATTGAAAGTAATGCAGGTGCATCATCTTCATACTATGATGAAGATTATAAAAAAGTAGGTTGTGAAATAGTAAAGTCTCAAAAAGTACTTCTTTCTAACGCTGATTTAGTTTTTTCAATAATTAGACCAGATGTAAATGTTTTAAAATTATTTAAAAAAGGTGCTATTCTTATCTGCCAGATGGAAGCACATATGAATCCCAAAGAAATTAAACAGTGTGCAGAGATGGGTATAACCAGCTTTGCTTTAGAGCAGGTGCCAAGAATATCAAGAGCACAATCAATGGATGTTTTATCTAGTCAATCAAATTTAGCTGGCTATAGAGCGGTGATTGAAGCTTCACAAATTTATAGAAAAGCATTTCCTATGATGATGACTGCAGCTGGTACTATTCCTCCAGCAAGGGTTTTGGTAATGGGCGCGGGGGTAGCTGGTCTTCAGGCAATAGCAACAGCAAAAAGAATGGGTGCAATTGTCTCTGCAACCGACGTAAGGCCTGCTGCCAAAGAACAAGTAGAGTCTCTAGGAGGTAAATTTGTTGCAGTTGAAGATGATGAATTTAAAGAGGCAGAGTCATCTGGTGGTTACGCAAAGCAAATGAGTGCCGCATACCAAAAAAAGCAAGCAGAACTTGTTGCCAAAACAATCAGTGATCAGGATATTGTAATAACAACAGCTCTAATTCCCGGAAAACCAGCTCCTAAACTTATATCAGATTCAATGGTTAAATCTATGAAACCAGGTTCTGTCATTGTTGACCTTGCTGCTGTTGCTGGTGGAAATTGTTCAGCAACTGAAGCTGATAAAATAAACATCAAATACGATGTAAATGTTGTAGGTTATACAAATATACCGAGTAGACTTGCTGGAGATGCAAGTCGTTTATTTGCTCGAAATATTTTTTCTTTCATTGAAAATATTTGGGATGCAGAAAAATTAAAGGTTAATATTGATTTAGAAGATGAAATAGTAAAAGGCACATTACTTACTAAAGCCGGAAAATTATTACTAAAATAAATACTTTATTGAGGGATCAAAATGAAATCAGATACGAATATGTCTAGTGACTTAGCAGATCAAGCTACTTCAATTAGTGACAGTCTCAACGAATTAGCTACTAAGTTAGGTTCATCTAAGTTAAATGAACTTGCTTCGAAAGCTTCTAATTTAGGTGATGAAATTGCTTCGATTTCACTTTCTGGCCATGGTGCAGTTGACCCATTAATATTTGGGATAACTGTATTGGTATTATCTTGTTTTATAGGTTACTTTGTTGTTTGGTCTGTTACTCCAGCACTTCATTCACCTCTTATGGGTGTAACTAATGCTATTTCAAGTGTAATAATTGTTGGAGCGTTAATTGCTGCCGGTCCAAAGGACCCTAACTTCTTTGCTTCACTAATGGGTTTTTTTGCTATTGTGCTAGCATCAATTAATATATTCGGTGGTTTCATAGTAACGCAAAGAATGCTTTCTATGTTCAAAAGAAAAAAACCTTCAGGAGAAAATAAATGATAGGTTTTTATTCTTCAATATTATATCTCATCTCTGCTGTTCTTTTTATTTTATCTCTTAACGGACTATCTCATCCAGAAACCGCTAGAAGAGGAAATCTTTTTGGCATGATAGGAATGGGGATAGCTATACTGACAACATTAGCAATAATACCTTTCAGCACTTCAACTTACCTAATAATATTTGCAGGTATTGCAATTGGAGGCCTAATCGGAGCATATATTGCAAGAAGTATCGATATGACAGCATTACCTCAGTTAGTTGCTGCTTTTCACAGTTTGGTTGGCTTAGCTGCGACATTAGTTGCTACTGCAGCCTTTTACAATCCTTCTGCATATGGCATAGGTGAACTTGGTAATATTGCTGGTGGATCATTATTTGAAATGGGACTTGGCCTTGCAATTGGTGCTATTACTTTTACAGGCTCAATCGTTGCTTTTGGAAAATTACAAGGACTTGTTTCTGGTCAACCTGTAACATTCCCTTTACAACATCCATTCAATGCTTTTCTTGGAATTTTGTTGCTAGTATTGATTATTGCTTTGGTTGCAACTAATTCTGTTTCAGCTTTTTGGGGTATTTTTATAGTTTCTCTTCTTATAGGTGTACTTATAATTATACCTATAGGCGGAGCTGATATGCCAGTAGTTGTTTCTATGCTCAATTCTTATTCTGGATGGGCTGCATGTGGAATTGGATTTACCCTAGGCAACCCTCTTTTAATTATCACAGGTTCATTAGTTGGAGCAAGTGGTGCAATATTGTCATATATAATGTGTAAAGGCATGAACAGATCTTTTTTTAGTGTTATTCTTGGGGGTTTTGGCGGTGAAAATGAGGCTGACCCAACACAAAAAGGTTCCTCTGATAAAATGGTTAAAAGAGGATCTGCTGATGACGCTGGTTTTATAATGGATAATGCTTCAACAGTAATAATTGTCCCAGGTTATGGAATGGCAGTTGCTCAAGCACAACACGCTTTAAGGGAAATGTCAGATATTCTAAAGTCCCGAGGAATAACGGTTAAGTATGCAATTCATCCAGTCGCTGGAAGAATGCCTGGTCATATGAATGTACTTTTAGCCGAAGCAAATGTCCCTTATGACGAAGTTTTTGAGCTTGAAGAAATTAATCGTGATTTTTCACAAGCTGATGTTGCATTTGTTATAGGAGCAAATGATGTTACAAATCCTGCAGCTAAAACTGATCCTAAATCACCAATCTATGGCATGCCTATTTTGGATGTTGAGAACGCCGGAACTGTTTTGTTTATCAAAAGATCGATGGCTTCAGGATATGCAGGTGTAGATAATGAACTTTTTTTTAGAGATAATACTATGATGTTATTTGGTGATGCTAAAAAAGTTTGTGAAGAAGTTATTCAAGCTTTAGATTAATGTTTTTAAATATTTATTTAGATTAAAATATAAATGACGTTTTATATGAGGTAGATTTTATATTTGAAATTTTAATGTTAAAAAAAGTAACTCTTTAATAAATAAAAATAATTTGTTAAAAACTATCAAAAATGTATTTATTTTTTAAAATTAAAGATTTAATTATATAAGTTTAATAACCTTCTCGCTCTAACCTTTTTCTCATTAGTTTTCTAACTCTTCTTGTAGATTCTGCTTCTTCTCTTGCTCGTCTTTCTGAAGGTTTTTCATAGGCTCTTCTATTTTTCATTTCTCTGAAGACACCTTCTCTTTGCATTTTTTTCTTTAATACTCTTAAGGCTTGATCAATATTATTGTCTCTAACTGTTACTAACACTCAAAATCTTTCATAGTTTAAATATATATAAGTCGCCGTAAGTAACACATTGTTAGTCATTTAGCAAACCAAATTGTTAAGAAATTACAATTTTTCTCTGATTTTTTTGATTTTTTTTATCATTTTGTATATTTAAATATTAAAAGGCTTACAAGTACTATAATTGGAGAAACTATGTCTGACCAAATTAATTTAAAAGATAAAATAATTGACGCTGCATTAAAAAATATTAATTTTGATGGTTGGTCTAAGGATAGTATTTTAACTGGCTTTAAAGCTCATTCTATTGATGAAAAGACCTATGATGATTTATTCCCAAGAGGAATAATTGATGCGGTACTTCATTTTGGAGACTTTACTGATAGGCAAATGATAAATTTATATGAGAAAAATGATAATAAAGATTTAAGAATGCCAGAGAAAATTAAGAGTTTATTACTTGTCCGATTTGAAATTTTGAAACCATATAAAGAAGCTGTTCGAAGATCTATTGGCATTTTAGCTTTACCTAACAATTCTAAATTGGCATTAAAAGCAATGTATAATTCTACTGATGAAATCTCGAAAGTAGCTGGTGATAGATCTACAGATTTTTCTTTTTACACAAAAAGAGCAACTCTTGCTGGTATTTATTCCAGTTCATTGATGTATTGGCTAGGGTTATCAGATCCGGATTTAAAAAATGTAGAGCAATTTATTGATAGAAGATTAGATAATGTGAATATGATTGGAAAATTTACTAAACCAATAAAAGATACTATCAAGTTTTCTTTTGATCCATTGAACAAATTTTCATTTTTTAATTTTAACAAATGAGTTTAATCGTAAATAAATATCAGCCATGCCTATAAAAGTACCCTCTAAACTACCAGCAAAACAGCAACTAGAAAAAGAGCAGGTACAATTAATTTCAAGCGATACTGCTCTCAGACAGGATATCAGACCAATGAGAGTAATCCTTTTAAATTTAATGCCTAAAAAAAGAGATACGGAGGTTCAATTTGCTAGGCTTTTAGGCAATAGCCCTCTTCAAATAGAGTTGACGTTAATGACAACTGCCTCTTATCAACCAAAGAATGAAGAAACAGCATATTTAAATGAGTTTTATTATACATTAGACGAAATAAAAGATAATTTTTATGATGCGCTAATAATCACAGGGGCTCCAGTTGAAACTCTTCCTTTTGAAAAAGTAGCATATTGGAAAGAATTAGTTGAAATTATTGATTGGTCTAATAATCATGTATTCCAAAAAATAGGGGTTTGCTGGGGAGCACAAGCAATTTTATATCATCAATATAATATTCCAAAGCATAAATTAGATGATAAAATATTTGGTATTTTTTCTCATCAAATCAATCAAGCAAAATTAAGATTAATGCAAGGCTTTACAGATATTTTTCCAATGCCTGTTTCAAGACATACTGAGACCAAAGAGGTTGATATTAAAAAATTTTCACAGTTTGATATTCTTGCTTCCTCAAAAAATGCTGGGATTGGCATGATGATTAATAATAATAATGATGACTTTTTTATTTTTAATCATCTTGAATATGATTTTAATACTTTGCATAAAGAGTATGAAAGGGATTTAAACTCTAATCAAAAAATACTAATGCCTGAAAATTATTATCCTAATAATGATGTTAAACAAACGCCTACAAACATTTGGAGACCTTTTGCTTTTCTTCTATTTGCTAACTGGTTAAATCAATTATACCAAAAAACTCCATATGATTTGTCAACTCTAAAGAATAGAAAATAGCTAATTAGACTATTATAAAGAAGTAGTTATAGTAATTTTTAAATTATGAAAAAATTTTCTTAATAATTCTACTTCCAGGATTTTTAAAAAATTAAAAACTAAGCAATAATATCAGGCAAAATCTTAGATTTTAATTTTTTTATTTCATCTTTAAGTATTAATTTTCTTTTCTTTAATCTTTGAAGTTTAATTTGGTCAAAAGGAATAACCTCATTAATTCTTTCTATAGCATCATCTAATTCAGCATGCTGGTTTATTAAATCATTTAATTTATCTTTTATTTTTGAATGATCATCTTCCATCCTTATGGTAGCTCAGAAATTGTATTCACCTGAACTTCTGAAGTTGTTGGATCACCACCAGCTTTAACTATTGCCTTATTGAGGTCTTCGTAGCTACATAGTTCTAATAAAACAGGGTGCTTTGCAGTAATGTTTAGTATATTCCAATGACTTCTATCCCTTATTTTCTCAATAGTACTTTTTGTAGTTCCAATTAACCTTACAATTTGAGAATCTTTAAGTTCAGAATGGTACTTTACAAGCCATGCTATTGCATTAGGTTTATCTCCTCTTCTTGAAAGAGGGACATACTTAGGACCTTTTGTTTTTAGACTTACCTCTGGAAGATTAGATGAAATTATCTTTAGAGTTGCTGAAGTGTCTTTTTCACATCTTTGAATTTCTTCATTAGTTAACTGACCATTAATAACTGGACTAAAACCCATTATGCCTGTATCAACTTCACCATCCGCTATAGCTTGAATTTCTAAAATATGTATATTACAGAATTGAGATATCTGATCAAATGTTAATGCTGTATTTTCTATTAGCCAAATAGCTGTTGCTTTAGGCATTAAAGGTGCTGACATAAAAAACTCCAAAACTAAATTTACAAAATCAAAACGATATGTATTCTAAGATTATAATTTATACATATAATTAATTTATGAGATAAATACAATGGATGATCTAGAAGAATTAAAACCACAAAATGTTAAAATTGAAATGGATAGGTGGAATATATCTGATCTTAAAGAGTATATAAATAAACTTGAAAGTGAAATTGCTAAAGTAAAAAAAATTATATCAGACAAAGAAAATGCCTCGGATTCAGTAAAAAATCTTTTCAAAAATTAATTATAAAAATAAAAAATATTTTTTTTACCAAGTAACTCTATCTGAGGTTTTTTTGTTTTATTCTCAAACTCTTTTAAAAAATCTGTTGTTGCAAGTAAAAGTAAGTAATTACTAACTTTATTAATATATTTAAAAGTTTTTGGTAAATCACTCTTACCAAAATCTATTTCTTTTAAATCAATTACAATAAGTCGTCTTCTTATTTTGTTTCTATGAAATACCCTTGCAGTAACTTCCTGCCCTATAAAGCACCCCTTGTTGAAAGAAACATGTGATGTTTTATCCATCCAGAAATCTAGTGGCAAAGCATCACCTCTAGGTATTTCGTCAGGCCCTTCAGAGACGCCTAATTTTAACCTGCTATTTAAGTATAATGAATTATTGTTATCTAATAGGTTTTTCTTATGATCTTCAATTAAATACCTAAACGGTAAGTCTTTATGCCTTGGGTCAATAATAAAATTACTCTCTTTTGAAAAACTAATAGCTATATTTAGATTTAAACTGTCTTCTATATTCACATTACTTCTTAATTTATACATACTTATTTTTTTAATTAATTCCTGTTTTTCAGAATTGTGACAGTCAACTACACATGAAAACTCATCGCTATCTTCGGGATACAAAAGAAAATCATACATGACTCTACCCTGAGCACTTAAAAGACAAGAAGCGACTGCTTTATTTTCCTTCAGAGGATTAATATCGGCAGTTAATACCGATTGTAAAAATTCAAAAGTATCTTCACCTTGAATTCGAAAAGTGGATCTATCATTGAGTAAATGCATTTTCATTTTGTATCTCTAAAAAAAAAACATATATTGAATTATGGTAAGAATTTCCAAATCATTCAAGTTTTTCAGAAAAAGATTATTAGTTTTTTGTATTTTTATAAATTTAATTTTTATATTTCCCAATTCTATTATTGCGCATGAAACGTATGGCGATGCAATGAACTGGTATAGGGATAAAAACTTTGTAATTGACCCTAAACAAAATTTTTTAATAGGTATAAAGTTTGAAGATGAAGGCAAAATCAAAAAAGCATTATATTTTTTTAAACTTGCCGCTGATAATGGTTTAACTGAAGCTCAATTTAAAGTTGGATTATATCTTATCAAATCAGATGATCAAGAGGATCATATAGAGGCTAGAAAAATTTTCCAATTGCTATCAGAAAAAAAAATTCCCTCAGCATCATTTAAACTTGGTTGGATGTACGAACATGGCATTGGTGGAGAAAGGAATATTATTAAAGCCGCAACATCTTATAAATTAGCAGCTTCTAGAAATCAAAATAATGCTTATCTTTATTTAGCAAATCTTGCATTAATAGATCAGAGTAATAGAAATATTTTGCTTGCAGCAAGTTATTCTTCAATAGCGAAAAAGAAAAAAGTAAAAGGATCTAAAAGACTTTTGAATAGCCTCTTACCTATGTTAGAAACTGAGCAATTAGACGAAATGGAAATTTTAGTGTCAAGTTTGGAAAGTGAAATTCAAAAAATAAAAACTAATTAATTTCTAAGTCACCCTCGTATCTTTGAACAAAAAACTCTTTTGTCCTTGTCCAAATACACTTTTTATCATCAGGCCATCCATGCCAGAAATTTTCATACTCTTTGAACCAATATCTCTGGGAACAAGCTAAATAATCAATCTCCACCCAGTTCGAGCCAATAACAAACTCCCCAATTTTTCTTTTCTTTGCTTTTAAACCAGGTGTGCCATCCTTAAAACAATGGCCTATCCTATCGCCTCTGCAACCCTTTTGTTTACTATTTTTAATTTTTAAATGTGAAATTTTTCCCTGTTCAACTAAAAAACCGTCGTTATCAAGCATTTCACAACTATCATCAGGAGGATTATTACTAACGCTAAACTCACATATAAACCAAATGCCATCGAGTTCTTGAGTATCAGAACTTTTGCCAATAGATGGATTAAAACATGTTAAACAAAAGGCTAATAAGTAATTATAGTAAAATAGTTTATTTATTTTTATCACTAATATTTTTCGCCATAACGCATAATAATTCGAACATGATAGATACTCCTAACCAAGCTGTACCTCCGTTAGTATCAAAAGGTGGAGAAACTTCAACAAGATCCGCACCTATTATGTTAACTCCATCTAACTCTCTTACTACCTGAATTGCCTGGAATGAATTAGGCCCTCCTACTTCCGGTGTGCCAGTACCTGGCGCAAAAGTTGGATCGACAAAGTCTATATCATAGGAAATATATGTTGGCTTTNCTCCAACAATATCTCTTGCTTCAGACATTACATCCTTAATNCCTCGTTNAAAAAACTCTTCAATCATAANAATTTTAATNCCNACAGACTTAGCAAAATCATGNTCCTCTTTATCATAAGCAGTTCCTCTAATACCAATCTGAATAACTCNTTTNGGNTCNAGNAAACCTTCTTCTACAGCTCTCCTAAAAGGTGTACCATGCGTATACATTGTTCCCCCAAAGTAACTGTTAAATAGATCTGTATGACTATCAAAATGGATCATTCCCACAGGTTTATCTGATGCTATCCCTCTTAGAATTGGTAAAGAACATAAGTGATCCCCTCCTCCTGTAAGTGGCAGAATTCCATTAGACTTAACTTTTTTATAAAAACTAGACATTCTGTCTAATGTATCATTTATATCAATAGGATTTGGACCAACATCTCCTAGATCAGCACAATTAACTAATTCAAAAGGTCTTATATCAGTATAGCCATTTTGAGCTCGAATCATTGTTGAATAATCTCTTAGTTGACGCGGACCATGTCTTGGACCTGGTCTATTTGTTGTTCCAGAATCCCATGGAGTTCCAATTAATCCAATTTGTACCTTACTAATATCCTTATCCTCGAGAGAAACATAAGGTAATCGCATAAATGTTGGTACACCAGCAAATCTTGGAAGATCAAAACCTGATACTGGCTGAAAACTTTTGGGCATAATAAATTCCTAATATGTAAATTTTTAAACAATATTATATTAGAATATAAAATTATAATATCCAAGAAACATCTTTGTACTCAACTAAGGTCAATTGACTTTAATAAATAATTATATCTATGAAAGTTTTTAGTTACATCTCTGAAAAAGGAAAAATTAGGTGGTGCTGCACACTGGAATTGAACCAGTGACCTCTCCCTTCCTTCCCATTTTTCTTTCGAAACTAAAGGGAAGCGGACTGTCTCTTAACCATAGAAAAAACCTTAGGTTGCTCCCGTACAGTCTCTACACCTTCCATAATGGCTTGGCTCGGGATTGGCTTAGATAATTTCCTTAGCTTTCCCCGAATTTGAGAGCTTTTCATCTTAAACTTTCATTTAAGAGAGGCAAACTTTACCAAGGGAGTGCTCTACCCCTGAGCTAGTGCAGCTTATTTAGTAATTAATAAACATTTTTTTTAAGATTATTTCAATAATTTTTTTATAAAACATCTTAAATAGGACATATTCAATTTATATGGTCTATATTAAATTAAAATTGAGTTTGTTAAAGAGATAAAGATGACTACAGAGAAAGATAAGAAATCAGCTGAAGCTTTGAGATTAAATCTTTTAAAAAGAAAACAACAGAAAAGATTGGCTGGAGATAATGAAATTAGATATAGACAAAGAAATATTGGTGTTTCACCATTAATTGATAACAGTACTAGAAATAAAAAAAAATAAATGGATAGTTTAAAAATAATTGGTGGGAATCCAATTAAAGGACAAATTAAAATAAGTGGAGCAAAAAATGCTGCTTTACCATTAATGGCATGTGGGCTTTTATTTAACAAGGGGACCCTAACATTGTCATCTATGCCAAACTTAGCAGATACAAAATTCATGTGTCTTCTTTTAAAAAGTTTAGGCATTAAAGCTGACATTAAAAATAATGTCGCTTATTTCAAAGGAGAGCCTACTGAATATATTGCTCAGTATGACATTGTAAGAAAAATGAGAGCATCAATTTTAGTATTAGGTCCTTTGCTTACTAGATTAGGGGTGGCAAAAGTAAGTTTACCAGGAGGATGTTCTATAGGAACAAGACCTGTAGACCTCCATATTAATGCTTTAGAAAAAATGGGGGCAAAAATAGAGCTTGCAAATGGATATATTGAAGCCAGAGCACCCAAAAAAGGTCTGATTGGATCAGAAATTTATTTTCCTAAAATTTCAGTTGGTGCAACAGAAAATACCATTATGGCAGCCTCTTTAGCCAGAGGGAGAACAAAAATTATAAATGCAGCCAAAGAACCAGAAATTATTGATCTAGCAAAATGCTTAATTTCTATGGGTGCTAAAATAAGTGGTGCTGGCACAGATGAAATAACTATTGACGGTGTAGAGGAATTAAGTGGGTGCGATCATAGGGTTATTCCTGATAGAATTGAAGCTGGAAGCTTTGCAATAGCAGCGTCAATTACAGGCGGTGAACTTGAACTAATTGAATGTGATCCAATGCATTTATTGTCTTTATCAAAGTTACTTATCAATGCAGGAGTTAATTGGGAAAATACAGGTAAAACTATAAAAATTTCATCAGATGGCAATATTAAACCTATATCAGTTGAAACTTCAGAATATCCTGGTTTCCCTACTGACTTGCAAGCACAGTTCATGACACTAATGACAATTGCAAAAGGTAATTCAAAAATAGTAGAAAATATTTTTGAGAATAGATTTATGCATGTTCCTGAACTTACAAGGATGGGTGCAAAGATAAGTCTTGAGGGTGGAATAGCTAATGTTGTTGGAGTAAATAATTTAAATGGTGCTAGACTGATGGCTACAGATTTAAGAGCTTCAATATCGCTTGTTATTGCCGCACTCAAAGCAAAAGGTGAAAGTATAATTTCGAGGATATATCATTTAGATCGAGGATATGAAAATATTGAAAAAAAATTAATTAATTGTGGCGCTAATATACAAAGATTTAAAGAATAAGAATTTGCTATGGATATAATAAAGCTTCATTTGTTTGGCAAAGATGATGAGGACTATAATGTTTTATCCTCGCTAATTCAGGATGCTGCTGTACCTATTAGTGAAATAAAATTTGAACTTATTAGAAAACAATTTATTATAGTTTGTTCCAGATATGTTTGGGAAAATAAAGTTCGCAATAAAGAAAGTATGAGAGTAGTTTCTGGCGTATGCTTTGATAATGTTTTAAAAGTAAAGAAGAAAAATTTTCCCCCAAAAAACTCTCAACATATTCTAAATTTTTTGACAGCAAAAAGAAAAGAAAATTATGTTGAGTTAATATTCTCTGGTGAAATAATAATCAAGTTAGAAGGAAATATGATATCATTTAGAATTGATGATTTAAATAAAGAATGGCCAACTATATTTTCACCTTCACATAATCTCAACTAATGAACAAAATAACTCAAAAAATAATAAAAATCGATATGCTAGAAACTAGTTCTGAAAACTTATCACCAGAGCACAAACAGGAAAGAGCTATTGCAATTTATGATTTAATTGAAAATAATTTCTTTGAATTGAAAGGTCATGATGGTCCATATCAGTTATTTCTTGCTAAAGAAACAAGACATTTATTATTTGATGTAAGGTCTCATGAAAACCAAACTTTAAACTCATTTTATCTAGCCATGGGACCTTTTAGAAGACTAATTAAGGACTATAAACAAGTTTGTGAAAACTATTACGAAGCAATTAGAACAAAACCACCCTCACAAATTCAAGCTGTAGANGTTGGAAGAAANGCTTTGCATGANGAAGGNGCAACNCTTGTTATTGAAAGATTNGATGGAAAAATTTTAATGGACAATGAAACNGCAAGAAGAATTTTTACATTAATTTGCATTTTAAGATCNAGGTAAGANNTTTAGATGGAAANTAAAANAAAGCTTNTCACATCNATATTATTTGTATGNAATATAAACTCAATAAGATCACCAATGGCNGAAGCNATTTTGAAACTTTGGTTTNANAAAAANATNTTNATAGATAGNTGNGGAATTAGAAAGGGTANAATTGATCATATGGCTATAGAAGTAATGGCTGAAGANAATTTTGATTTAACNNNCCATANCTCTAAACTATTCTCAGATCTTGAAAGTACATATTTTGATTTAATTATAACTTTTACCAACGAAGCCTACANTGAAGTTAAANNTAAGACAAAANCACAAGATTGTGAAATTGAATATATCGATGTACCTGATGCTAGCCAAACAACTGGAAACAGACAACAAAGATTAGATAGTTATCGTCAAGTTCGTGATTTATTGATTGAAAAATTAAAAGACAGATTTTCAGATTACTTNTAAAAACAAGAAAATTATTGATTAATATGTCATTTAGGGACATTGTGACNATATTTTTAATAAAATGGAGAGATTAATTTATGGCAAAAGAAGGTGTTATTGAATTTGAAGGCGTAGTATCAGAACTTTTACCTAATGCTATGTTTAGAGTTACATTAGAAAACGATCACCAAATATTAGCACATACAAGTGGAAAAATGAGAAAAAATCGNATTNGAGTCTTAGCAGGTGACAAAGTTAACGTTGANATGACACCATATGACCTTACAAAAGGTAGAATTACTTTTAGACATAAATAATTTATCTNCTATAGGAGGGTTCGAAAATAAAGAATACCCTNGCTAAGTGACAAAAATTAAATTTATATTAGCTTCCTCATCACCACAGAGGAAAAAATTATTANAAACAATTGGCATCANACCTGATGATATTGTTCCAGCTAATATTGACGANACCCCAAAAAAAAATGAAAAGCCTAAAGATTTTGCTTTGCGAATGTCTAAAGAAAAAGGTTTAAGTNTAGCTAAAAATAATTTGAATAGTTTTATTCTATCTGGNGATACTATAGTTGCTGCTGGCAGGAGAATAATAGGCAAACCATCAAGTAAAAATGAAGCTGANAAAATTCTTAAACTTTTGTCAGGAAGAAGGCATAGGGTTNTATCAGCATTTACACTCATTAAACCTGACTNTAGTGAAATCACAAAAGTTGTTGTTTCCAGGGTNAAGTTTNCTCGTTTANGNGATAAAGAAATAAATGAATATTTAGATACAAATGAATGGCAGGGAAAAGCAGGAGGTTATGCAATTCAAGGNNGNGCNTCTGCATTTGTGCCTTGGATAAGNGGNTCATATACTGGTGTAATGGGCTTNCCTATGAATGAAATAAAAAATGTATTAGAAAGTTCAGGTTGGAAAAAATAATTNATGAATAATATTTCATGCCTAATTGTTGAAAAGAGNTTAGGCAANAATAGAATTAGTNTATTTNCTCAGGATAGANTAATGGAGTGTTGGATTGAAGATGANAATCTTCCTTTCAAAATAACTGAGATACATTTAGCAAGAGTTATTCAGGTTTTAAAACCTCTTAAACGAATTTTTTATGANCTATTTAATGGTTCCCANGTAAGCGCTAGATTTANAGATGTTCCTCCNAAGGTTGGCGATATTGAAATTATAACTATTAAAGCNGAAAAAAGGNANCATAAACCTGCTCACGCNCAACGAGGTTTTTATTTAAAAAGTAAATTTAGTATTATTCTAAATGAAGAAAACTTTTTAGGAATATCTAAAAGTATTATAAATGAANCTGAACGTGAAAGATTAAAAGNCATTTCAACCAAGATAGGGCTTAAAAATGCTGGAGCTATTATAAGAACCTCTGCAGAAAATATTTCTGAAGAAGAATTAGAAAAGGATTTCTTAGAAGTTTTGACATTATGGAAAGAGTTAAAAAAAAGAATAGATTTTGTAAATTGTAAAAAAATTTTCGAAGGCCAAAGTCTCCAAGAACAAGCTGTAAACATTTTTCCTAAAATTCAAGTTATAGAAGACAACAATAGTNTTCAATTCAAAAAAAGAAANGGNTTGGAGNAACTTNTAGAATCCTATAATTNTATTTTTNNAATTAAAAATGGNGGNACATTATATTTTGAAGAAACAAANGCTCTTACTTCAATTGATATTGATTCATCAANTCGTGACTTAAGCAAAGGAGGATTAAACAAACTAACAGAAGATGCATTAANTTTATGTTTAAATTTAATTCGTTTACGAAATANTTCAGGATTAATCACTATTGATATCCCGAGATTAAGCAAGCATGAATTTAATGAAAGATTTAATCAGATCAGTCTATGGGCAANCACNATGNCAAGAAATACAAAAGTNCTTGGTGGAACTAGAGGTGGANTATTTGAAATAATTTGCGATCANGANAGAACATCATTGANTGATNATGAANATGGNATATCAAAATTTGTTGCTCTTGAGGCAATAAGNGAATTATCNAANATTAAGAATAATNATTATAAACTTTATATTTCATCAAATTTAAATGATATAATTAATTTAAATTTTAATGATAAATTAAAAGAGATTAAAGAAAAGAACCNATTAATACAGATAATAATTGATAAAAATTTAGATAATGATAATTTTTATTTNNANAAGTAGATCAAGCAAGATGAACAAAAATATTAAACTTTTAGTNAAGAATAANATAATCAAATGCCCTACCTGCGGAAAGCAATCTTCAAAAAACTCATCACCTTTTTGTTCGTCTAGATGTGCAAANATAGACCTTGGGAAGTGGTTTAACGGNTCCTACTCAATNCCAACTGTTGAAGATCCAGATGGAAGTGAAATTGTGCGATTANATGATGATNATAAGATTTAATTATTAAAATAGTTCTATACTAGACAGCACATTTTTTTTAAGTTAAACAAACCAAGTAAAATATTNTGCCCAGGTAGCTCAGTCGGTAGAGCAGTGGACTGAAAATCCTCGTGTCGGTGGTTCAAATCCGCCCCTGGGCACCACTTACCTTATTAAATTTGACGAATTAATATTTATGCTGAATTGTCGATGGTGCTGAATTTAGACTATCTTTAGCAAATCCTGCAGCTTGTTTATATTTGGCCATAAAGTCCCTACGCTCACTTGGTGAAATGACCTCATCAATATCATCAAAAATACCACCGCATCTTTCTGCAACTAGGTTCAAAAGTCCAAATGGACCAGCTCCACGATTACGAAGAACCAGTTGCGAAACTGGCTCACATAGTTCGGCGTTATAGGCCACAAGCGCTTCTGACCCAATACCATGTTCAAGAAGCTTTGCGCCAATAATTCTTGCATCAATAATTGACTGACTTGCACCATTAGACCCGGTCGGGTACATAGCATGAGCCGCGTCACCCATTAGGGCGACCGGTCCGTCGACCCAACTCGTAACGGGATCTCTATCGATCATTGGGTTTTCATAAGCGCAATCTGCAGCTTGGAGCATTTCAGGTACATTCAGCCAATCGTATACGAAATCGTCAAAATGATGTGCAAATTCTTTCAATTGCACTTCACGAAACCAGCCTTCCTGCTGCCAGCCCTCGCTACTGTCAACTGTAACCTCAGCAATCCAGTTGATCAACGACAGGCCATTCTCATCCGGAGCTGAAATAGGATAAATCACCATTCTGTGTTTATCAGTACCAAGGCCTATAAAAGAAGATTCTGTGCGTAAAGGTTTTGCCTTAACCGTACCACGCCACATTATTGCACCGCCCCAGTGTATTGGCGCTTGATTTGGATACATTTGTGCGCGTACAGCAGAATGTATGCCATCTGCACCAACGAGCAAACTTCCTGACATCTGAAACTTCGATCCATCACCTTTACTCACGGAAACCCTCACCCCACCAGATGGATGCTTTACATAACCGTCGACTCTAGCATCCAGTACAACAGACTCTGGACCTGAACGCTCTACTAAAGTTCTATAA
>NYVQ01000020.1 GCA_002684695.1 SAR116 cluster bacterium | reverse complement strand
AACGGTGAGTTAATTTCTGAAGACATTGGAATTAAGCTTGAAAATGTAACGCTTGATCAATTAGGCACTGCTAAAAAAGTTGAAATCACTAAAGAAGATACAACTATTGTAGACGGAGCTGGTACTAAAAAAGAAATACAAGCTAGAGTTGGTCAAATTAGGGCTCAAATTGAAGAAACAACTTCTGATTATGATAAAGAAAAGCTCCAGGAAAGACTAGCAAAGTTAGCAGGTGGAGTTGCTGTTATTAGAGTTGGTGGAGCGACAGAGGTCGAAGTTAAAGAAAGAAAAGACCGAGTTGACGATGCAATGCATGCTACTAGAGCTGCCGTTGAGGAAGGTATTGTTGCTGGTGGGGGTGTTGCTTTAGTTAAAGCTTCTAGTTCTCTTGATAACATTAAAACTGATAATGATGACCAAAAAGTTGGGGTTAACATTGTTAGAAAAGCAATTCAAGCACCAGCTCGCCAAATTGCAGATAATGCAGGTGAAGATGGATCTGTAGTTGTTGGAAAGTTGATGGAATCCAATGATAAAAATATGGGTTTTAATGCACAGTCTGGTAAATATGAAGATATGATCAAGGCTGGTATTATCGATCCAACTAAAGTTGTAAGAAATGCATTGCAAAATGCTGCATCAGTAGCAGCTTTGATGATTACAACTGAAGCCATGGTTACTGATGCACCAGAACCTAAGTCAGCAGCTGGCGGCGCTCCAGATATGGGCGGCATGGGCGGCATGGGCGGCATGGGCGGCATGGGCGGCATGGGCGGCATGATGTAATTACCCTAAATACTTTATAATTGGCCGGCTTTTTGCCGGCCTTTTTATTTTAAGATTTTATTTTTTAAAAAAACTATATATACCCATTAAAGAAAACAAAATTGTGACTTATGACTGCAGCCATCAATATTAATACATTTGACAAAAAAATTCTTGAAAATTCCAATTCATGGCCTTTCCAAGAAGCACAAAAAATAATTCAAAGGATTGGTAAATTATCTACTGAAAAAACAACAATTTTTGAAACTGGTTATGGTCCTTCCGGTCTACCTCACATAGGAACATTTTGTGAAGTTTTTAGAACTAATTTGGTTAGGAAAGCTTTCTCATTACTATCAAATAAACCATCAAAATTAATATGCTTTTCAGACGACATGGATGGTTTAAGAAAAGTGCCAACAAATGTCCCTAATCAGGAGAGCATGAAAAATTATATTGGGATGCCGCTTACCAAGGTTCCTGATCCATTTGGTCAACATAATTCATTTGGAGAACACAATAATTTTCGGTTAAGGTCTTTTTTAGATAGCTTTGAGTTTGACTATGAATTCTATAGTGCAACTGAATGTTATAAGAGCGGATTATTTGATGAAACTCTTTTAAAAATTCTTAACAATTATGAAAAAATAATAAATATTATTTTACCCACTTTAGGAGAGGAAAGGCAAAAAACTTATTCTCCATTTTTACCGATTTGTAAAAAAACTGGGAAAGTTCTTGAAGTTCCTATTATTGAGATTAACCCTAATAATGCATCAATCTCATATAAAGATCCAATTGACGACGAAGTTATAACAGTACCTGTAACAGGTGGTTCTTGTAAGTTGCAATGGAAATGCGATTGGGCTATGCGTTGGTCAGCTCTAGGTGTTGATTATGAAATGGCTGGGAAAGATCTCATAGATTCAGTGACATTATCAAGTAAAATCAATAAGCAAATTGGATCTGTCCCTCCAGAAGGCTTTAATTATGAGCTCTTTCTTGACCAAAATGGAGAAAAAATTTCCAAATCAAAAGGCAATGGATTAACAATCGAAGAGTGGTTAAATTACGGTCCACAAGAATCTTTGTCATATTTTATGTATGGAAATCCAAAGCGAGCGAAAAGATTATATTTTGATGCTATCCCAAAATCTGTTGATGAATATATATCGCATTCAAAAAACTTTAAGTTCCAAACTGAAGAAGAAAAAATTAATAATCCTTCCCTTTACGTTCATAATATTCAACCAGACCAAGTTCCAAGAAATGATATTTCAATTTCATTTTCACTTCTATTAAACTTAGCATCTGTATGCCATGCAGAAGATCCACAAATCATTTGGGGTTTTATCGAAAAATATTCACCTGGTACTATTGGTAGTGAAAACAAATTCTTAGAAGAAATGGTTAATTTTTCTGTAGTTTACTATAATGATATGATTAAACCTAATAAAGTTTATAGATCACCTAATGATCAAGAAAAAAAGGCTCTCAAAGAACTTTCTTTAGGTTTAGGAAAACTAACGCAGGCTTCAACAGGTGAAGATGTTCAAAAATTAGTATTTTCCATAGGAAAAGAAAATAATTTTGATAATCTAAGGGATTGGTTTAGAAGTTTGTATGAGATTTTACTGGGTCAAAGTGATGGCCCAAGAATGGGCTCTTTTATTGCACTATTTGGCATACCTCAAACTATAGATCTAATTAATGACGCTCTCTCAGGAAAACTTAAATAGATTTCATCCATTCCCAATATAAATTGTATGCAGTGTCAAATATTGGTGTTTCTCCAAACACTTTATTTTCGTATTTATCTATTTTTCTTAATTTAACATAATTACCGGAACAAAATATTTCGTCTGCTTCTAACAATTCATCTGGTTTGATCTTAGTTTCAACCACTTTTATTTTTGATGATAATAAAAGTTTTATTACTCTAAATCTTGTTATGCCAACCAAAAACGTTCCGGTGGGTTTGGGTGTGTAAACAATGTTATTTTTAACTATAAATAAGTTTGCTACAGTAAATTCTGCAACATAACCTTCGTGGTCACAAATAACACAATTATCAAATCCTTTAGCTTTAGCTTCTCTTATAGCTCTTCCAGTATTTGCATAAAGAGATGCAGCTTTTGCGTCAGTAGGTGCTGCTTTTTCCATTGGTCTAATGAAACTTGATAAGCAAGCGGTCATTCCACCTTCTGGAAGTGGTGCAGGAAATATGCAAACAGCCAATCTAGTGCTATCTGGATCAGGTGCTATTATACCTATTCCATCCTCTGCCCATATCATAGGTTTGATATATAGATCTTCCTCAATTTTAAATTTTTTACAACCTTCTAAACAAAGATTTAATATCTCCTTTGCGGATTTAGGAGAATTAAGTCCCATTCTTTCTGAGCTTTTGATTAATCTTTCGCAATGAAGGTCCAAGTCAGGATATTTGCCGTTAATTCTTCTAGCTCCATCAAAAACTAGAGATCCTAGCCAAGTTGACTGTGTCATTGGGCCAAGAATTGGAGGGTTGCCTTCTATCCAAGAACCGTCTATCCATGTAAGTGCCATCATAACTTAAGTTTCTTTCACAAATTATTTTACTAAGACTTGCCATTATAAGATGATTTTGGCAAGGACTTCTAAATTACAAGTTTTTTTACTGATCCGTTAAGTCATTATCAAACCTTTATAATTAAATCTTTAGTTTAAATTTTTTTTAACTATAAATTTAGTTATCCTTGACGATTAGATCACACTATCATATATAAAATTAAATTTTGGAGATATAAGATGTCTAGAGTATGTGAATTATCAGGTAAGTCAGTAATGACAGGTAATAATGTCAGCAAAGCTAATAATAGAACTAGAAGAAGATTTTTACCTAATCTTCAAAAGAGTTCTATGCATAGTTCAACTTTAGGAAAAACTCTTCAGTTCAGAGTGGCGGCTTCAACAATTAGAACAGTAGAAAAAAAAGGAGGAATAGATTCCTATTTATTAGGCAACTCTAAATCCTCTTTACCAATAAAAGCACAGAAATTAAGATCAGAAATCTTAGAAGCTAAGGAAAAAAATAAATAGTCTAGGATACTTTTTTCATCCGACTATAAGAGTTTTCTTCAAATAGACTAGCTAACTGTTCAGTAACAGCTCCGCCGAGTTGTTCAGCATCCGTAAGAGTAACAGCTTTTGAGTAGTATCTTGTCACATCATGGCCTATTCCTATTGCTAGTAATTCAACAGGAGACTTGTTTTCAATATAATTAATTACATTTCTCAAATGTGATTCTAAATAGTTTCCTGAATTTGCAGATAATGTAGAATCGTCAACAGGAGCTCCATCTGAAATAACCATCAAGATTCTTCTCTCTTCATATCTTGATAAAAGACGTTTGTGCGCCCAATCAAGAGCTTCTCCATCAATATTCTCTTTCAAAATACCTTCTCTCAACATTAAACCCAAATTATTTCTAGCACGTCTCCAAGGCTCTTCAGCTGCCTTATAAATAATATGCCTTAGATCGTTAAGACGTCCTG
Source organism: SAR116 cluster bacterium (assembly GCA_002684695.1). Taxonomy (GTDB): domain Bacteria; phylum Pseudomonadota; class Alphaproteobacteria; order Puniceispirillales. The sequence goes on along the minus strand of NYVQ01000020.1, from coordinate 30,115 downwards.
GGCTATTCATCCTTCCATCATTTTGCCATTTCTCTCTTGTTTGACCTCCTTTCCAAGCTTTTGTAGTAAAACCAAGCACTTCAACCTTAACAGAGCACCTTTCTAATGTTCTTGACAAAATATCAGCAGATAAAGCTGCTATAGTAATTGGCCTTCCTCTCATAGAACCAGAGTTGTCTATTAGCAGTGTTACAACTGTATCTCTAAAATTTATGTCAGTTTCCATTTTGTATGACAAAGGGAATAGAGGTTGGGTAACAACTCTTGACAACCTACCCGCATCTAAAATTCCTTCCTCTAAATCAAACTCCCATGAACGGTTTTGTTTTGCTAGAAGTTTCCTTTGAAGTCGATTGGCTAATTTTGAAACTACACCTTGAAGAGATTCTAGTTGTCTATCAAGTTGTGATCTTAGTCTTTTTAGTTCCTCAAAATCGCAAAGCTCTTGGGCATTAACAATTTCATCAAACTGTGATGTAAATACCTTATAAAAAGGTTGATTTTGATTTTCATCTAATTGCTTGATAGAGGACGGGTTTCCTGGCATGTCACTATCAGTTTCGCCAGTCTCTCCTTCATCTGAACTATCAATCCCTTCACTTTCACCAAACTCCGTTTCCTCATCGTCTTCACCACTGCTTTCACTCGAATCTTCACCAAGAGCTGACTGTTGATTATCATTTTCTTCTTCGTTTTCATTATTATCTTCTTCGTTGTCATTATCTTCATCTTCATTTGAATTTGGATCAGCAAGATTATCCTCTAGATTATTTATCACTTTTTTTATAGCAGAAGCAAAAGCAGCTTGATTATCCACTATTGAGGATAGTTTTTCTAAAGAGTTCCCTATTCTTGCTGTAACCCACGGCCTCCAAACATTNAGAATATCATTTATATCTGATGAATATNTTCTTTCAGTAAGTTGCTCTCTTATGAGCAAATGTAATACTTGTGATAGGGACTTTTCATTATNATCACCAGGTAAAGGCAGTTTATTTTTTTTAAAATTATAATTAATTTGACTGTCAATATTTGAAGATATACCAGGCATATAGATTGCACCTAAAGCCTCAACTCTAGCATACTCAGCTGAATCATATATTTCTTTTTGGAGNGAACCTTTAGGTGCATGGTCTTTATCAAGCATAGGATTATGATGTTTGATCCATAATGCTATTTTATCGGCTTCCCCCCTCAAACGTGAACTATCAGATTTTATGTCATTTAATTTAGGAAGTCTTATTTTGTCATTTCCTATAAAAGTATTATCACCAACAAAAAGAACTTCATGCTCAGTCCCACCAGCTATTGAACGGAGTGTAGAAGAAACGGCTTCTAGAAATTTAACTTCGTCATCAGTTTTATTCACTAATTGCCCTCGAATGCCTTTGCTTTGTCTTCAAGATTAGTATCAAAGCACCTTTGATAATATTCCTTAACTATATCCCTCTCCATTTCATCGCATTTATTTAAAAACGATAAATTAAAACTGGAAGTTATATCACCAAGTATTTCAGCATTTTCTGCCCAAGTTATAACTGTTCTGGGTGACATTATGGTGGAGATATCACCAGACATAAAACCATTTCTAGTAAGGCCTGCTAAAGCAACCATTTTCTGTATAGTCTTTCTGCCATTATCAGTATTCCAAGATGGTACTTTTGCAAGAACAATTTCAACTTCAGCATCAATGGGCAGATAATTTAATGATGCAACAATAGACCACCTATCCATTTGTCCCTGATTAATTTGTTGAGTTCCATGATATAAACCTGTTGTATCACCTAATCCAACAGTATTAGCGGTCGCAAACAGTCTAAATGAATTGTGAGGACTTATGACTTTATTAGTATCAAGCAATGTTAATTTNCCACCNGATTCAAGTACTCTTTGGATAACAAACATAACATCAGCTCTTCCAGCATCATATTCATCAAATACCAGAGCCATAGGNTTNTGNACNGCCCAAGGAAGTATNCCTTCTTTAAATTCTGTTATTTGAGTTCCATCTTTAATAACAATTGCATCTTTCCCAATGAGGTCAATTCTACTAATATGGCTATCTAAATTTATTCTAACACAAGGCCAGTTTAATCTTGCTGCAACCTGTTCGATATGAGTCGATTTACCGGTACCATGATANCCTTGAACCATAACTCTTCTATTTTTTGAAAAACCTGCAAGNATAGCTTGAGTTGTTTCTTTATCAAAAAGGTAAGCTTTATCAATTTCAGGCACATAGTCTGATCTTTCAGAAAANCCCTTTANTTCAAAGTCAATTTCAAAACCAAAAANTTTTTTAGTATCAATAATTATATCTGGTTCATTTTGAGGGTGTGCAATTTTGTTATTATTCATAGTATTTCTTCTTTTGTTTATTTAATATTTTTTAATTCATTATAAGCTTGATTAACGTCTTTGATTTTACTTTCAAATTCTTTATTACCTATATTATGATCTGGGTGATACTTTTTAACCAACCTTTTATATGCTTTCTTGATATCTTCAATACTTTTTGTAGGAGAAACTTCTAAAGTTTTGAATGCATTTATTTCTTTTTGNGAAAAAATTTCCAAAAAGTTANTTTCAGTTTTCTGNTCATTTATACTATCAAAATCTNTAAAATTAAAATTAATTTTATCCCAACTTTTATGGATATTATTTCTTATTGGCCATGANGGTCTTTCCCATGTNGTTGCCTTTCGTATTTCTGATTCTATTTCATTATCATCAAGTCCCTCATAATAATTCCATTTTCTATTGTANTCTCTGACGTGCTCAAGACAAAAGTANATGTATGTATTTATATTTTTTCTTGAAAAAGGTGCTTTATATTCACCCAATTTAATACAATTGAACTCAGCNCATTGGTCTTTTTGATTGGANTTTANATCTAATANAAAGGTGTTATTTTTTGTTTTATTCATTTTGTATATTTAGCNAAAAANTATTGTTGCATGATATTACATACAATTTAAACTATTAATATGATGAAAAAAAATAAAATTTCTATATCTATTAAAGAAAAACTCCAAAATAAATTNTCNCCNAATTTACTCCAAGTAGATGACGTATCTGAAATGCATAGAGGNCATGCAGGTTTTAAAGAAGGTGGTGAAACTCATTTTGTAATTCATATAAGCTCTCATGAATTTAAAAATAAAAATAAACTNGCTATACANAGGCTTATAAATGAAGAATTGAAAGAAGAATGGGCAAGTGGTGTTCATTCNATATCNATTAAAACAGAANTTTAGTNNTCTTTAAAATATTTNGGCCACTCTTTTTTNACAACCTCTGATGTTTCATCAAATGCATANCAAGTATTTANTAAAAAAGGTTTAGTATNATNATTTNTATNAGNTTTNGNGCCNTCATTTTTNNCTGATTCCCTGNTTCTGCGAGCNTTTTCACCATATANTGTCTGAAAAGAAACNGTTGCCATTGAAACNAAAAGCTCCCTTACATGGGTGCATCCATCGATATTTCCAATAAGCTTATTAATTTTATTTTTCCAACCTGGTCCTATGGTTTCACCAATTAAACTTTTTATTTTAAAATTTGCTTCAGAACATATTTTATACGGTGCTGCGATTGTTTTGGCCGAGATATCTAAAATTTTTAATTCCAAATTAATTTTTAAAATTACACGCATTTCGTGAAGAGGGTTGCCTGTTCTTAAAACTGATCCATCAGATTTTGGAATGTCATATGACTTTATATCCTTGATAATGCTTTCTATTTCAAAAAATCCATCATTTCTTAAATATCCTTGGGAAAAAATATTTCTAGAATGCAAAAGTGACCTATAATTAACATCTTTATTTTTTTCTCCTATCATTTTTATTTGTCTAGGTGTTTGTTATCAAACCATAACCTAAGAGATGTTATTTTATTCTGTTCTTTGTTCAAAATTCTTATTCTTAGTTTATGGAACCTAAACTCTTGGCCAGGTGAAGGAATCGATCTTGATTCATACATAACAAGTCCAGCTATGGTACTTGCTTCCTCATCAGGCAAATCAATATCAAAAGTTCTATTTAAATCTCTAATTGTTATATCACCTTTTACGATCCATGATCCATCCTTTTGAGAAGTAAGCCCTGGTAAAGTGTTATCATATTCATCATCAATCTCTCCTACGATTTCTTCTAAAATATCTTCTAAAGTTATTATACCCCTAAAATCACCGTATTCATCTACAACGACAGCAAAGTGTTCACGTCTTTTTCTAAATGCTTGGAGTTGATCATAAAGAGAAGTGGTTTCTGGAACAAAGTATACAGGTGATATCATATTTCCAAAATCTATATTATTATTTTGAAAATCATTTTTATTTATCTTTTTTAAAATATCTTTAACGTGCATAACGCCAACTATATTATCTACACGTCCTGAAAATACTGGATGCCTAGTGAATGAGCTATCTTGAACTTTAGCTATTATTGAAGAATAGTCTGTATTATAATCAATCATTACAACATCACTTCTATGTTTCATAATTTCTTCAACAGTTATAACTCTAAGATCTAAAACTGATGATAACATAGCGCCCCTTTCCCTATCGGAATTGTCACCTCCAGCACTATGTAATTTTATCAAACCTCTTAATTCTTCTTCTCTATTAGTTGAGCTTTCTTTTTTTTCTTTGAAGAAAAATGAAACGGTCAATTCTATAATTTTTGAAATTGGGCGCAATATTTTTACTATTATTTTTATAGGTCGGGCTACAATAAGTGAAAATTTATCTGCATTTTTAAATGCATAACTTTTTGGAAGAACTTCTGCAAAAACAACGAGGATAAGTGTCATAATAACGGCAGCAAAGGCAACGCCACCTTCTCCTAGAATTGTTATAGCGATACTTGTTGCTAGAGCAGATGCAAGAACGTTTACTGCATTATTCCCTATTAATATTGCACTAATTAATAAGTCTCTCTTTGCTCTTAAATCTTTGACTAATGAAGCTCTTTTATCACCCTTCTTTGATATCTGGTGCATTCTTGCATCAGATACTGCAGTTAAGGCAGTTTCTGAACTTGAAAAGAAAGCCGAAATAAGAATTAAAATAAAAATACCAATTATTAGTAACCAAAATTCTATATCAGTCATTTCTCTATTTCTTCTTTAAGCAGTGATAATACAACTTCACTTGATATGTCATTTCTTATTTTAACTTGTCCAATTTTTTCAGGGATAATAAAGCTTAGTTTTCCATTGGAAAACTTTTTATCATTTTGCATTAGTTGCCATAATTTGTTTTTATTATCAATTTTGTCAGTCAATTGTTTAATTGAAGTTGGCAGACCAACTTTTTTAAAATGGTTCAAAACAATGTCAAACTCTCTTGAAGATGTTGATCCAATTTTAAGCGCTAATTTATATGCTAAAATAATCCCTACAGATACAGCCTCACCATGAAGTAAAGATCCGTCATAATTTACATAGCTCTCAATTGCATGACCAAAAGTATGCCCCAAGTTTAAAAGTGCTCTTGGCCCGTTTTCAAGTTCATCCTCTTGAACAATTTCCCTCTTAATATTACAAGCTTTATAAATTGCCTCAACTCTTAATTCATCATTTCCATAAATAATATCTTCACCAAAACCGGTAAGCCATTTAAAAAATATTTTATCTTTGATTAGTGCATGTTTAATTATTTCTGCATAACCTGAAATCAATTCTTTCTTACTCAATGATTTTAAAATATTAACATCTGAGAGAACTGCTAATGGTTGATGGAATGAACCAATTAAATTTTTTCCATAAATAGAATTAACGCCTGTTTTCCCACCAATTGAACTATCTACTTGTGCTAAAAGTGTTGTGGGTATTTGAATAAAATCAATGCCTCTTAGCATGGTTGACGCAACAAAGCCGACTAAGTCTCCAATTACTCCCCCACCAAAAGCTACTAAAATAGATTTTCTATCAACACCCTTTTCAATAATTTTCTCATTTAAAAAGGAATACATTTCTAGAGATTTTGACTTCTCACCTGACTTTACTCCAATAGATTCAAGATTATTTGTAATATTTGATAATGAACCTGATAAAAATTTCAAATTCTTTTCTAAAATTTGATCATATACTATGATGATTGATTTATCTTTTATGTATTTTTCAAGAATATAATTAGAATTCTCTAAAATATCATAACCAAAATAAATTTCATAAGATTTACTTTTCAATGAGACTGATAACTTTTTTAAAGGTTTTTTTTTCAAGTTAAGTACTTCCAGTAAAATATTTATTTTGTAAAATGTGTTTTGATTTTTGAATAAATTTCATTAAAAGATTTATCCATTTTTAGATCTTGAAGTTGAATTCTTAAATCAGCTTTATTGTAGCAGTTTTTTCTCTTAGACATCAAATCATTAATCTTGTTTCTTAACTCAATTTCACCTAAACCTCTAATTAGAGGTCGTTTATTTTGGTTTCTTTTAACTCTTTTGAAGATGGTATTTGCATCTACGTCTAACCAAATACTTAAAAACCTTTTCTTAATTAAGTCATAGTTACTAACTTGACAAAAAGATCCTCCCCCTGAAGATATTAAAATGTCATTTCTATTTTTTAATAATTTAAAAATATCAAATTCAATTTTTCTAAAGTATTCTTCCCCATAATTATCAAAAATTTCTTTAATACTTAAGTTGAATTTTTTTTCTATTTCAAAATCTGTATCAATAAAATCAAATTGTAACTTTTGGGCAATTAATTTGCCCATACTAGTTTTACCGCATCCCATCATGCCTACTAAAACGATTGGTTTAGAGACTCTCATTTTGTAAATATATTTTGAATAACAAAAATCATATAATTTATGTAAAATAAAAACATTAAAATAAAAAACTATCAATAAAAGTTTTATAATAAAACAAAAAACATAATATTTTTATTGCCTGATTAACGACATATTTCATATGTATATATAATATGTTGGAGAATAATTTATGAAATCTTTTTTAATTGTAACAAGCATATGCATATTTCTATTAGCTGGAATTAGCCTAACGTTATCTTTTTGGCAAATTCCTATCCCTATAACAGAAAAAACCTTAACAATCCCAAATGAATATTTTAACAAATAATAAATTATTTCTTGCACTTTGTTTTTTAGTATTAGTTTTTCTTTTTGAATCACGTTTATATTCTCAGGAAGCAAATAATGTTGAAACTGTTACAGAAATAGTGCCCCCATTAAAAACTGTTTTGCCAGACAATGAAAAAATTAATTTGGACCAGGATAAAGAGATTAGGTCATTTTTAAATGAGCTTGATAATAGCGATACTAAAGCAATTAATTTTTCTACAACCAGCAATTTCACAAGTGATATTATTTATGATCAGGATAATATTACAAATAGTATTAATATTTTTAATGATAATGATACTAATAAATTGCTAGATGAACTCTCCAATAATAATGTATTATTATTCAAAAATGAGGAAAATTTAGAAAAAAACACTAGTACAAATAGTAATATAAATTTCTCTACTAAAGTTATTGAAAATATTAGAAATGATAACAATTCTTATAATTCTCCAATAGTAGATAAATCTGAATTAGAGAAAGTTAAATTGTCATCAATTGGATTAGATTATGATGAATTTCTCTCAGAAAATCTTGATATATGGAGTGATATAGACTTTGAAAGGGCAATATTTTTACTTGATAATATCAATTATGATCTTGATAGTTATGTACTCAAGGAAATAATAAAAAAACTGTTAACAGTATCACAAGATCCTCCCAAAGGTGAAATAGTACTAGAAAATAAATTTATTAACAAAAAACTTAATTTATTGGCAAACCTCAATGGATTTGAATCATTATATGAACTTATTGATTTATTGCCTAAGGGAGAAGATTTTGATTCATGGCGTGCATTGCGAGTACAACATTATTTTTTAAAAGGGGCATTTGAAACTGATAACTCAGCCTGTGATATTGTAGACAGTGTTTCATTAACAAATAGTGATAGCTTTTGGAAAAAAGCACTAATCTTTTGTCAAATCATACAGGGGAATGAAGATGATGCACTATTTGATGCAGGATTACTTAAAGCAAGCGGAAATGAAGATACAAACTTTTTTAATTTGTTGAATTCATTAACCCAGAAAGGTGAAGACTTTATTCTTGATGATGGAAGTTTAGGCCTTCTTCATATTGCCATGATGGATCAAATAAGAAATATTATTCCAAGTGACTATATTTTCAAAATCCCTAAATATAATTATTCTGTTTTATTAAATGTAGAAAACATTCAACCTGACTCAAAAACCTTTATAGTTGATGAGTTGATTAATAATAAGTCAATATCTCTTAATGAAATTAAAAAATATTATAATGTTTTTGGTGATAATTCCCTAAAAATTGAGGAAGCATTAAATAATTTAAGGGTTAATAATGGGCCTCAATCAAGAGCGGATATTTGGAATTCAATAAAAAATAATAGTGAGAAAGATATTAATAAATCAATTTTAGAGGCAATTAGTATAGAGTCAAAAAGTGGGAGATCAATTCAGTCCATGTCACTATTATCAGAATTTTTTATTTTTTCTGATAATAATTCAAATAAATATGAAAATGATGCAAGGAAAATTAAATTAATCAACGATATATATTATGAGATGCCATTGCTTGAAAACCTAGATGAGGATGAAAAATTTTTATTAAATCTATTATCATTGTCGCCTGGTCAAAATCTAAAAATTGATAGATTTATCCAATATAAAATTCTAGATATTATTCCTTTGCTTAAACTCTTTAATATAAACGTTTTTGGTGAAAATTATTTAGAGTTATATTTAAACCAAGTTAACAGCCAAAACAGCTACGAGAATAATATTTTTTTAGAATTAGCTCTCAATAAATCTCTTGAAGACAAGCAATTTTTAGAAGCAATTACTATAAAATCTCTAATGTTAAAAGATACTAAATTACACCAACTATCAGCTAAGACAATTTATGATATTACATATAGTTTGATATCATTTGGCATGCTTGATCATGCAAAAGATTTAGTAAGAGAATGGCTAATTTCTAGGTTTATTAGTACGATAACACTTTCAAAATTGGCTTATAAAGAGTAGTAGTAAAAAAAATCATATAATGCAAAAATGTTTAATAAGTGAATTTGTAGAGAGTATTTTTTTAGAAAGAGGTCTTTCTAAAAATACTATTTCAAGTTATAGATCTGATCTTACAAAAGCTAAATCAATCATTGGCAAAAATCTATCAAATATAAATAATTCTGATTTACAAAAAATTATCAAATTCTGTTCTAAAAATTACTCACTAAAATCACAAAACAGAATGGTTTCTTCTTTAAAAGGATTTATTTCCTGGGTTAAACAAGAACATAATATTAATATTGAAAGTGTTTTTGATAATTTTGATACTCCAAAAATAAATAGAACTTTACCAATTATTTTAACTGAAAATGAAATTAATGTTATAATTAAAGAAACTCAAAAAAAGACTACGCAAAACTCTGAACTTTTGAATTGTGTTATTGAACTTTTATATTCAACTGGGATGAGAATTTCAGAATTGGTATCTCTGCCTTTCAATAGCTTTAATGATAGGGATAAAACAATAATTGTTAAAGGAAAAGGAAACAAACAAAGAGTTGTGGTTCTAACTAACTCCTGCATAAGCTCTATTTTAAAGTGGAAAATCAAAAGGGATAGACTTAAACATGCAATTTCATCAAAATACTTATTTCCAGGAAAGAAAAAAGGCCATATGAGTCGACAAAATATCTCTCATCAAATTAAAAAAATTGTAATGAAGGCAGGAATTAATAAAACTGATGTATCGCCCCACTCATTTAGACATTCATTTGCCAGTCATCTTCTAAATAGGGGAGCAGATCTAAGATCTATACAAATCATGTTAGGGCACTCTAATATCACAACAACACAAATTTATACACAAGTTGAGAATAAGCGTTTACTTGGATTGGTAAATGACGCTCACCCACTTGCTAATAAATAATTATTGTTTTATACTCTATAGTCGAGGTTATATTATGTATCATTTTTTAGATTTTGAAAAATCCATATCTGTTCTTGAAGGAAAAATTGAGGAATTGCGTAATCTTTCATCTGGCGATGGTATTAATATTGGATTTGAAGTTAGTAAACTTGAAGAGCAACTGGAAAAAGAATTAAAAAAGACTTACTCTAAGTTATCTCCATGGGAGAAAGTAAAGGTAGCTAGACATCCTCTTAGGCCTCACCCAAGTGATATTATAAAGTCAGTTTTTAAAAACTGGCAACCTTTAGCGGGTGATAGAAATTATGCAGAGGATAATGCTATTTTGTGAGGTTTAGCTAAATTTGAAAACAACTCATGTGTGGTTATAGGGATAGAAAAAGGTAAGACTGTTGATAGTAGAATTTTCCATAATTTTGGGATGGTAAGGCCAGAAGGCTATAGAAAAGCTCAAAGGTTAATAAATTTAGCAAATAAATTTAATTTGCCAGTATTTTCATTTATAGACACTGCCGGTGCCTATCCGGGTAAGGGAGCTGAAGAGAGAGGGCAAGCTGAAGCAATTGCACAATGTATTAAAAATTCTTTAAATGCAACTGTACCTATAATTTCTATTATTACAGGTGAGGGAGGATCTGGAGGTGCTGTGGCACTAGCAACTGGCAATAGAGTCATTATGTTTGAGCACTCAATTTATTCTGTAATTTCTCCAGAAGGTTGTTCATCTATTTTATGGCGAAGCGCTGATAATAATGAACAGGCTGCTAACTCATTGAAATTAACAGCTCAAGACTTACTAAAATTAAATGTTATAGATGAAATTATTCTCGAGCCTGTTGGAGCTGCTCATAGAGACCCTGATTCCATGATGATTTCTTTACATAGTAGTTTAAAATCCAATCTCACTAATTTACAAAAACTTAATAGTGAAGAATTAATTGCATCTAGAAAAAAAAGGTTCATTAATTTTTAATTAAGTCACCATTTAAATGTAATTGGTTTAGTTCAAAAAACCCACCAACGTGATTTTGTCCAAAAAAAATTTGAGGAACAGTCTTTTTCCCTAAAGATTTAATTACCATTTCTTTTTTGGTTTCAATATCCTCTGATACATCAATTTCATTATATTTAATGTTATATTTTTTAAGTAGATTTTTTGCTAAAATACAATACCCGCAAGTTTTAGTTGTATAAATAATGACTTTCAACTTATTCATGAATTTCCATTGCTTTTAAAAAATTTAATTTAAATTTTAATTTACATATTACATATTAATCAAATAAAAATATATAATTATAAAGAGTGTAATTAAAGAACAATGAATTCAATTTTTAATGATAAATTACATAAACTTAGAAGAGAAAGAGCTTTTAAAAACTGGCAAAACTTTTCTTATTTAAAAAAAATTTCGTCAGAAAGAATCTTTGAAAGATTATATGAAATTAATAGGAAGTTTGAATTTGGTCTTGAGTTAGGGAGTCACTATGGAGAGTTAGGACTTTTATTGAAAAATCATAATAAAATTAATTATTTATTACAAACTGACTTGGTATTTAATTATTGTAAAAAGTCAAAAGATAATACGTTTCAATCCTTACAATTAGATTTTAATAAAATGCCTTTTAAAATAAATAAATTTGATGTTGTCCTCTCAACTTTTGTCATTCATTGGATAGAAGAGCTGCCTGTCTTATTAAAAACTTTGAAAAAAATTATGAAGCCAGACAGTCTGCTTTTAATAAACTTTTTTGGTGGGAAAACACTATCAGAACTCCAAAAACAACTTATTAATCATGAAATTAAATATTTAGGCGGGTCCTCGCCAAGGGTTATGCCATTTATTGATATAAAAAGTGCTGGAAAACTAATACAAAATGCAGGATTTAAAATTCCAATAATCGATTCTGAAAAAATTAATATTTCACACAAAAGTCTTTTATCTTTATTCAAAGACCTTAGAGGCATGGGTCAGACCAATTGTATGAGTTCGGTATCAAGGCCTTTAAGAAAAGATACGATATCAACCCTAGAAAATAGTATGATTAAAAAGAACAAAATTACCACCACTTTCGAATTAATTACAATAACAGCATGGAGCTAATATAACTTTTTTCTTAAATTAATTCAAAAATTATTGGAAAAAAATTTGAATTTGCTTCCGGCATTTTGTGCTTCTTTAATTCATTATAACTGACCCACTTAAGATTATTTCTTTCATTAGCTTGAAGTTTCCCTTCCCATTTCCTTGTAACGTATAACATTAAAACAATATGAAAATTTTTATACTCATGTGAAGAAAACCCTATTGGTGCAATACATTTATTGCTTACATCAATATTAATTTCTTCTTTTAGTTCTCTAATTAAACACTCCTCTGGTGTTTCATTTTCTTCTATTTTACCGCCAGGAAATTCCCAACAATTTGAAAAATCATTCCTGTTCTCTCTACTTGTAATTAAAATTTTATCATTTGAATCAATAATCGCACAAGTTGAGACATAAACTATAGGTTTTTTGTTCACAATCTTCTAACTTCTATAATTACCATTAATATCAATATATTTATGTGTTAGATCGCACGTCCAAACAGTTACTTCGTTATTTTTACCTCCAAGATCAACAAAAATTTCTATTTCATCATTTTCCATATATTTTGAAACTTTATTTTCATTATATCGATCATATCTTTTTCCATTTAAAGTTATAAGATTATCTCCAATTGAAATTTTTAATTTTTTTAAATTTACATTTAGATTAGTTTTCCCAATTGCCATTATAATTCTTCCCCAATTAGCATCCTCTGCAGCTAAAGCTGTTTTAACTAAAGGTGAATTTGCTATTGAAAACGCAATAATTTTTAAATCCTTTTTGCTCTCTTTACCGCTTACTTTAACAGTTATAAACTTTGATGCGCCTTCACCATCTCTTACAATTTGTAGAGCAAGGTCTTTAAGGACTTTTCTTAACGCATCTTTGAATTTAGTATAATGTTTATTGTTTTTGTTTTTAATTGTAATATTTTCTGATTTTCCAGTGCAAGATAGTATAACTGTATCGCTTGTAGATGTATCACTATCAACAGATATTGAATTAAAAGTTTCTTCAGAAAGCTCCTCTAACAAACTTTGTAACATCTTTTTAGAGATGTTGATATTTGAAGAAATAAAAGATAACATTGTTGCCATATTTGGCGCTATCATTCCTGAGCCCTTTGATATTCCAGTAATGTAAATATTTGATTCATTATAACTATAGCTGTAACTTGAATACTTAGGAAAAGTATCGGTTGTCATTATAGCTTGGGCACCTTTAATCCAGTTATTGGATTTTAGGTTTCGAGTAAGTTTTGTTATACATTTTAAAATTTTAAAATATTCAAGTGGCTCTCCAATGACACCAGTTTGAGCAATAAGAACTTGATTTTTATTTATTTTGAGATTTTTTCCAACTTCTAAAACAATCTTTTGAACTGCTTTTTTCCCATTCTGTCCTGTGAAAACATTAGCATTACCTGCATTAACTATTACAGCACGCAAGTTATCGTTATTTATGTTATTTTTGCACCAATTAACTGCTTCTGAGGCAGTTGTAGACTTTGTAAAAACTCCAGCTACCACGGAACCTTCATTAAAGGTTATTAAAAGTAAATCGTCTCTATTTTTATATTTAACACCAGAACTTATTGTAGATAGATTAACTCCATCTATGTTAAAAACTTTACCTACTTGTTTTGGTTTAATCGGACTTTCGTCAAGTTTCATTATTGTCTTGCGGGCAGATTTAATAAAGGTTGAAGTTCAGTTGCTGTCATTTTTTGAATTGAGGCATCTAATCTAAGTTCTTGAACTTTTTTTGCTATAATCTTTCTTTCAATATCCTGAATTAAAGTAGTCTTCATGCTATCAAAGCTTGGCGGATCAGGTATACGCTTTTCAAATACTTTAATTACGTGCCAACCAAATTGTGTTCGAACTGGTTCTTTAGTTATTTCTTTATCGTTAAGTAAAAATGCTGCTTTCTCAAATGGCGGGACCATTTGTCCTCTTTTAAACCAACCTAGATCACCACCAGAAGGCCCAGAAGGTCCTGTAGATTTGCTTTTAGCCAATTCTTCAAAAACTCCTCCTTGATTTAGTAAGCTTATTACTTCTAAAGCATCGTCTTCTGTTTCCAGTAAAATATGGCTAGCTTTTATCTCTTCTCTACTTGTTTCATCTGAAATAAAATTTTTATATGATTTTTTTAAGTTTTCATCAGTAATATTTTCTTGCACAAATTTAGATAGAAATGCTTGCATTAAAACTTTTTGAGTTACAAAGTCAATGGCAGCTTTAACTGAAGGATCACTATGAATTTCAAGTTTTTTTCCCTCTTGTGCAAGTAATTTGATATCTATTACTCTTTCAAGAAGGCCTTCATAATAGTTAATAAATGGCTGAGATTGTATTTCTTGTGGCAAATCATTTTTAGCATGGATCATTATTTCAAGTGAAATAGGTTCGTTGTTTATTTGTGCAACGATTGGTGCATTTTGTGCATGTCCAATTAGACTAAAGTATAAAACAAATGAAATAAAAATTAAAATTTTTTTATAATACATATTACTCTCCAAGTTAACAAACCATTCCATCAAACAGACCTTAAATTAGAGTATTGTAAAAAACTTTACAATGAATGTTGCAGGAAAAAGGTAACCAATATATCAATATCTTTAAATTTAATTACATTATAAATAAATTACAATAATATAATATAATTGTATTTTTAGGATTGCTAAATGAAAAATTTTTTTTCCAGATTGTTTGGAACAGTTAACGATAGAAAACTTAGAGAATTTCAGCCAAGAGTTGAAAGGATAAATCTACTTGAAGAGAAAATTAAAAAATTAAGTGATTCAGATCTAAAAAATCAAACTGAAATTTTTAAATCTAGATTGTCTGATGGTTCTACTGAAGATGATATTCTTGAAGAAGCATTTGCAACAGTCAGAGAAGCCGCTTTTAGATCTTTAGGTCAAAGACATTATGATGTGCAATTATTGGGAGGACTTATTCTGCATGAAGGTAATATTGCTGAAATGAAAACTGGTGAAGGCAAGACCCTAGTTTCAACACTCGCTGTTTATCTGAATGCACTCTCTGGAAAGGGTGTTCATGTAGTGACAGTAAACGATTATCTAGCGACTAGAGATTCTGAGTGGATGGGGAAGATTTATGAATTTTTAGGGCTTTCGGTAGGATGTGTTACTCCCTCAGTAAATGAGGAGGACAGAAAAAAAGCTTATAGTTCAGATATTACATATGCAACAAACAATGAACTTGGATTTGATTACCTAAGAGATAATATGAAATTTCGTTTGGAAGATATGGTCCAAAGGACTCCAAATTTTGCTATTATAGATGAGGTCGATTCAATTTTAATTGATGAAGCAAGAACACCATTAATTATTTCTGGTCAAGCCGAAACTAGTTCTGAAACATATCAAAGTATAGATAAGTTGATCCCATCGCTTAAACCATTGGATTTTGATTTAGACGAAAAACAACGATCTGTTACTCTTACAGATCAAGGATTAGAGAACATAGAGGAAATGCTAATTAAAAGTGGAATTATGCAAGAAGGAGGTCTTTATGATATCTCAAATGTTGGAATTCTGCACCATGTTAATCAATCTCTAAGGGCACATAAGTTATTTCAGAAGGATACACATTACATTATTCGAGGTGGTAAAGTTGTAATAATTGACGAGTTTACTGGGAGAGCTATGGATGGAAGAAGATTTTCTGATGGTCTTCACCAAGCAATTGAAGCAAGAGAGAATGTTCAAATTTTACCAGAAAATCAAACTCTAGCCTCAGTTACATTTCAAAATTATTTTCGACAGTATCCAAAGCTTGCTGGCATGACTGGAACAGCCATTACTGAAGCAGGGGAATTTGAAGAAATTTATAGTCTTCAGGTGATAGCTGTTCCAACAAATGAGACTGTCGCTAGAAAGGATTATGATGACGAGGTCTACAGAACCAGCAAAGAAAGAGATCAAGCAGTTATTGACTTAATTAGAGAATGCCAAGAAAAAAAACAACCTGTTTTAGTTGGAACTGTTTCAATTGAAAAGTCTGAGAGTTTTTCAAAAGAACTAAAAAAGAAAAAAATACCCCACAAGGTTTTAAATGCTAGGTTTCATGAACAGGAGGCAGGTATTATTGCAGAGGCTGGTGTTCCGGGTGCAGTAACAATAGCAACAAATATGGCAGGCCGTGGAACAGATATTCAATTAGGAGGAAATTTAGATAGAAGAATTGAGAAAATGTCTCTTGATTTGAATCAGGATATTGAAAAAAATTCTACTCAAAAAAAAGATTTAGTAAGTGAAATTGAAATCAATAAACAAAAAACTATTAAGTCTGGTGGCCTTTACGTAATAGGTACAGAAAGACATGAATCTAGAAGAATTGATAATCAATTGAGAGGAAGATCTGGGCGTCAAGGTGATCCTGGATCTTCAAAGTTCTTTTTATCTCTTCAAGACGATTTAATGAGAATTTTTGGTTCAGATAAGCTTGATGCAATGCTTCAGAAATTAGGTCTTGAGGAAGGTGAGGCAATTGTTCATCCATGGGTAAACAAAGCTTTAGAGAAAGCTCAGCAAAAAGTTGAGGCAAGAAATTTTGATATTCGTAAACAATTACTGAAATTTGATGATGTTATGAATGATCAAAGACAGGTTGTATTTGAACAAAGAAGAGAAATTATGAGTTCAGAGGATGTTTTTGAAACTGTTAAAGATATGCGCTACGAGGTTATTTCTGACGTGGTTTTTAAGTCTATTCCAGAGGGTTCATATTCAGATAAGTGGGACCATGAAACGATTAACGCGGATGCTTTAAAGCTACTTGGTATTAAAGTAAATTCAAAAGATTGGTTTGATGAAGATGGAGTAGCAGAAGATGAAATAATTTTGAAATTAAAGAACCTTTCAGATGAGTTTATGGCAAATCGATCAACTACAATAGGTAATNANATTTTTAGGACAGCCGAAAAGTNACTTTTATTGCAAGTNCTNGACCAGCAATGGAAAGAACATNTACAATCATTAGAGCAGTTGAGNCAAAGTATAGGNTTGAGAGCTTANGGCCAAAAAGATCCATTAAATGAATATAAAAGAGAGGCATTTATATTATTTGAACAAATGCTTAATAATATGAGAACAGTAATCACNTCTGTTTTATCTCATTTGGAAATAAAAAATNNAGAAAATGAAAAAGTTGATACTAAAAAAAATATTAACTATATAAATAAAAANAATAATAAAGATTGGGGTAAGGTTTCTAGAAATGCACANTGCCCATGNGGNTCTGGGAAAAAATATAAACATTGTTGTGGACGATNANGTTTAAATTATAAAATAATGATAAATTTTTCTTTAATATGTNAAAAAAATCANGAATTTGANGGNTGGTTTAGAACNTCTNAAGATTANGAGTCACAAATTAAGCANGGTCTTNTTTCTTGTCCATTTTGTAANGATACNTCTATAAGTAAGGCATTAATGGCTCCTGCAGTAAGGTCATCTAAGAAAACANANGTAGAAANATTACCATCNCATAAAAATGAAAAAAACAANAANATTGAAAATAAGTCCTTGATAAAAGACGATAATATTCGTGTNGCTTTNAGAAATTTTAGGTCTTATATTGAAAAAAATTGTGAAGATGTAGGAGATAATTTTGCAAAAGAAGCAAGACTAATTTCCAAAGGNNAATCAAAAGAAAGAAGTATATACGGCAANGTNAANAATAAAGATGCTGAAAAANTATTAGATGAGGGTATTGAAATAANTNCTATACCTTGGATAAAGGATGATGCTTAATTTATNTTAAAATAATACCTGATGCTGCATAATTAATTCCTAAAAAAGATGATAANTTAAATTCATTATTTAAAAANTNTGGTACAATNCCTNTAAAGTTATTAAGTATAATTCCACTNTCTNTTGCTTCATTNCAAAGATCNTTTGGTGNTATAAATTTTCTCCAATCATGAGTATCTTTTGGAACAANTTTAAGGANATACTCAGCNGCAAATTTACCAAANACTATTCCAGGNAANGATTTGTTTAAAGTTGTGAAGACTATAGATGTTTCTGATTTNCATATTTTTTTTATATTNTCAAAAAAGANTNTTCNATTTGCAACATGTTCAATNACCTCAGAAGCTATAACTAAATCAAAATCACTTTTAGGNGCAAAATTTTCAATGCTTTNACANTCATAGTTAATTTTTAATCCNTTAATCTTGGCATGATTATTNGCAATTTTAATAGCATTAATTGAAGCGTCNATTCCTGTTACTTTACCACCTAATTTTGCNANNGGTTCACAAAGAATACCNCCACCACANCCAATATCCAAAATTTTTAAATNATTACATATTTTATGATNTTTATATTTATTTTGNTNAANAATATTTTTTCTTATGACCTNNATAATGTATTCTATTCTNCAAGGTGTAATCTTATGAAGAGAGCTAAAGGAGCCGTTTTCATCCCACCAATCTTGGTTGGGTATGTTAAATTGCGATATTTCTTGTTCNTCAATAGTTGTTTCCATAATAAAAATTTCTAATTCTTGCACTTTTGTTCTTCTTTGTCTAAANAAATCATANAATAAATTTAATTTTGAATAAATAATAATTAAGTAAATGTCTATAATCGTTATGAAATTTGGNGGCACTTCAGTTGCTGATATTGATTGTATAAAAAATGTTGCTCAAAAAGTAGTAAATCAATATAAGAAAAATAAAAAAATAGTTGTTGTTGTNTCTGCAATGTCAGGGNCCACAGACAGNCTTGTAAANTTAACAAATCAAATTTCAGAGAAAAGAAATTTAGAAGAGTATGATGTAGTAGTTTCGTCAGGAGANCAAGTTACTGCAGGCTTNTTAGCTATGGCNATANCTGATTTAAGTGTNAAATCAAGGTCTTTAATGGGATGGCAAATACCNATAATAACTGATGATACACATTATAAAGCTATAATTGAAAATATTTCAAACACAAATATTTTTACATTATTAAATAATGAAGAAATCGTTGTTGTTCCTGGGTTTCAGGGGGTTACTAGGGAAAATAGGATTTCTACTTTGGGACGAGGTGGATCAGATACATCAGCTGTAGCTATTGCAGCATCAATTAAAGCAGAAAGATGTGATATTTATACTGATGTAGATGGCGTTTACACTGCTGATCCGAGAATGGTCCCAAAAGCAAAAAAATTAAAAAAAATTTCATATGAGGAAATGTTGGAGATGGCAAGTCAGGGAGCAAAAGTTCTTCAGACAAGGTCTGTAGCATTAGCAATGAAAAATAAATTAAAAATTAATGTTTTATCTAGTTTTGAAGATAAGGAAGGAACATTTGTAGTCGACGAGGAAAAAATTATGGAAAAAAATATTGTAAGTGGGATTGCTTTTTCTTTGGATGAAGCAAAGTTAACAGTCGTTGGACTTCCAGACAAACCAGGACAAGCATCAAAGTTATTTAGTTCCCTTGGTGAAAGGGCTATTAATGTAGATATGATAGTTCAGTCATCGTCTGCTGACAGAAATGCTACAGATTTGTCTTTTACTGTCCCAAAGTCTGAGCTAAATGAATCTTTAAAAGTGATGAATTCTATTCAAAAAGAGATTGGTTTTGAAACCATAACTACTGATAGTGATGTNGCTAAAATAGCGGTTATTGGAATTGGNATGAAAAGCCAGTCGGGTGTNGCCCAAAAAATGTTTGATACTCTTGCTGAAAAATCAATTAATTTAAAAGTNATTTCTACTTCTGAAATAAAAATTAGTGTTCTTATAGATGCNGCTTATATGGAATTAGCTGCAAGATCACTTCATACTGCATTTGATTTGGATGTAAAATAAANTAACTTGATAATTAAATTTCCTTCAAATCTTTACTTTTAAATGTTAATTANTATTAAAACCTNCACTTTCTTATTCTATTAGGCTTTTAAAANATGAGTAGTGATCAAATAAAAAATGAATTAGAAGAGGACATTATTCAAAGTCCTGGNGAGATGCTTAGGCAAGCTAGGTTAGCAAATGANCTATCTATAGCTGAAATAAGTAGATCAACAAGAATATCNAAAAGTATGGTTCAAGCTCTNGAGGANGGTGANCTTAGNAATCTTCCNGGNAGAACTTACGAAATTGGTTATATTAAACTAATCTGTAGGNTAACTAAAACCAATCCTGAAACAATTATTAATAAGTGGGTTAATGAATATTATAGTCAAAAGGAAAAAGACCCTTATGTTTTTCCAGAGGCAACATTTCCAAAAGAAAGATCAGTAATTGTAACGTTTGGCCCTATAATTTCTTTATTAATTATTGNAGCATATGCAGGNTGGTACTTGTATTCTATTAANAATCCTGACATTANNGAAACNAAGATNAAAGANGATAATGTCAATATTAATTTATTGACACAGTACAACCAAGATTTAGAAGTTGATAACTNACCTAAGGNAATAGAAAATGATAATTCTATNTCTGATAAGGATAATAAATTAGCTTCAGATGTCNTAAATGATCAAGATAATNTATCAGAAGTTTCAGTTATTGAAGATAATTTATCNGANNTTTTAGATGTTGAAGATAATCNGTCAGAGGCCNCCTTGAATAANGANAAACTAATTATTGATGAAGGAATAGAAAATGTTACAAATGCTTACAATATTAGTATATATGAAAANTTTACTTTCGTCGGNATTGAGGATTCTTGGGTTCAAATTATCAGCTCAGAAGGNGAAATGTTTTTTACAGGAATGGTAAAAAAAGACCATAACTTGCTCGTGCCGAATAATGAAAAATTNCTAATTACATTAGGCAATGCTGGAGCTATTGGNATTGATATTATTGAGGCAGGAGTAAAACCAATAGGACAAAATGGTGAAATAATCCAAGCTGTTAAGCTGGGNTATATTTTAGAAAAAATTAGCTATACAGATCAAAATAATCAATAAATAATATTTAATGTTAAATACAATTAANAGAAGAAAAACACGAAGTGTAAATGTAGGTGATGTAAAGGTTGGAAGTGATCATATCATTACTGTTCAGTCTATGACAAATACATTAACGCATGATTGTAAGGCAACTTTAAATCAAATTCAAAAAATTAGTGAAGNGGGAGCTGATATTGTAAGAGTTTCGTGCCCAGATCTTGAGAGNACCANTGCTTTGAAAAANATAGTTAAAAACTCNCCCATACCTATAATAGCAGATATTCATTTTCATTATAAAAGAGCTATAGAAGCTGCTGAAGCTGGAGCTTCNTGTTTAAGGATTAATCCNGGTAATATNGGATCTGTTGATAGAGTTAAAGAGGTAATTAGNGCTGCTAAAAATAATAATTCTTCAATAAGAATAGGCGTTAATGCTGGCTCTTTAGATAAAAANCTTTTAGAGAAGTNTAAAGAGCCTAATGCTGATGCNATGGTTGAAAGTGCTTTAGATAATGCTGCTCTTTTNCAAGATAATGATTTTCATAATTTCAAAATAAGTGTTAAAGCGTCAAATATATTCNTGACAATAGAAGCATACGAAAAACTAGCNGAAAAAATTGACGCNCCTTTTCATATAGGCATTACTGAGGCTGGTGGTACTAGGGCAGGAACGGTTAAATCTTCTGTTGGGCTAGGGTATTTATTGCTAAAGGGAATTGGGGATACTATTCGAGTTTCTTTATCAGCTGATCCTGTTGAGGAGGTNAAAGTAGCTTTTGACCTNTTAAAAAGTTTAGATATAAGNAATAGAGGTGTAAAAGTNATCTCNTGTCCATCATGTTCGAGACAACAATTTGATGTAATATCNACAGTAAGTTTATTAGAAGAGAGATTAAGTCATATTAATGTTCCATTAACTGTGTCTATTATAGGATGTGTAGTTAATGGACCTGGAGAGGCAAAAAGTTCTGATATTGGTATAACAGGTGGTGGTAAAAATACACATCAAATATATATTTCTGGTTTGGCTGATCACCGANTAAAAGATAAAAATATTGTGGATCACATTGCNGAGCTAGTTGAAAATTACATTGAAAAAAATAATATTTCAAATGCAATTAAATCCCGACTAATTGCATGAAACTCATTATAAAAGTTGGAGTAACTTTTGGATAAAGTACAGCAAGTGAGAGGGACAAAAGACATTTTNCCCGCTGAAATGGCAAAATATAATTCAGTAATTGATAAAGCTAGATCTGTTTCTAGGATATTTGGTTATGATGAAGCTTCATTCCCACTAATAGAAAAATCTCAAGTATTTACCCGACCACTTGGGGAGAGCAGTGATGTTGTATCAAAGGAAATGTACTCTTTTAATGATCGTGGTGGAGACAGTATTACCCTTAGGCCTGAAGGAACAGCAGGCATAATTAGATCAATTTTATCTAATGGAAAATTAAATGATTTGCCATTAAAACTTTTTTATTCAGGTCCAATGTTTAGATATGAAAGACCTCAAAAAGGAAGATTAAGGCAATTTACTCAAATTGGTATTGAGAGCGTTGGCAACCCAGATGCTTTAGAGGATGTGGAAGTAATTCTATGTGGTATAAAAATACTAAGTGGACTTGGGATTAAAAAAAATTGTATTTTAAATATTAATACCTTAGGTGATAATGTTTCAAGAAATGAATATAAGAAAAATTTAGTAAAATATTTTTTAAAGCACGAGACACAATTATCTGAATTATCAAAAAATAGATTATCCTTAAATCCACTAAGAATATTAGATTCAAAAGAGATTGAAGACCAAGAAATTATAAAAAATGCACCTTTATTTTCGTCTTTTTTAAATAATTCTTCAATAGATCATTTTGAAAAAGTTTTAAAATATTTAAAAAAGTTAGATGTTGAATTTATTCATAATGAAAAATTAGTTAGAGGTTTAGATTACTACAGCCATACAACTTTCGAATTTATAACTGAGGATTTGGGAACACAAGGAACTGTTTTAGGTGGAGGGCGCTATGATGGACTTTCTGAAATGTTGGGTGGTCCGCATATTCCCGCAGTTGGTTTTGCTGCTGGTGTTGATAGATTAGTGATGATGAACAAATTAAATAATGATTTGCCCATTGCGATTAGTATTATTCCAATTCAGAAAGAGAATTTTGATCACTGTTATTCTTTAATGAATACGTTGCGGAATAATAATATTAGGGCAGAAACACATCCTGGTGGAAATGTTTCTAAATATCTAAAAAAAATATCTAAAAAAAATCAGAAAATTGTGATTTTAGTTGGCGAT
The DNA here is from genome assembly GCA_002684695.1 of SAR116 cluster bacterium. Lineage (GTDB taxonomy): Bacteria > Pseudomonadota > Alphaproteobacteria > Puniceispirillales. The sequence goes on along the minus strand of NYVQ01000020.1, from coordinate 6,791 downwards.
AAAGAAATTGAAAATAAAAAAGTAGTCTTAAAAAATTTATCGACTGGTGACCAATTTGAAGTCCAAAACGAAGAATTAATTCAAAAAATAAATATGCAGTCTTATTAATGTCACTAGAAAAAAACCTACAAAAAATACTAAATCGCAAAAAAGAATTAGAAGCAATATTGTCCTCAGGCACATTAACAAGTGATGAAGTTGTAAAGTATTCTACTGAATTATCTGAGATTGGACCTGTTGCAGAACAGGCTGACTTAGTAAGTAATCTAGAGAAAAATTTATCCGAAACNATAAATATTATTAATGATNAAAAGAATGAANATGATTTAATTGAACTTGCCAATNCTGAAATTATAGAAATANAAGATTCTTTAGAAAAGGAAACTAAAAAACTTAAGTTTCTANTAATTCCAAAAAATAAGGACGATTTAAGAAATGTTATNATTGAAATCAGAGCAGGAACCGGTGGCGATGAAGCTGCTTTATTTGCCACTAACTTATTCAATATGTANAGTAANTATGCAGGATTAAAAAACTGGAAATTTGAAATTATTTCTATTTCTGAAATTGGAATNGGAGGATATAANGAGGCAATGGCGCTTATTTCTGGCTCAAATGTTTTTGCTAGGNTGAANTTTGAATCAGGTGTTCATAGAGTTCAGAGAGTCCCAGAAACTGAATCAAGTGGAAGAGTTCANACNAGTGCNGCAACAGTNGCTATTCTTCCAGAAGTTGAGGACGTTGACGTNGAAATAAATGATAAAGATTTAAAAATTGATGTNTATAGATCTTCTGGGCCAGGAGGNCAATCAGTAAATACAACAGATTCCGCAGTAAGAATAACNCATGTTCCATCAGGAATAGTTGTGACTCAACAAGATGAAAAATCTCAGCATAAAAATCGCTCTAAGGCAATGAAAGTTTTAAGAGCAAGACTCTATGAATTAGAGCAACAAAAACAAGAAAAAGAAAGGGCTGATTCNAGAAGAACATTAGTNGGAACAGGNGATAGATCTGAGAGAATAAGAACTTATAATTTTCCACAAGGTAGAGTAACTGANCATAGGNTAAATTTAACTTTATATAAGNTNGAAAAAATTATTANTGGNGAAGGCTTAGATGAATTTATTGATACTCTTNCAGAACAAGATCAAGTTTCAAAGCTTGCTCAATTAGGCAAAGGGGATGGTTAAAGCAAAGNAACTGATTGCATTAGGTCAGTCTATGCTTAAAGACGAGAAAATTCCAAACTATAAACTTGATGCAAGAATTTTATTATCAAACGCTTTAAATTTAGAAAACANNTATTTATTTTCTGATATNNATGTTTCTGAACNGGATAAAGAAANATATTTGAATATGATTAAAGATAGAGTNGATGGCAAACCGGTCAGCAAAATAATTTCAACAAGGAGTTTTTGGAATTATGAGTTCTATATTAATTCCTTTACCCTTGACCCAAGGCCAGATAGTGAGNTNTTAGTTGAAACAGCTCTTGAAGCATGTGAATTGCTCAATAAAAANAAANTAAAAATTTTAGAGTTAGGGGTTGGAAGTGGTTGCATTCTACTTTCAATCATAGAAGANGNTANTGGGGCAGAAGGATGGGGTGTTGATATTGATTATGAGGCCATTAAAGTTGCAAAGATAAATTCAATTAATATGAAAATTTCAGAAAAGGTTAATTTTATAGTTTCTGATTGGACGAAAAGTATACANGGTAAATTTGATATTATTATTTCAAATCCACCNTATATAAAATCAAATCAAATAAAAAACCTTCAAAAAGAAGTTAAGTACTATGATCCAGTTCTAGCTTTAGATGGTGGTGAGGATGGTTTAGATTGCTATAAATTAATANNAGAGAACATTACAAAATTAATGANTAAAAATTCATTTTTGATATTTGAAATTGATTTTTGGCAANGTGACAAAATAATTGATCTNTCTCANGAAAATAANTTGAAATTCTTGTCAATGAAAAAAGATTTATCAGGACAAGANAGGTGTTTAATTTTTAACTANTAAAAAAAAATTATTTTTTACTTGGAAAAATNTTAAATTAACNTTACATTANTNANNAATAATAGATTGTTAATTATAANATTGAGTATATTACTCTAAACACTTTTATCATAAATTTTGAANGTTAATGCTAAATTTAGCAATGATTTATTGTTAATGTTTAATTTTGTTTAATGTAATTTGTGAAAATTGAAATGAGACCTAATAATAACTNTAAGAGAAATAGAAATAGGAACCAGAACAGAAGAAATGGNAATGGTTCTCCNAATAAATNAAANAACATAGATAGNTCNGGCCCTGATATTAGAGTTAGGGGAAGTGCTATACAAGTTAATGAAAAATATTTAGCTTTAGGTAANGACGCTTTTATGAGTGGNGATAGGATAAAAGCCGAGGCTTTTTTTCAGCANGCNGAGCATTANTATAGAGTGTTTATGTNNGCTAATGGTGGANTTGATCCNAGAAAAGNCTCCNCAGAAGAAAANANNGNAAAAGAGNCTNTNGANAANGAATTAAAAGTCACNNTNGATGAGAAAGANGAGAAGTNCTCATTGAACNAAGNAAAATCAGATAGTGANCTANACAAAATTGAAGANCAAANAATTGAAACTGAAGAAAATTTNATATCTNCANTTTAATTTTTGTATTCTTGTATTTNATCAAANNAATGACCATATATTAATGTTAAATAATTAATATATGGTNTNANTTTTGTTTAGTTTTCCTTTTTCTCAAAAAGCNTCTGANATTTTTCAGATTNCACAAANTAATGTAGAAAGCTAGAAATAATTCTATAATAGTTCCAGAACATTTATTTGANGCNCTTNTAGAAAATGATCANGAAGTATCNCTTGAAATATTAAAAAAATGCAAAGTANANATTNTTNAACTAAAGAAAGAGATAACTAATTATCTAAATAAGATACCTCAAGTCACAGGAAATAGTTTACAAGCCTCACCAGATAAAAATTTTCTAAAATTTTTGCAAGAAGCTCAAAATATTTCAAAAGTTAATAATGACGAAGTGATAACGACAGATGTTTTGTTGTTAGCTTATTCCTCGATAAATAAAAATAGTAATAATAATATTGATTATTCGTTACCACACCAAGAAATTGAAAATGAGATAAATAAAATGAGGTTAGGAAGAGAAGCTACTGGAAGTGACCCTGAATCACAAATTAATTCACTCAACAAATTTACCAGAGACATTACTGAAGAAGCAATCAAAGGTAAAATAGATCCTGTTATTGGAAGAGATGAGGAAATAAGACGTACTTTACAAGTTTTGGCAAGACGAACTAAGAATAATCCTGTTTTAATTGGTGAACCTGGTGTTGGTAAGACTGCTATTGTTGAAGGTTTAGCACAAAGAATTATAAATAATGATATACCTGAAACATTAAAAGACACGCAATTGTTAGCTTTAGACCTTGGTAGTCTACTTGCTGGTGCTAAATATAGAGGAGAATTTGAGGAACGTCTTAAATCCATTTTACATGAAATCAACAATTCAAAAAAACAAGTCATTTTGTTTATTGACGAATTGCATACCCTTGTTGGCGCTGGCTCAGCTGAAGGAGCTATTGATGCTTCAAATATGTTAAAACCTGCACTTGCAAGGGGAGATCTTCATTGTATTGGGGCAACAACATTGGATGAATATTCTAAGCATATTGAAAAAGATGCAGCACTTGCTAGGAGATTCCAAACTATTTTTGCAGGCGAACCAAATGTTGATGAAACAGTTTCGATATTAAGAGGGCTTAAACATAGATATGAGGCTCATCACGGAGTTAAGATATCCGACAATGCAATAATTTCGGCTGTTAAGCTTTCAGATAGGTATATAACTGATCGATTTATGCCAGATAAAGCAATAGACTTAATGGATGAGGCGGCTAGTAGAAGAAGAATTGAATTAGATTCTAAGCCAGAGAAACTTGATGAAGTTGATAGGCGATTAATTCAACTTAGAATTGAAGATCAGGCTCTTATTCACGAAAAAGATGAATATTCAGTATCTAGACTTAAGGAGTTAAAAAAAGAAATTGTTGAATTAGAGGAAGAAAGTAAGAAATTAAATGAATTTTGGAAAAGTCAGAAAAATTTATCTGATCAAAATAAAAGATTGCAAGATGATCTTGACGATGCAAGGCGGGAGCTAGTTTCTGCGCAAAGAGAAGGAAGGTTGGAAGATGCTGGGAGGCTGACATATCAAAAGATACCTGAGCTTCAATTAAAAATAGAAAAAGCAGATACAAATCAAAAGGGTAAGATTTCTCTAGCAAAAGTTTCTCACAAAGAAATAGCTTCAGTTGTTTCTAAGTGGACAGGTGTTCCAATTGAAGAAATGTTAAGAGAGGAACGTGATAAATTAATTGACATGGAAAAGCACATTTCTCAATTTGTTGTAGGTCAAGATAGAGCTATTCAATCGATTTCAAATTCAATTAGAAGATCCCGATCAGGTGTAAGTGATCCATCTAAGCCAATGGGAACATTTATGTTTTTAGGNCAAACNGGGGTAGGTAAAACAGAATTAGCAAAAAGTTTAGCAAAGTTTCTNTTNGGNGAGGNNAAAGCTTTAACTAGGATAGANATGTCAGAATATATGGAAAAGCACTCCATTTCTAGATTAATTGGAGCACCACCAGGATATGTTGGTTATGATCAAGGTGGAAGNCTTACCGAAATNATAAAAAGAAGGCCGTACCAAGTTATATTATTTGACGAAATAGAAAAAGCCCATGTNGAAGTTTTGAACTTACTNCTTCAAGTCCTTGATGAAGGAAGATTAACTGATAACAGAGGTAAATTAATAGATTTTAAGAANACTATTATAATTTTGACCTCTAATTTAGGCTACCAGTATTTTGANGAAGTTAATGAAACTAGTACAATAAAAGATAAAGTCTTTGCTGAATTAAAAAATTCATTCAGGCCTGAATTTTTGAATAGAATTGATGACATAATTATATTTGAATCACTTTCAAATGAGAGTTTGAAAGAAATTGTATCCATTCAATTAGGATTATTGACAAAGAGACTNGAAAGTAAAAATATTTCATTAAAGTTCAAAGANGCAGTTATTGAGAGAATATCTAAAGATGGNNAAGATAAAGACTATGGTGCAAGACCTATCAAAAGAAGCATTCAAAATCTTGTAGAAGANCTTTTGTCTAAAAAAATTCTGTCTAATGAGATTAACTCTGGAGATACTATTGAAATTGACTCNGGCGAAATTGGAGAGTTAATTATAAAAAAATGCTAATTTTTAATTNATAAACTCAAGTTCTTGAATCTTNGCTAAAATATTATTAATTTTTTTTAAAAACATATTTTTTTCATTTTTATTAATAGGCTTTCCAGAAGGCATTTTTACTTTTAGTGGATTGGTTTGTTTGCCATTTATTAAAATTTCATAATGCANGTGTGGGCCTGTTGAATTTCCGCTTGAACCTACATATCCNATAACTTGTCCTTGAGAAACTCTTGCNCCNCTTCTTATNCCTTTNGCCCAACCTCTCATGTGAGCATAGGCTGTTTTATAAGTTGAGTTATGTCTTATTAANATATACCTTCCATAACCATTTACCCAGCCNACTTTNTCTAATACGCCATCNCCNGCAGCAAATATTGGAGTTCCTGATGGTGCACCAAAGTCTACCCCTTTATGCATTGCTGAAAATCCTTTTATTGGATGTTTNCGCATTCCAAAACCAGAGCTAAGTCTAGCACCGTTTATGGGTGTTCTCATAAGAGTTTTNCTAGCACTTTGACCATTTTCATCGTAATAGCCCAAAACTCCTTCACGATCTATATANCTATAAAACTTAAGGGTCTGTCCAGAAACACTTAATTCAGCATAAGAAATTTTCTCCAACCCAATTCTTTTATTATCAAGAACATCAAATGATTGATTGAACAAAATTTTAAACTTATCACCTTTTTGAATTTGTCTTTGAAAGTCAACTGAATAACCCATAAGTTGTACAAATTCCATTAAGGTGTCTTCCGGAAGACCAACCTCTTGTGCAGATAGATATAAATTTGATTTAATCGTTCCCGAAATTAATAAAGTTTCCTTTTTGATGGGCCTTAGGGCTTTAAATGAAGACCATTGTGAGTTTTTATCCAAAATAGCATAAAGATTGAATTGGTTATTAATTTTAAAAGAGAAAGCTTTTATATTGGTGTTGCCAGAAGACAATACTTTGACATTCAATCCTAGCGGTAATTTATTTAAATTAATTTTATGTTCAATTTCCAGGACAGCTTCATAAGCATGTTTAGAGCTTAAACCAGCCCTTACTAGTAATGGGTTTATTCCTTCATTTTTTCTTAGACTTAATTCTTTAGTATTGTCACTTGTTATCAGTAAATTTGTTTTTTTAAAAACCATTTCAGTTAAACTTTTCGTTGCAATAGGGAAAAGGCTTTTAGGGTCTGGTTTTGTAATTGGAGGCTCTAAATCAGTTGGAATGGCAGGCATGAAAAGGACTGGATCAGGTTTTTCTTTGGGTATATCAATTTGAGATTTCATTCTCCAAAATTTCTCTTCAGGTTTTGTTAAAGGTGTTTGTATTAACTGTTCATTCGAATTTGCAAAACAAACAGGTATCATGTGATTCATTATGATGATGAAGAATGCCAATTTAAAGGATTTTGAAAGAAAAGATGAATGCATTTTATATTTTTTTAAAATAAAGAGATAATGCATAGTACTCTGGCAAAATCAAACGCAAATTGATTATATTTTAAAA
>NYVQ01000019.1 GCA_002684695.1 SAR116 cluster bacterium | reverse complement strand
TATTACTGAAGTGAGCCAAGATACATGGATACTTTTTCCTTGGGATATGGAGCCACAGCAATTTACGTATGGACAGGAATAAACTTTGGGGAACTTCTGGTTGTTTCAGAATTATCAAATTTTAATTTATCTTCAAGCAAATACTTTTTACCAATTATTCTTTTGGCAATTTTAAGCTTGAGTCCAATTTTCTTTAAAAAGATTTACCAAAATTATTTTAATTCACCGCAATAGGCTTTACAGGCTGAGGTTCCATATCCCAAGGGAAAAGTATCCATGTATCTTGGCTCACTTCAGTAATAAATGTATCAACTAACGGCCTGCCAGCTGGCTTTGCATAAACAGTAGCAAAATGAGCTTTTGGTAATATCTTTCTCACAGTACGCGCTGTATCTCCTGTATCGACTAAATCATCGATAATAAGCCACCCCTTACCATCATCTTCTAATTTGATATCTTTTATAATATTCAATTCTTCTTGTTTATCTCCCTGATATGAAGAAATACAAATTGTATCTATCATCCTAACTTCAAGTTCTCTTGCTACAATAGCAGCTGGGATCATTCCTCCCCTAGTTACAGCTACAATCCCTTTAAAAGGGCCTAAAGAATTAAGTCTCCATGCAAGTGCTTTTGCATTTCTATGAAACTCTTCCCATGTAACAGTAAAATATTTTTCATATCCACTCATTTTAGATCTCCAAACTCTATTGAGATGGAATACATAAACTTCTACTGATTGTGAAGTAAAAAAATTAATATTTATTTAATTCACCTTTTAAAAATCACTAGATATGATTATTATATAATTTNGCGCNCGTAGCTCAGCTGGATAGAGCACTAGACTACGAATCTAGGGGTCAGGAGTTCGAATCTTCTCGGGCGCGCCAATTGTCTAAAATTAATAAGTCAATTTATCTGTCTTAAAATTTTTATAGGGTTTAATTTTTATTTGTTTGAAAATATAACATTATATCTTTTCATAATTTTTACTATCTCAGGTTTGGTCAAGGGTGTTATTGGCATGGGCTTGCCGACTGTAAGCTTACTATTACTAACATTAATTACTGACTTAAATACTGCAATATCCCTAATTATTATACCTTCTTTGGTTACAAATGTTTTCCAAGGCTTTTTTGGAAGGCACTTAAAGGAATTAATTAATGAATTTTGGATCTTTTTTGTTGGTTCAGGAGTATTTGTTTACCTTGGTACTTTTATTTTTTTAAAAATAAATATTCTAATACCAACGATATTATTATCTATATTAATAATTATTTATAGTTGTGTGATTTTGCTCAAAATTAACATAAGTATTAATAATGAAAAATCTATTTTTTTAAGGTCTCTAGTTTTTTCCTCAAATGGGTTTTTAACAGGCATCACAGGTTCTCTCTTAGTACCAGGTGTTTTTTATTTCCAAGCATTAGGTTTTAAAAAAGAGAAACTTTTACAAGCCTTGGGCTTACACTTTTCTTTTTTATCAATATTTTTGGGCTTATCTAATTCACAATTTAATAACTACTTAGCAAAAGAATTGTTATTAATATCTTTTTTATCATGTATTTTTGCATTTTTAGGAATGTATGTTGGTAACTATTTTACTAAAAATATAAATGAAAAAACCTTCAAAAATCTGTTCCTATATTCTTTAATTGTATTAGGGTTTTTACTAACTTTAAAAATTTATATTTTTCATTAATTACTTAATCATTATGTTTTATAAATTAGTTTATGAATTTTCCAAATAGAATTATCTGCCTGACTGAAGAGACTACAGAAATCCTTTATGGTATAGGTGCAGAAGATTTAATAGTAGGAATATCAGGCTATACAGTCAGGCCAAAAAATGCTCGAAAAGAAAAGCCTAGAGTGAGCGCTTTTCAAAGTGCAAATATTGAAAAAATTTTAGATTTAAAACCAGATTTAGTTCTAGGATTTTCTGATATTCAATCTGACATTTGTGCTAATCTTATCAAGCATGGCGTTAATGTTCTGTGCTTTAATCAAAGGAGTATCAATGAAATTTTTGATGTAATCAAGTTATTGGGGCGCATTGTCGACTTACAAGAAAGAACTAGTGAGTATTTAAATAATATTAAGAATCATTTAAATAAGATTTGTCTTTTAGGAAAAAGTTTTAAAACGAAACCAAAAGTATTTTTTGAAGAGTGGGATGACCCTATCATAACAGGTATTAAATGGGTTTCAGAAATTATCGAAATAGCCGGTGGCATTGATGTTTTTAAGAGCTATGCATCAGAACCAATTGCCACAAATAGAATCATTGAAAACCATGGTGATGTCGTGGATGCAAACCCTGATATTATTTTTGCAAGTTGGTGTGGGAAAAAAATAAATAAAGAAAGAATTATTAAAAGAAAAAATTGGCATCAAATAAATGCGATTAAAACAAATAATATTCATGAAATTAAATCACCACTTATCCTTCAACCAGGACCTGCAGCACTTACTGATGGTCTAACCGAAATTCATAAAGTAATTTCTGATTGGAGTTCAATACAATAAAAATCAGTTTTCTTTTGAAATNATTCAACNTAANTNTTGAANTAATTCTTTTTAGACTGATAATCAATTTAACAAAATTCAATTCTTTGAAAGGAATGNNNACATGGATAAACTATATGCAAAAAATTTTGATGACGCTGATGAAGTAAAATCGCCACCAAAAGCAAACGTTCAAGTTGTTAAACTAGGNAATGTTAATGCATCTAAAATTGTATTAGAGCCTGGATGGAAATGGTCAGAGTGCATCAAACCAACTGTTGGNGGAGAGAGTTGCCAAGCCGGTCATGTTGGAGTTGTTATTTCTGGTGGAATGAAATGCATACATGANGACGGNAGTGAATTAGAGGTTGGTCCAGGTGATGCATATTATTTTGCTCCNGGACATGACGGATGGGTAGTAGGGACTGAGCCATGTGTAGTCTATGAAATTGTTGAGGCAGGAAAAGATTTTGGTCCTTGGAAACATGCACACTAAAAGTTTAATTTAGGCGCAACATAATAAATATCTAAAAATATTTTGTGAGAAGTTTTGAAACAAAGATGTAAAATATAAAAATAATTTTACATAAGCTAAACTTATTTCTAATTAAGATCTTATTGGCTTTCTCTTTCTTTTTCTTGGGGAAACAAGCGAAAGACCAAGAACCATTGTAATGAGTGAAAGCCATACCCAAACAGAATGGCTTTCATTAAAAAGAATTATGCCCCAAATTACACCAGATACTGTTACAACATAACCTACATTTGATGCAAAAACTGCACCTGCCCTTGATATTAAGTATATAAATAAAGTATAAGCAACTGCTGTTATGAAACCTAAAGTAATAATTGATAATTCAATTTTTTTAGGCGGGTAATTTATTTCAATAAATAACTCAAAATAAAATATTATGGGAAGTAAAATTAAGATTGTTACCACCGTAGAACCTAAAGACAATANAATTGAATTTATATTTTTAGGTTTCTTAACATCAATAAAAATATTTTCAAAAGTGTAGCAAATAGGACAGACNATTGCTAATAAAACCCAAGGTAGNATTGATCTATCTGCAAAGCTATCTGGAGGGCCAACTAAAAATAAAATAGCAACAAAACCAAGAAAAACNCCTATTATTCTTAAAGAAGAAAAAACTTCAATTTTTAAATAGAGAGAGAAAACATACGTAAGCATTGGTACAAAAGAGACAGATAACGATAAAATACCAGCAGGAACTTTACTGGCAGCAATGAAAAAAAGTGTCCCAGGGATTACAACACCGGAAATTGAAATTAANAAATAGAATTTAATAGCCTCTAAATTTAGTTTAAAATTTTCAAATTTAAAAAAATAAAAAATTAATAAAAAAAGAAAACAAACTATATTTTGATANAGTAATATCGTTAAAGGATGATCATTTGAAGATACAGCTATTTTTGTTATTGAAAATGATAACCCCCACCCCAAACCAATAAAAATTAAAATACTAGTAAAGTAAAAAGTTCTAAAATTTAGATAATAAGAAATTAATTTTTGCATAAATAGAAANATACTTATTTATATATACATAATTATAGATATTTAATAGTAACAATCTTACATATATANTAANAAATTTTATAAATATCTATGGAGCAATTAAAATGNCAGANAAAAAAGAATTNACTTTCTTTAATATAAATATTGTTGATNTATCTATTATTTATGCAATGTTNCTTATTATATGGGGCATGAGCATAAGTTTTATTAGTGAAAGTAATTCATTNACNTCTTTNATNCCAAGTATACTTGGTTTNCCAATTTTAATATTTTCATATTTATCAAAAATTTTCCCTTCAANGCAGAAACTTTTCATGCATATTTCTGTTGTTTTTGGNTTGNTAATNTTTCTNGGTGGTCTGGACTTTTTAAGAGGNNCATTCGGGTCTGGAATGGGAAGTGTTTGGGCAAGTTCGTCTAAACTAATGATGCTATTATCTGGAGGATTTTACTGCTATTTATGTATTATGTCATTTCGTTTTGCTAGAAAAAATAAAGAATAAATATTTTTATTTAAAAACCAAATGAAAAAAATTTTAATTATACACTCAAGTGTTGACGGTCAGACAGAAAAAATATGCTCTTATATTAAAAGAATATATGACGTTTCATTTAAAGTTAAAATTGCATCTTTTGATGACGAAAAAGAGAATATTTTAACAGATTTTGATTTAATTATTATTGGTGCAAGTATTAGGTACGGCAAATATAGACCAAATGTAATAAAGTTTGTTAATAAAAATTATAAAATACTTAATAAAATTCCTAACGCTTTTTTTTCAGTAAATGTTGTTGCTAGAAAAGAAAATAAAAGTTCGGCTGAAACAAATCCCTATGTTCAAAAGTTTTTACTACTTTCAAAATGGAAGCCTCTAAATCTAGCAGTATTTGCTGGTAAAATTGACTACCCAAATTATAGTTTATTAAATAAATATATCATTTTATTTATTATGTTTTTAACAGATGGACCAAAAGATACCACAGAATCATTTGAATTTACTAATTGGGGAAAAGTAGACTTGTTTGCTAAAAATGTTTTGAGATCATTAGAAACTTAAATTATGAAATTACCAAGTTTTAACAGAATAGTATTTTATTTTTTTATAATTGGTTGTTTATATATCATTCAACTTTCTTCACACTCTGAAAAATATTCAGGTTATACTTCAGCTCTTTGGATAGCATTTATGTTTTTGTGTTTAGGTTTGTATTGGTTAAGAAAAAAAATTAATATTAATAAAGATAAGGAAGAGTAATTTTGAAGTATATAGACAACAAATTTAATACTAAAATTTTATAGAAATATATTTTTAGCTGCTTTAAAAACCGTACTGTGTCTTTTAGCAAGTTCCATATTATCTTTTGAGTAACCACCTCCTATTACTGTTGCAATTGGGATTGACAGTTCTTTAAAAAAACTAAGTACAGTTTCATCTCTTAATAATAATCCTTGGTCATCGACATCTAATTTTCCTAGTTCGTCATTTTTATGAATATCTACACCAGCATCGTAAATGACTAAATCTGGTTCGAATTGCTTCATACAATTATTTAGAGTTTCGTTGAGAATTGCTAAATATTGTTCACTATTCAAATTATCACCTAGTTCTACATCCAAATTACTAATGGATTTTCTTGCTGGAAAATTATTTTTACAGTGTATTGAACAGGTAAAAATATTGCTATGTGAGTTTAAAATACTTGCTGTACCATCACCTTGATGAACATCACAATCAAATATTAAAATTTTGTTTACAAACCTCTTATTAATTAAATGAATTGATGAATATGCAAGATCATTAAAAACACAATAACCAGATCCAAAGTTGTAATGTGAGTGATGGGTGCCACCAGCAATATGACATGCAACACCTTTTTCAATAGCTTTAATTGTAGTTAAAAATGTTCCATTTACTGCCAAAAACGATCTATTTGCAAGTTCTGGTGACCACTTTAAACCTAACCTTCTTTCTTCATGATTTTCAAGAGTTCCATTTTTAATTTTTTCAATATACTGTTGCTCATGAACCAAAGTTAAATCTTTTACAGAAGCCTTTTCTGGAACAAAAATATCTGCATGTTTAGATAGCCCAATTCTATGAAGTTCATTGTATAAATCAGAAAACTTACTTGATGTAAATTTATGGTTTTTAGGCAGTGGTATGTCATATTGTGGGTGTGTTACCCAACTTATTTTCTTCATTTATAATTTTCTATCTTTGATGTAAATATTGACTAAAAAATCTATATTTTTTTAATTATAATAAATACTTAATAATTATATCAATGTTGACCAGTGATTATTTTTCTTAAATCAGGCTTAGTAGTATTTTTCCCTATCCAAATGTTTATATAAGCATCAGCAAATTCTTTATCTTTAATCAACTCTTTTGACCCTCCCTCTACATAAAAAGTTATTTGTTTTCCTGGTTGCCAATACAATGCAGCCTTTTCACCCTTATTCATATCTGAAATTGCATTTTGTAAATATTCCTCCCAGATTAATAATTTATCTTTTGAGGTATTCATTTTTCTTAATTCTTTAATAGATGCTGTTATTACAGATTTTTTTGTTGTGTCTCTGAGATACTCAAACTCTAAAACTATTGGTTTACTTGGATCAAATGTTGGGTTTCCTGAAAAAAGTCTTAAAACATAAACCTCCCATATAAAAACCTTTAATACACCCTCACCGATAAGATAAGGACTATCAATATCATTATTCCACCAGTCTTTTGACAATGAAGTATTTGCAAAAACGACTTGGGTAATAATCACTAATAAAAAAATCTTTAATAGCTTAATAGGTTTTTTTATAAAACGATTAATAGACATTATTTAATTTTTAAAATGGTATAAAAGTAATATTAATACTTTATAATAAAAAAAAAATTATTTAAAAAACATATTTAAATATTGTTTAAACCTTAAAAGGGATTTGATATGAAAGCATTATTATTTGGTTCGATAGGCACTATTATTGAAACTTCCGAAATTCAAAGACAATCCTTCAACAAAGCTTTTAAAGATGCTGGCCTCAACTGGTACTGGAATATAGCAACTTATTGTGATCTATTGAAAGAACCTGGTGGGAAAAAAAGAATTAAAAACTACTCCAATAATTCTCTTAATCAAAACACAATAGACCTTATACATTCAAAAAAAGAGGAATACTTTGAAGAACATTTAACAGATTCAATTCAACCTAGAGAGGGTGTTAAAGACATTATTGAATTTTGCATCCAAAACAAGGTAAAGGTTGGTTTTATTACTACTACATCTGTTAAAAATATTAATTCTATAAAGAACGTTTTAAAAAATACATTAGACTTTTCTAACTTTGACATTATTACTTCAATCGAAGATATAACCTTTCCCAAACCCAATAGCGAAGTTTACTCATTTGCATTAAAAAAACTAAGTTTAGATCCTAGTGATGTTTACGCTATTGAAGATACTAAAGCAAACCAGTCAGCAGCACTTGAATTAGGGATTACTTGTTTTTTACACCCTGGGGAATACGCAATAGTAAACCCTGGTGATAATCCAAATTATAATATTAAAGAAAATATTAATTCTCTAATATTGGCTGGAAAATAATTTAATTTTTAAGACTTAATTGGCAATGTGTTAGTTTTGAAAATCTATATTTTGCAAATTTTTTGTAAGCTAAAATAGATATTTGTTTAATAATTGGTAAAGAAATTATAATTGATAAAATTTTCCAAAATCTTAAATTTTTCCAAATTAAAATAAACGCATCAACACCTATATATAACTGACTATTTTGATCAGTTGCGTGCAATTGCATAAGCGCTTCAGATTGTGTTACATTTATTGTCTTTAGATTTTAGGATTGTTTGCAATATCATACCAATTAAAATGCTCTTTATTAGATATCGATTTGTAATAACTAATTTCTTTACTACAAATATTGCATTTTCCATCATAATAGACTGTAATCATCTCTAATCTCATTTAACTTTCTGTGTTTTGCTTTTCTTCCTGAAACTCTTTTCCTCCAATTTCTAAAACTATTTGGTTTTAGTTCTTTTCTCATTATTTTAATTACCTCTGATTCAGATAAACCAGTTTTGATAGTAATTTCCTCAAAACTAATTTTATCAGACCAAGCCAATGAAATAACATTATTTGATGGAGGAAACCTTTTTTTTATTTTCATTTGTATAATATATTATTAGTAGTCAAATTTTATATAATATTGAAAAATTAATTTTAAATATAAATGTTAATTTTTACAGAAAAAATTTTAGGTTTTTTATGAAAAGCATTATTCAATCACAAGGTATCCATCATATTACTTTAAACGGTTCAAACAAAAAAACTTCTGTCGATTTTTGGCAAAATGTTCTTGGCATGAAATTGATATTTGAACAACCAAATTTAGATGATTTATCAATCAATCATCTATATTTTGATTGTGGTGATGGAAGAACAATTACAGTCTTTACCGATGAAAAAAGAAAAAGTAAAAAACTTAACAATAATAATCAACCAGGCTCAGTCCATCATATTGCTATTTGGGTTAGTCAAAGCACAATAAGAATTGCTGAAAAAAATCTAAATGAAAATAAAATTTCAAATACAGGTATTAAGGATAGAGGCTTTATGGATTCTTTATATTTTAAAGAACCTTTGGGTCTTCTAGTTGAACTAGCAAGTTATAAATTTGAGCCTCCACAAGGTAGATCTTATGCAGACGTATTAGAGAACGCTCACAAAATAAGACTCAAAAGAAAAGCATTAAATATTCAAGACCAAGATATTGCTATGGCAATTAAGTATCTAAGTAAATAAAATCTAAAATTCGAATTTGTAAATTAATTTGAAATATTATAGTCTAAAATAAAAACTTGGTGTGTTAAAATGGCTTTATATGAATGTAATAAATGTGGAATGTCAGTAAATACAACTTGTGGTAAATGCAATGAAGATTTAGTTGATGATGTTCTAATGTTAGATAATGGTTCAAACGTTCAGATTTCAAAGTGCCCCAACGAACATGGTAAAATAAAATCCCCACTATGTTGTGGTGAAGACATGAGTTGTAGTATTTAATTGAAATAAGATAAAAAGAAAAAAATTATTNTACTTTCTTTAATAACAATTTAATTACGTGAGTTATCATGGCAAAATCCAATGTAATGATTGATAATAATAAGACAAGAGTAACCATGTGGTCATTTGAAGTTGGAGATGAAACTGGTCAGCATATACATGAGCTTGATTATGTTATTGTTCCAATGCTTGATGGGGACCTNAAAATAATAGATCAAAACGGTTCAATATCNATNTCTNAACTAAAGAAAGGGAAATGTTATTTTAGGGAAAAAGGTGTAAANCACAACGTAATTAATAANAATGATTTTGCATATAACTTCATTGAAGTTGAGATAAAAAAATAAATTAAATTACACTTTCTTAATTTTGAAAATTTACTAAATGGATATANAAATTTGTTATGAGTAAANTCGTAGTCATTGGTGGTGGTGCATGGGGATGCGCTCTAGGATCGGCAGTNACAGAAAAAAATGCACCTGCTTTNATTCTTACTTCAAACTCTNATAGAGCNANTGAAATTAATANTGGAAAATCATCAAGNTTTNAAGATTCTAGTTTGGAATTAAACCTTAAGGCTGGAATAAATCCTGAGAATATTTTACGTGATTCTTCAATTGTTATACTTGCAACAGAAGTAAATCGATCACTTAACTTTATAAATGAAATAAAAGGCTTTGCTAATAAAAACTGTACTGTTTTAGTTGCAAGCAAAGGATTTGGGCCCAATGGAGAAGTTATACCAAAAATTCTTCAAGAAAAACTACAGACTGATAAAATTGGAGTCATAAGTGGTCCAAGCTTTGCTTATGAAGTAATTAAAAAAAAACCCACAGCTTTAGTTATTGCTGGCAATAAAGATACAATTAAATTGACAACAGACTTATTCCATTCGAATAAGCTTAGGGTTTATGGCTCTGAAGATTTGATAGGCACNTCCATTTCTGGTGCAATGAAAAATGTAATAGCGATTGCATCAGGAATTGTTTACGGTCTTGATTTAGGAGAAAATGCAAGAGCAGCAATTTTAACACGTGGACTAGCCGAAACTGCTAGATTGGTTGTTGGCTTAGGAGGAAATATTGAAACTGTTTTTGGTTTGGCTGGGATAGGTGATATGGCTCTTAGCAGTTTAAGCATGACATCAAGAAATTTTTCTTGGGGATATTCTTTAGCAAAAAAACAAGCATTTAAAGATGATCTTGTTGAAGGCCTAAAAACTTCAAAAATGGCTGTTAAAAATGCAAATAAATTGAGTTTAGAAATGCCAATTACTGAGTTAGTAGCAATTTCTGATCGAGATAATTTAAATTTATCAGAAGAAGTAGAGAAGATGCTAAATAGGCCACCTAAATTAGAATGGAATAAATAATTAAATATGGATTCAATAAAAAATTTAATCTTAGAAATCATTTTCTNCTTAGAAAAAAAGAAATTAAATTCAAANGAAAATCAAATTTATAANGATTTAAAAAATTTACAATTAAACAGAGAAAATTATAAAAATCTCGAACAAAATAATCCTCCAAAAAAAGAATCGCTTTATAGAGCTTTAGATANAATTGAGGATAATGCACTTAATCCAATTAAAAAAAATATTAGACTATCTTTAAAATCTTTAAAATGGAATGTTGATAATGGCACTTACTATGAAAAAGATTGTGACATTGGNAATGATTATTTGATGGGCAATATGAANACTGAATTAGTTGGACCAAAAAATGGTCATTTTGTATCAAAAGAACTTAAACTTGGGTTATTTCTGCTTGAACCAAATATTTTTTATAAAGATCATAAGCATGAAGCACCTGAATTATATGTAAACTTAACACCTGGGACAAAATGGAGATTTAATAATTCCAAATGGATTTGCAAACNACCTGGAAGTATTATTTATAATGAACCATNTAAAGTTCATGCAATGAAAATTGGGGAAAATCCTTTTTTATCAATTTGGTGTTGGCCAAAAAATTCAACAAAAAAATGTATACTTATNCCAAAGAGTGATTGGAAAATTTTATAGGCTTCACTGCAAAGCAAATGTAGCTGAAAGTTCAACTCNTGAATTAATTAACTNNGCATCCATAAAAAAGACNTGGAGNAAATAAAAAATAATANNAATATNACAAATTNCNGTACCTAATGGAATGAAANATATTGAAACTAAATTGAAATTATCTCTTTAAGTTGNTNTAGAAAAAGTTTTTTTACTAATTGATCACGATTTAAGATAAATTTCATTTGATTTATTGAGCCTTTATCAGTTATTTCTCCTTTAGATTTTGATAAAGTCTCTTTAAAAAACACTGCTTTTTTTATATATTGTGATTTACTATTAGTATTTTTTTTATAATCAGTTAGAGCTTCTAAAATCTTNTTTTTGATNATNTGGTTTGATAAAATCATCTCTTTATTTTCTCTAAGCTCTAAATTTATTAAGTTGGCACAATAAGAAAGNTTNGGAATTAAAAAAGCNCTTAAATATTCNTGGTCTTCNCCNACAATTATAGCATCTATNGCCANNCCNCCNANTTTATCTAANAGCTTACTTCTTACATTTCCAACGGAAACCCATGATCCTGTATTAAGTTTAAAATTTTCAGAAATCCTTCCATCAAAATAAAAACCTAATTCTGGATTTGATTTATCTCTAAATTTTAGTGCATCACCAATCTTAAAAAAACCTTCTCTATCGAAGGATTTTTTGGTATTCAATTTATCTTTCCAATAACCTGGTGTAATATGNGGACCTTTTAACCTCACTTCATATTTATCACCAAAAGGAACTAATTTCATTTGAGTTCCAAACTGAGGAATGCCAATATTTCTTGCATAGTTACTTTGATAAGATGGCATAGTTGCCATAGGAGCAGTTTCACTTGCGCCATATGCTGCAGAAAAAAATATCTTCTCTCCTGCATACTTTACTGCTAATTCNTCCATGCTCTCAAAAATANGGGTTGGCATAGAAGCTCCAGAATATACAAGAATTTTAAGGTTTTTGAAAAAAGATATTGANAGATTTTCATTTTCTTTCAATTCTTTAACTAAAAATTCATANCCCTTTGGAACATTAAAATACCATGAAGGACTGATATCAGTAAGATTTCTAATCGTCTTTTTGAAGTCATTCTCCGAGGGTAAACCATTATCTATATAAAACGACCCACCTGAATATAAAGCTAAATTAAAAGCTTTATTGCCACCAGCTACATGGGACCATGGCATCCAATCAACTAATGTTGGCGGTTCTGTTTTAAGNAATTTATAAGCTTTATACGCCATAGATATATTGCTACTTAACATTCTATGAGTTTGAATAACCGCTTTTGGTGTTCCAGTGGAACCACTTGTAAACAAAAATTTTGCAATATCATTTCCATTAGTTTTTGCTAAATCTACTTTTTGGCTAGTATATTTTTGAATAATTTTATTTATTTCAATATTCCCTGAAAGCGGGTTTTCCCCTACTATAATTTTTTCAGGATTAAGAGAAAATTTTTGAATTGCANTCTTAAAAANCTTTCCATCACTTGCAAAAATATATCCAGGATTGAGTATTTTCTTAATGTTTTCTANACGATTAAAATCNTCTGNANACAATGAGTAAGCAGGAGACANTGCTGAAAAAGGGATATTNGAGTATAAGCATGCTAAAGCCAATAANGCATGNTTNATATCATTNCCAGATAATATAATAACTGGATTATTTTCTGATAGATNCTGTTTTGACAAAAAATAAGCNAAACTTTTTACTTTNTTTAAAGTATCTTCATAAGAAATTTNTTCCCATGATGANGAATTATTCCTTTGGGCTAAAAAAGTCTTTTTTGGTGTTTGTTGTGTCCAGAAAACTAATTTTTGGACAATNTTGTCTGGCCAGTCATCAGGTTCAATATTATTTTTTATTATTATGGATCCATCTTTATTTTTTCTGGTATGAAGAGACGGGGCACCTAAAGAAACACATCTAATTTTTTCTTTCATGGCAAATAAATGATAGTTAATTATTTTGAATTAGCATTTATAAAATTTATAAATTAATAAATTTTTAGTGGCAAGATTTACCGTGAACTTTCAATCGCCAATAATTATAAGGAAGCGGTACAATAAATCCGGCCAATAGCATAAAGGGTATAACCCACCATTTCAAAATTGCACCACCAGTAAGTAAAACATCAGNAAGATTCATTGCAAGTTCCATAGATATCATGGAGATAAAGGACATTCCTATAGCAGTATTAAATGCACTCTTAATCTCCATTTGACNAGATAAAATAAATGTNTCAAGAGCAATAGATGTTATCAAACCGTTAATTATTGCTAATGTCATAATCAAAAAAACAGGCCATTGAATGTCTGCAAATTGAAAAAAAGCTATTGTACCGAAATCACCGATTGAACAACCAATAAGACACCACATTGTNTTATATGATGATTTTTTCCAAGTATGTTTACATCTCCAATTTATTAGAGTGTTATCTTTAATATCAATTTTTTCTANCATATNTNNTATATTATAACTGCNCAGTTAAAAGTAAAGTTATGTNANTTTATAAAAATTTTCATTACTTAATTTAATTTATNTAATNGATTATAATTTGAATTTTTTGAATTAAATCATATTATTAATTTTACTTTTCTGTTACTAAGCGTGATGCTTAATAATTTGATCAATAAAACTCTTAGTGAAAATATCAGTAAAAGAGGATTTACCAAATTTACTGATGTTCAGAATCAAGTAATTCACGAAAAAAATGTGGGTCGTGATCTCCTAGTAAGTTCACAAACTGGTTCAGGAAAAACACTTGCATATAGTTTGTCAATTTCAACTGAAATTTTGAATACAAAAAAACAGAAAAAATCGACACCATCTGGACTAATAATAACACCAACTAGAGAGCTGGCACTGCAAGTTTTCCAGGAAGTACAATGGCTATTTCAAAATACTAATTTAATTGCTGTAACCTCAATTGGAGGAATGGACATTAATAAAGAAAGAGCAAAGATTTCTAGAAGCTTTGATTTACTGATTGGCACACCTGGAAGAGTAAATGATCATCTAAGAAAGAAATATTTAAACTTATCTGAATTATCAGTTTTAGTTTTAGATGAGGCTGATGAAATGCTTGATTTGGGTTTTAAAGAAGATCTCGACAAAATAATTGAAGCATCCCCTGATATTTCAAGAAAACTTTTATTTTCAGCAACACTTCCAAAAAAAATAATTTCTCTTGCAAATAAGTACCAAAAAAACCCCAAGAGAATTGAGGTTTCAAATCAAAATATTCCTCATTCAGATATTAGTTATGAAGCATATTTTATAAATAAAAAAGATAGTGATAATGCTATTTTTAATTTATTACGATTTTACGATGACAAAAATATCCTTATTTTTTGTTCAACCAGATCATCTGTTACACATTTACACTCAAGACTTCTTAACAGAGGTTTTGGCGTAGTCTGCCTATCAGGAGCATTGAACCAATCAGAGAGATTTAAGGCTCTCCAAGCAATGAAAAATGGAAGATCAAGAATTTGTGTTGCAACAGATGTTGCTGCTAGAGGTATAGATTTAGTTAATTTAGACATAGTAATTCATGCAGATCTTCCAAGAAATGGAGAAGGACTTCTTCATAGAAGCGGTCGAACTGGCAGAGCTGGGAATAAGGGTAAAAGTATTTTATTTTTCTCTCCTAATGAAATCCGTCATTATGATAATTTAGTACTGCATTCAAAAATTAAACCGAAATTGAATAAGTTTATTTCAAAAGAGCAGATAGAAAAAAAGGATGATAAAAAAATTATTGCTAATGTTTTTTCTGAGAATAAAATTGTTGATAACGAAAAAATAATTTTACAAAAACTAACAGATAAATTTTCATTTAATGAAATTGCATTAGCTTATATTAGAAAAATTAAGGAAGGCTTATCTCCAATTGAAGATGTTGAAGATATTTCAAATTCACTAAATGACATTAAGTCAAAACCTAGAAATAAAAATGAGAGAAAAGGCAAAGGAAGAAAATTTAAATTTAAAAGTAGGAGAAATAGAAAAAAATAAATGCAAAGATACTTTACAACAAATAACCTTAGCATAGCTTTGTTTTTAAGTGCCGCTGCGTGGGGTTTGTTTTGGATACCGTTAAGACAAGTAGAGGCCATAGGTATTCCAGGTTCTTGGACTGTTACTATATTTAATGCTTTACCACTTTTAGTACTAATACCTATTTCAATTTTTACTTTCAAAAAAAATTTAAAACTACTAAAACCAACATTTTATGCTGCTATTTGTATTGGTTTAGCAATAACTTTTTATTCTAAAAGCCTAGTAGAGACAAATGTAGTTAGGGCAACCTTATTATTTTATCTTACTCCTATTTGGTCTACTATTTTTGGCATTATTTGGTTATCAGAAAACATCACATACCAGAGAGTAATATCAATTATAATAGCCTTCTTTGGAATGTATTTTCTTCTTTCAAGTAATGAGAGCATGGGTCAACCACTAAATGTTGGTGATTTATATGGCTTTCTATCAGGTATTTTTTGGGGATTGGGTGCAACTTTTATCAAACGATGGTCAAAAATGTCGGTAATAACATTAGCAACTTTATGTTTTATTTTTACAACAATTTATTCATCTGTATTTGCTATCTTCATCTATAATGAAACTTTCCCAGATTTCTTTTTGATAAAAATATCAATACCAATAATGTTCTTTTGGTCAGTTATTTTATTATTGCCAAGTTTTTGTATTATATTTTTTGTTTCTAAATTTTTATTTCCTGGGAGAGTGGGCATATTAATGATGTCAGAAGTTATTGTTGCAATAATTTCAGCCTCTATTTTAATACCCCAAGAAAAAATGTATTTAGTTCAATGGTTTGGTGCTTTTGCAATTATTTTTGCTGGATTATATGAAGTAATTTTTAGTAAGAAAAAAATTTAAATTACTTGTCTAAAAAGTTATAATTAACAAATTTAGTATTTTTAAAAACTATCTAATATTTATGAAAAATATACCAAGTTATAATTGTGATTTTTATAGTGATGATTTTATAAAAAATCCATTTCCCCATTATGCAAAAATGAGATCCTTAGGCCCTGTTATCTATATTCCAAAACTTAGAAATTTTGCATTAACTCAATTCAATGCACTCAAATTAGCTCTATTAGATTATAAATCACTTTCAAGTGGTAATGGAATTGCCTCTGATGAAATTGGTTGTCAATTTGTCAAAGGGCAAATTGTATCTTCTGATCCTCCAGTGCATAAAATAATGAGAAAAGCGATGCTACCACCACTTATGCCGCAAACATTAAAACAAGCTATCCCTGACATTAAAAAAGCATCAGATAAAATCATCAAAGAATTAATCAATAAAAAGGAGTTTGATGGCGTTTCTGATCTAGCTCATTATCTTCCACTTTCAATTGTTACAGATTTAGTTGGTCTTCCAGATTTTGGTAAAAAAAATATGCTTAAATGGGCTGGCGCTTCTTTTGATGTTCTAGGAATTCAAAATGAAAGAGGAAGAAAAGGTGTTCAAGAAATAATTGAACTAAGAAAATTTATATCAGGAAAATTGAATTTAAATAACGTTAAGCCTAAAAGCTGGATCGATCGCATTTTGAAGATGATTATTTCTGGTTCCTTAGATGAGACATTAGGAAATAGAATTATAAGAGATTACATAAATCCAAGCTTAGATACTACCATTTCAGCAATATCTCACCTTATATACTACCTATCAAAAAACAATAAAGAATGGCAAAAATTACAACAAGATCCAACTTTATTAAAAAATACTGCCAATGAAGCTATTAGATTAGGTTCACCAATCCGATGTTTTTCAAGGATTGCTGTTAAAGAAATTGAAATAGAAAAATATATCATTCCTAAACACGCAAGAGTAATGATGATTTTTGCTTCTGCTAACCGAGATGAGAAAGTTTATGAAAACCCAGATAAATTTTGTATAGATAGAAAATTCAAAGACCATCTCGGGTTTGGTCATGGTATCCATAGTTGCGTTGGAATGCATCTAGCACAAGTTGAAATGATTTCACTTCTTGAAGCTATGCTACCCCTTGTAGAAAAAATTGAAACAAAAGAGCCTGAAATTGCTTTAAATAACACTATCTATGGGTTTTCAAAATTACCTACAAAGTTTATTCCTATTTCTTAATTAATTATATTAAGATGAATTATTATTATTTAACAAAACCTAATATGCATATATTGAATTCTAATCAAGCTCCTAAAAGAGGATTTACATTTTCTGAATTTAAAATCAGATTATTAAAATCCCAGAAAGTTATGCATAAACATAAGCTTGATGTTCTAATTCTAACAATGCCAGCAAATATTAGATATTTTAGTGGTTTTGATACTCAGTTCCTTCAAAGTCCAACAAGACCATGGTTTTTATTGGTGCCTCTTGAAGGGGAGCCAATTGCTGTTATTCCTGAAATCGGGAAAACTGTCATGGAAAAAACTTGCATAAAAAATATTTTTACTTGGCATTCTCCCAAACCAGAAGATGATGGTATTTCTTTACTAAGCTCAGTAATTCATAAACTGAGGGCAAAATATAATAGAATTGGCGCAGAGCTTGGAAGAGAAATGTCTCTGAGAATGCCTTTAATTGATTTCAATCGTTTAAAAACAGATTTTAAATTAAATTTAGTTGATGGAACTCCAGCAATTTGGGAAATGCGAATGATCAAAACTGAAGCTGAAATAAATCATATCAATTATATTTGTAAGGTTGCTAGTGATGCATACAATAGACTTCCTGATTTTATTTCAGAAGGAGAAACCGAGAAAAGTATTGCGAGTAAACTTAAAATGGAAATTATTCGAGGAGGCGCAGATACTATTCCGTTTATGCCCGTAGTCTCTGGGGCAAATGGTGTTTCTCAAATCATTAGTGGTCCAACAGAGCGAACTTTAAGTAGTGGTGATATTTTATTTATTGATACAGGATCAACATATGATGGGTATTTTTGTGATTTTGATAGAAATTACGCTATTGGTAAAGTTTCAGATATAGTCTTTAAAACTTACGAATTACTTTGGAAAGCAACTCAAGCTGGGATAAAATCAGCAGTGCCAGGCGCTACTACTGGTGAAATTTGGAATGCAATGAATAAATTAATTGAAAATCAAAGTACTATAAAAAACAACGTCGGTCGTTTTGGTCATGGCTTAGGTCTTCAACTGACTGAACCCCCTTCTCACACGGTCAATAATAAAACTAAAGTTTTAAAAAATATGGTATTAACAATAGAGCCTGGTATAGAATACCTTCCTGGAAAAATTATGGTACATGAAGAAAATATTTTTATTTCAGAAGACGGGCCTGTTCTCCTTACCTCTAGGGCTCCAGAAGAGATCCCTATTATAACTTAATTACTATTTCCATGATTAATAATTTTTCTCCGTTATTGAAAAGTGCTTTTTTGCTTTGCTCTGGTTTATTTATTTTTGGATTTGCTGACAATTTTATTATATTGATTTCAAGTCAGGTGAGTGTAGGTCAGTTCCATTTTTCAAGATCATTAATCGCATGTTTAGCTGTTATAATTATGGCTTATTTTTTTAATGAGAGCTTAATTCCAAAAAATATTAAACTGGTATTACTTAGAACAATTTTTAATGTTATCGCAATGATACTTTATTTTGGTGTAATACCAATGATGCCAATTGCTGAGGCTGGAGCTGGATTGTTTACTTCACCAATCTTTGTACTTTTATTCTCTTTTTTATTCTTTGGAGAAAAAATTTCTATACGNCAGTTGCTATCTTTTGTTATCGGGTTAATTGGAGTGTTTTTAATATTGGGAACTAATTTTTCAGACTTGACCGTTTATCATTTATTACCAATATTGGCTGGAGCAAGCTATGCAACCGGTACAATTTTTACCAACCGATTTTGCAGTGAGGAAAGCCCACTTGCTTTACTATTCATTTTTCTAATATCTATTGGTATTACTGGGTTCTTTGTCAGTATGTGGTTCACAATAAATCCAGCAGAAATAAAGCATTTAAACAATGCACCATTTATATTTATGAGNTGGCAAAAAACAAATTTGTATTATTGGGGTATACTTATATTTTTAGGAATAAGNGCCGCCCTTGCTATTTACTTTATAATTTATGCTTACCAAATTTATAAACCAAGTTATTCATCAATATTCGAATATTCATATTTAATTTCTGCTGGATTTTTTGGATGGTTNTTTTGGAACCAAGTACCATCTTTAATGAGTTTATTTGGTATTCTTGCAATAATAGTNGCTGGTATTAATATAGCTNTAAGTGAAGTTAGTTCAAAAAAGNTTTAGATTAAATATCCTTAGTTTATTTTTAACCTCTCTTCTCAACTAGTCTTGCATAAATAGAAGCTCCAATTGGAAGAATTCCATCATCCAAGATAAAGCCATCATTATGAAGAGGCAAAGTNCCTCTATGCATTATATTACAATAAGCTCCTGGAACAACTTGAAGCATATCAGAAAAATCTTCTGAGCCAGTNACTAAATCCGTTCTAAAAAAAGCATTTTCTACACCAACAATTTCAGATGCAACATCTAGCATAACCTTACTTAGCTCNTGATCATTAACAAGTACATCAAAAATTTCTCTATTATCTAATTCAATTTCAACANTATAACTTTTTTCGANACCTTCAATTATCTCTTTCATTCTTGTTCTTACAAGTTTGGCAATTTCTTTGTCAAAATAGCGCATTGTACCCGATANAGTGCAGTCAGAAGGTATAACATTATATGCACTACCTGCATGAATTTGTGTAATTGATAGAACAATTGTTTGAGTAGGAGGCACATTTCTACTGACAATTGTCTGTAATTGAGAAATTAACGATGAAGCTATAATAATTGGATCNTTTGAACCTTCTGGTCTAGCTGCATGCGATCCAAATGCCTTGATTTTGATATCAAAAAAATCAGCNCCTGCCATTGCAACACCTGGTTTTATGCCNACTTTTCCATGNTCACCCGTTGGCCAGTTATGCAACCCATATATTTCATCACANGGGAACCTTTCAAAAAGTTTATCAGCTAACATTGCTTTAGCACCACCAAGGCCTTCNTCNGCTGGCTGAAAAATGAAAACCACTTTTCCAGAGAAACTTTTATTCTCAGATAAGTATCTTGCAGCCCCTAAGAGCATTGTTGTATGAGCGTCATGACCACAAGCATGCATAACTCCGGGGTTTTTTGAAGAATAAGGTAAATTAGTCTTTTCTTCGATGGGTAGTGCATCCATGTCTGCCCTTAATCCAATGGTTTTGCCAGGGTTATTGCCTTCTAAAACACCAACAATTCCCTTTTTTCCAACTCCTGTATATGTTTTAATACCCCAGCTCTTAAGTAACTCATTAACTTTTTGTGNTGTTCTGGTCTCCTGCATTCCTAACTCTGGATACTGATGAAAATCATGGCGAATTTTNATTAGATCATCTGAAAAATTCTGTATTTCTTCTATAATTGGCATTNTCTNTGTTTCCTCTCATCATTTAAAATTAATAAAAANTAAAAAAGTATAAATTNAATTTTCAAATNTTTTCTTANNAATAATGATANGAATAAATNTGATTTTAATCATAAATAGAAAATAATGGAAATTATAATGATANATAAAATTGAAATAATAATCCCAGATGANAANAAAGANTGATACTGNTNNTAAAAGGCAAATAGTTCTTTCNATAATATTTATTGTAGCGGCCTCATTTTCATTTGCATGTGGAAGTATNGCTACCAAAGTACTAGGGGGTTCTATTTTAGGAGAAAATATTAANCCTTTTCAGATNGTCCATGCCCGATTTTTTTTCTCATTTATTTTATTATNNATATTTTCATTTGTATTTAAAACTAGTTTTAAAACTTACTGGATAAAAATACATATCTTACGTTCATGCCTAGGTATATTAGGTATTACTATCTGGTTTACTTCCCTTTTGTATATTCCAGCAAGTGATGCAACTGCTATAAATTTTCTAAATCCNATATTTGCTATGGTTTTTGCAATCTATTTTTTAAAAGAAAATATAGACTTAATAAGATGGTTAGGNGCAACAATATCTCTTGTGGGTGGAATTTGCTTAATTAGACCATCTNTTGAACTATCATTTAGTCCAATAGCTTTATTATGTATACTGGGCGCCATTATTATGGGATTAGAAATNATTTGNATAAAATATTTAAGTCATAGAGAAAATATNTTTAAAATTNTATTATTAAATAATTTNATTGCAGCGTTTATTACATCTATTTTTTTGCCAATAGTTTTTATGGTTCCTAGTTTGNCACAGTTACTAGTTCTAATTTTTGTAGCTTTTTGCTTTTTAAGCGGACAGTTTTTCTTTTTAAATTCNATGAAAAGAGCAGATACAAGCTTTGTAATGCCTTTTTTCTATTCAACGTTAATATTTGTTATTTTACTTGATTTAATTATATTTAACTTTGTTCCTGATGTTATAAGCTTTTCAGGGGCGTTAATAATTATTTCAGGAGCTCTTGTAATTTCGTATAAAGAAATGAGAAATAAAAATAAAATATTTNAAAATTATTGATTAATTAATTTCAAGTATTCTAAATGCTATTTTTTTAGCTTCCTCTTCTGNAATATTTTTTTCTAATTTTATTTCTCGAACAATAATGTCAAACATCATTTCTTTTTTATCTTCAGTTGTATATTTGTATTTTCTTTTTAATTGATCAAAAAATGTCTGGTCATTATTAAACCAATCATCAGAATNGTTGTCATTTGNAGTNCCGCTAAATCTATNAANAATATTTTTGATAAGCTTGTCACCAATTGGAACAAANTCNTTANCTCTTGCATTAGANATATTGTCATTATCTTCACTCAAACCAAAAATATTCATGTTTCTAAGCTTCTTAGGGTCGACACCCAACTGATTAAAAATTTTATTAACTGTTTCTTCACCAAGTGGNTTAGCTTGTTCNTTTCTTATTAAATTTTCTTTTTCTTTATATTTTTTTAAAGTTTCGGACTCTGTAGAAGGTTTCTCACTTCTAAATTTNCTAANTAGCCAATTAACTGCATTATCGCCAAACGGCTTTTTCACAATATTTTTCTTAGCCTCTTCTTCAGCCTTTAGTCTTGCGTCCTCTTCAGCTTTTTTCTTTGCTTCCTCTTCAGCCTTTAGTCTTGCGTCCTCTTCAGCTTTTTTCTTGGCCTCTTCTTCAGCCTTTAGTCTTGCTTCCTCTTCAGCTTTTTTCTTGGCCTCTTCTTCTGCCTTTAGTCTTGCTTCCTCTTCAGCCTTCAAAAAAGCTTCTTCTTCCTTCTTCTGTTTTGCAATTTTTTCATCTTTTATTCGCTGCTCTTCTTCAGCTTTCTTCCTGGCTTCCTCTTCAGCCTTTAATCTTTCTTCCTCTTCAGCTTTCTTTCTGGCCTCTTCTTCAGCCTTTAATTTTTCTTCCTCTTCAGCTTTCTTCCTGGCTTCCTCTTCAGCATTCTTCCTAGCTTCCTCTTCAGCTTTTAATTTATCCTCATATGTTATCTTAAGCTGGTTCTCAATTTCTTTATTTTTGCTGTCTATTTTTTTCAAATTATTTTGAAAAATTTCTTCTGAGCAATCTGTATAATTTGATTGTAAGCATTTCTTCGCTAATTTTTGAACTTCAGTAATTTGCTGAGTATTGAGGTTTCTTTTTACTGTGTCTCTTAAATTAATTGCTTTTATATTTCCATTAGCAACTGAAATATTTAACCACATATAAGCTTGTTGTGGGTCTGATACTATACCTTCACCAAGATAATGCATAATTGCTAAATTATTCTGTGCGTCAGCATAACCTTGCCTGGCAGCACGGTTATACCATTTAAGAGCTTTTTCTAAGTCAATTATATCTTTATTATTTTCTGATCCTTGGTGATAAATAACTGCTAAGTTAAATTGTGCTTGAGCCTCATTTTTTTCTGCGGCTATGGTATACCATTTTATAGCCTTAGTAATATCTTTTTGTGTTCCAATTGAATTTTCAAACATAATGCCAACGTTTACCTGTGAACCAAGCATTCCTTGCTCAGCTGCTTTAAGGTGCCATTCGAAAGCTTTTTCAAAGTTTTGAATAACACCAACACCATTTTGGTATATTGTTGCCAAATTGTATTGTGCTTCCATAACTCCTTGGCTAGCTGCCTTAAAATACCATTTTGCAGCTTCTTCATTGTTCTGTTCCAATCCAAGTCCATTTCCATAAAAGAAACCAAGATAAAATTGAGAGATTGCATCTCCCTGTTCAGCTGCTAACCTGTACCAAACTGATGCTTCAACAACGTCTTCTAAAACACCTAATCCATTATGGTAAAACATTCCCATATAATATTGTGATTTTGCATGNCCTTCTTTTGCAGGNCCCTGAAGAAGAGCAAAGGCTTCCCTATAATCTCCTGCCTTAATTGCAGCTTCCACCACTACAAGATTTGCATTCCACTTTACTTCATTTGAAAGATCAGCAAATGCATACCCNGACANAAACAGCCAAATTAATAATGCTGTTTTAATTACAGATATTCTTAATTTTAATTTTTTAAGCATATTAAAAATTAATAAAAACCATCTAAAAATAAGATTCTATATCAGATTTTAATAAAAATATAGTTGATAAATTATATTTNTATAAACTCATTTTTTNNTCATAANATCTTAAAGTAAAATTTTCATAATTTTTCTAAATATTGAAACNGATTGATTNAAGTCTTTTTCCAANTCATTATTAAGCTTTTCTTTTGAAGCAGACTTATTTTCATCCTCTTGATCAGACAAATTCACATAATTAATTATAGATTTGATATTATCTTCAATTTTCAACATTTTATAAAGTCTTTTCCAATCTATGCAACCATTACAAACAACATCACCTNTAAAAAATTCAGGGGTTGACCAGTCAATGTAATAAACACTTCCTGCTATATCAGCAGGTGCTGCAACTGTTGCAGAAGTAACATATGATGNATTTTGTAACTNATANTTTNCAGCATCNGGACCAGAAAGAAAGATTCCTGAGACTAAAACTTGTTTTTCTGTGCCAATTGTATCGTCAATAAATTTTGCTTTTTCANANTCAAATATNACTTCGTCACCTGAAATTACATCNGATGAACTGCCTTCTACTTCTACTTTTGATGTTCCNTCANATACTTTATTCGTAGCAGAAAATNAAGCATTCAATGGTTTTTTAGCTATACTTGCTAAGATATAATCTGTGGAATTGCTNAGTGAATAGTTNGAACTATCTGCACCTGTAATTGTTGAACTAACCGTCACAGTNTTATTATTTGCAGCTTTCTTATTTGAAAAATTAGCAATGATNTCTGCCAAAGNAACTGTNTCCCCTNAAATTANTCCACTTAAACTACTTGTCACTGCAGCAANAGTGTTTCTGTCATATATTTTATCAGATGCAGAAAAAGATGCCGTCAAAACTTTATGTAAGATATTTGCATTCGTAGTCGCAGTAGAATTCTGAAGGCTATAGTTTGAAGATGATGATCCATCAATACTAATGCCTGAAACTGTAACTGTTTTTCCGTTTTCTACGTTCATATCAGAAAACAAAGCACTGACATTAGAAAGTGAAACTTGATCACCAGATATAATCCCACTCAATGAACCTGAGACGCTTGCNATATTATTTCTATCNTAAGTTTTACTATCTGAAGTATATGAAGCTGTAANTGNCTTAGGAGTTATATTTGCAGTTGTGGTTGTTAAANTATTCTGTAAGCTATAGTTTGACNCTCCTGGCCCTCCAATGCTTATACCTGAAACNGTGACTGTTTTTGAGTTGCCTACATTAATATCTGANAATANTGAACTTGTTTTTGCNACNGTGACTGTATCCCCAAAAATTACNCCNGCTAAACTACCANTTACNGTTGCTGATGTCGACCTATCATAGATTTTGTNAGAAGCCGTATATGAAGATGTTATAGGTTTAGGCGTAATATTTGCTGTAGNAGTCGCAGTAAAATTCTGTAAGTCATAATTTGCTACATCNGTTCCNCTTATACTAATACCTGACATTGTNACNGTTTTACCNTTTCCTGCATCCTTATCTGAAAAAGTNGCAGAAGGTGTNTTCAATGTTACAGTATCACCNGANACAATNCCAGACATGCTCGCAGAAGANCTTGCTGANACCAGCCTATCGTATACTTTGTCNCTCGCTGAAATACTNACTGTNACAGGTTTCTTTGTANAAGTGACCTGCCCAGTTAGAGTTATAANATTGCTAAAATTAATATGAGTTTCTGTTACACTCGTTGCTGTTAAGGCGTAACTTCCTGCTCTNATATTNCCTGATGAACTTGANGGNAATCCTCCAGAAGGTGCCAATGTGAAAGAAGCGNANCCATTTGCACCATCATTCAAACTNAATATCCTTCCAGACANTGANGACTTTGATTTCATATCAAAAACTGTATTNNTTGAACCNAACNCAACATTACAATCTGANCGAGAACAAAATAAGTATTTAGCCGTATCNATAGAATAAGAAGGTGTATTACTATATACAACATCAGCCGTATTAGATAGCTCAACTAAAAGCTGATTTGCAGGGACAATCGTGTAAACCCCACTAACAAATGAAATGTCATAGTTAGACGANGTCAATCCTGATGGCGTTAGAGTATAGTTTCCAGCAACATTGTTTGAAGCATCACTCCTTGTAATTGATAACGAACCTCCAAGNACAGAGTTATCNTCACTTCCAACAAANCCAAAATAGCTCACATCTTTATATCCAACNGTGTCAGATTCAGTAACAAACTTGGCNTCNGCATTCGCTATAATTTGNAGNACTGCCTCTGAAATATCTGC
This sequence comes from SAR116 cluster bacterium, assembly GCA_002684695.1. Lineage (GTDB taxonomy): Bacteria > Pseudomonadota > Alphaproteobacteria > Puniceispirillales. The sequence goes on along the minus strand of NYVQ01000019.1, from coordinate 1,351 downwards.
AGTTGTAGTTGTCNAAGTGTTTTGAAGTGTATAGTTNCTTGCATCAGCAGCTCCAATACTTATTCCTGATACTGTGACTGTTTTACCATCTGCCACATTTTCATCTGAAAATACAGAGCTTGTTTTTGATACCGATACACTGTCTCCTGAAACAACACCAGAAAGACTTCCACTAACAGTTGCAAAATTTGTACTATCATAAGTTTTATCAGATGCTGTGTAAGATGCTGTTACATTCTTTCTATTAACTGTAAGTGTACCTTGATTATAACTGCCTATTAAATANCCTANCNGCTCAACAGCCGACGAAGCTGTTAATGTATGCGTTCCTGCAGTATAGTTGTTTGATGAAGACTTACTCCCTCCAACTGCTACTGAAGCTACTGTACTNAACGTTTGTGCAACTGTATCNCCNTTTTGNAACCCATTAACAGTAGTNGTGAGNGNTGGNGAAGTTCCATAAGTCANNGTTTTATCATCAGCAACAATTNTTAANGAAGGCCTCTCACGATAAATTGCATGTATNCCTGTNCCAAGNGCAAGCNCATAATTAGAGGANCTTTCATCACTATTATATCGAAAGCGATTTGAGCCAGAGCCAACAATTNCGGTCATGCCTGAGCTTCCTAATACACTACCTGAATACAACAAAGCTCTACCATTGGTTCCAAGTGTAATAGACGCACCACCTGAAAATTTTATATTACCACCCGTAGATGTTCCAGAACCAACTAATTGGCCTGCGTTAAGAATTAATGCTGATGTACTAGTATTCTGAGTATTGATATTTTGACTAACTGACAAATCATCAGACAATGTCGCTATTGAAATTGTCCCTGATGCAAAGACACCGCTATTAGCTGCAATACTTCCAACCGATAAGGCACCACTATTTACAAACAATAAATTTCCAACTCTTGATCCACTTGATCCAGAGGATAATATAGACACATCATTGACAGAGTTATTCAAATTAAAATTACCTGGCCCCAGTAATAAAAGGCTATCAGAAACTATTTTTCCTGTTAAACCTCCTGTGGAACCATCACTAACGTTACCGGAAGAAGAAATTGTAACTATACTGGCTCCACTTGTTATAACAGGTGCATTTATATCTATGTTTGATGTAGAATTTAAAAGAATATCAGATCCAGAATTACTAGATGTAATGTTACTATTGATAGTTAAAGTGCCACTATAAATAGAAATATCACCAGAGACAGAAAGTGTCGAGTTGACATTAATTGTCGAAGTATTACCCGATTTACCAATGATTAAATCCCCTAAAGCAGTGCCTGCAAGTTGAACATGCGTGCCTGTCACGATGTCAGCAGTAAAGTCATCACCTGAT
>NYVQ01000018.1 GCA_002684695.1 SAR116 cluster bacterium | reverse complement strand
ACATGGGACTTCTAAGAAAGTTTCTGGTTCACCAATCCAGATAACTCCAGTCATTATACACCCAATTGTAAAACCACTGAAACGTGTAATTAAATCTCCAATCCAAGAAAAGAGTTTATCTGATAGAGATAAAATACCTCCAGCAATAAGGCCAAAACCAGCTCCGAGTTCTCCATAAGCAACAAACCACCATACTATATAAGGTAAATTATATATTTCTGCATCATCAACGTTGACAGGCACCTTTGATATCCCTTGTTGAATAAATACTATTGCTAGGGGCAACCTTAGCAACCAATGTGATAAGCAAAATTCTGGAATTTTTTCTAATAATTTTTTCAAAATGTATGATGCCTATAATAAATTTTTTAATCTAATGTAAAACTTTAAAACTATTACGGACAAATTTCATTTCAACATTATTTTAAACTGTCTTGCCACGTAATAAAAAAAACAAACCAATTCCAAATAGAAAAATCTGCTCACTTGTAAAAAGCTTTGAAGTAATAAACCAATCTTTATGCGCTATTAGGAAAGCAAAGCACATGTAAACCACAATAACTAATGCGCTTGATCTAGTTAGTAAATTTCCTAGTGGGTTTTTTAAAAACCCTGATATTATAATTGCAGAGCCACCAGTAATAGCTGCTATAGGAACTAAAGTTGCTAAAATCGGTGAAAAATTGAACCATTCCATAAGCCCTTTCGAAGGTAGGGGGAATGCTTGGTAACCGTGTATACAAAATGCGATTCCTAAAAAAATTCGTAAAATCCAAAAATCTAAAAAAGCAAATCTACTTAAAATACTATTTATATAATCATCAATATATTTCATTGTATTTCCTCATAAATCTCCTAAATGATATTTTTTAAAAATAAATCAATCAAAATTTCATAATGATACAACAAACAAGTCAAAATTTAAAATTACTGGTCATCAATATGATAAAAAATTTTAAACCAGTATTTTATTAATTTTTCATTGTATTTCCTAAAAAAGAGAGAGTATATTTTTTTAATTGAACTAAATTTTAAATTTTTTGTAACAATTATTTCCACATCGTCATTTTATAATTTACTTAAAAATAATTTATAGAATTTAATTTTTGTTTACTTGGTTAAAATAAATTTCTAATAATTTGTTTCATATTAATAAGACGTTTTATTTAAAAAAATATATGGCGATAGTTAAAGAAAAAGTAATTGAAATAAATCATTTTACAGATAGATTATTCCGTTTCAAAACCACTCGTAATCCCGGAACAAGGTTCCGCGATGGGGAGTTTCTAATGATTGGACTTGAAATAGATGGTAAGCCTTTACTGCGCGCCTACTCAGTTGCTTCACCAAACTATGAAAGATTTATGGAATGGTTTTCTATAAAGGTTCCAAATGGGCCCCTCACAAGTAAATTACAATTAATAAAAATAGGGGATGAAATTATTACTAATACAAAAGCCGTTGGAACTTTAGTGCTTGATAATTTAAAAACTGGAAGGAATTTATATTTACTAGCTACTGGAACGGGTATAGCACCATTTATGAGCCTTATAAGAGGTATAGAAACTTATGATAATTATGAAAAAGTTATTTTATTATGGAGCACAAGGTTTGCTAAAGAATTAGGCTATAACAAATATTTAGAACAACTCAATCATGACAGGAACTTAAGAGATATAATTCAAAATAAATTTTATTATTATCCATCAGTAACACGTGAAGAGTGGAAGAATACAGGCAGAATATCAACAGTAATATATAATGGATCAATTCAAACAAAACTTGGTATTGAAAATTTCGATAAAGAGAAAGACAGAGTTATGGTTTGTGGTTCAATGCCAATGAACATAGAATTCAAAAAATACTTTACAGAAAAATTGGGTTGCAAAGAGGGTAACAGCAGCATTAAAGGGGAAATTGTTTTCGAAAAATCTTTCGTTGAAAAATGTTAAATTATAAGTGAAAATGGATGTGTTAATTTAAATTAATATTTTAAATTAAAAACATTTTTTAATTAATAGAAGATATTGCCCTTTGTGAAGCCAGATTTAAATGGTTTTTTAATGCTTTTTTTGCACTTATTTTGTTATTATTGAGTATTGAGTTGAGAATTTCTAAATGCTCATACAAAGCTTGACCTTGAATATGATAATGAGGTGGTAAATTTATACGAGCTAACAAAGAAATGCTTTCAGTATTTTGATGAAAATCAGATATAAGTTTATTATTCATCTTTGATACTATGTAGCGATGAAAATAATGATCAAGGTCTATTCTTTCTTTAAAGATATCAATCTCAGAATGTTTATTTCTTTTTTTCGATGATATGAGTTTTTTTGTTTTTACTATAATAGCATTAATTTCATTTTTTGTCATGGCACCAAAATTCAAATCCAGTGCTTTAAGCTCAATTAAAGATCTTATTTCATAGGCATCAGCAACTTCTTTTTTTGAGATAACTTTTATTAAGACGCCTCGTTGAGGGATTAATTTTACAATACCTTTTGATTCAAGTATTTTTAATGCCTCTCTAACTGAAGGAATTGAACAATTTATAATTTGAGAAATCTCTCTTTGGCTTAATAATTGTCCTGGTTTAATTTGAAAATTCAAAAGTCCATCGAGAAATTTTGATTGTGCAATTGAACGTAAACTTTCTTTAGAGTCATGTCCCATATATATTAATTTTATATTAAAATTTTGCTTATTCATATTGACAGATATAGTTGATCGTGTAAACAATTTATAATAAGCGCCCAATTGAGCGCTCAGATTAATATTAAAATAAAATTTATGGATAGTTTTTCTGGTTACTTAAGACAAAATGGAAAGGTTGGGATAAGAAATGATTTGTTAATTCTCAACCTAACTGGTCTTACAAGTAAGGTTGCTGATCGAATTCATCAAAACATTAATTATTCTAAGTTGATTTCTTTTGAATATGGTATGGGTTTATTAAGCAAAGATAAAGAAATTTCTCAAAATGTATTAATTGGCTTATCTCTTAATCCAAATGTTGGAGGAGTTCTTCTGATAAGTTCTGACCAGTCAAGATCAGAAACTGTTATTGAACAGCTAAAAAAAAATAACAAACCCTTTAGAAACATTTTTTTAGGAGATGTAGGAAGTGACCCTTTAGAGATGATAAATAAAGCAATAAAGCAAGGCGCTGAAATTTTAAAAGAAATTTCGGAAATTAAAAAAAATCAGTTTAGATTAGATAAAGTTTGCTTGTCAGTTGAATGTGGTCTGTCAGATCCTACTTCAGGATTATTTGCTAATCCATTAATTGGGAAAATATCAGATAAAATTGTTGAAAGTGGTGGGATTGTTATTATGGGTGAGACATTAGAATGGTTAGGTGTAGAAAATGATCTTGCAAAAAGAGCCGTATCTTCTGATGTGCAAAAACGGATTGAGGAATGTGTCTTAAGAAGAGAAAAATTAGCAATTGATAATGGGATAAATTTATCAGGAATAAACCCAAATAAAAAAAACATTGAAGATGGTTTGTCAACCATTGAAGAAAAAGCAATTGGGTCATCAATTAAATCAGGTAGTTCAAAAATTGAAGGAGTTCTAGAATATGGAGAAGTCCCAAAAAAGTCTGGACTTTGGTTAATGGATGCACCTAGTTACACCCCTGAATCTCTTACAGGTTTCTCTTCTGCAGGATCTCAAATTTGTTTATTTTCTACTGGAAGTGGAAATTGTTATTCAAGTGATTTAATGCCAACTATTAGGATTACTGCAAATCCAGAAACAGCATTTCGTCTAAGACATCAAATAGATCATGATTGTTCCGATTTAATAACCAATGGAAACTTTGAACAAGCAGAGAACAAACTTTTGGATGATCTAGTTTCAGTTTTAAGTGGAAAACTTTGCTATGGTGAAATACTTGGTGATGGTGGTGAAACTATTTCAAGGTTTGGAGAGGCATTATGAAATTTTTAGCTTTATGTTCATCAAACAAAGATAATGTAGCTAATACACTTGACCTAATACCTATAGGCCAACAAGTAGAAATTAAAAATAAAAAGAAGACTATTATTTCTTCTAACAAAATACCAAAATATCATAAAATAGCATTAAATGAAATCCCCAAAGGGGCATCAATTATTAAAAATGGAATATGTATAGGAACAGCCACAAAAGAAATAGATATAGGGGCACATATACATGTACATAACATCGTTAGTAATAGAGCAGTTTTGAAAGTAGAAAGCTAAAATGTTACCTCAAACTTTATTAAAAGGGAAAATTTTTAAAGATAAACTTTATTCAAATAAGTATTTATCAGGTGTTTGGTCAACTTTAGGTTCTGAAAACATTGCACATATAATGGCAAACTCGGGGTTAGATTATATACTGATAGATTTAGAGCACGGCTTAGGTGGTTTTGAAACAGTCACTAAACAAGTTCTTTCAATTTTAAGTTTAGATACAGCTGTTATGGTTCGTTTACCAGATCACTCAGAGAGTTCAATAAAAAGAATTCTTGATGCTGGAGCAAATGCAATTTTGGTGCCTCAGGTAAATAATATAGATCAAGCTCAAAAAATTTTAAATTATTCATTATTTGCACCTGAAGGTATGAGAGGGGTGGCAGTTGGGCAAATCCCCGCCTCAGATTTCGGATATAAACCTGAGGAATATTTTGCTAACGCAAATGAGTGTTTATCAATTTTTATGCAGATTGAAACTTTAGAGGGAGTTAAAAATCTAGATGAAATAATTAACTCAAAAATTGATGGTATATTTGTTGGGCCAAATGATTTGTCATCATCAATGAATCTCTTTAGGCAATATGATAATCCTAATTTTATAAACACTTTTTATGAAATCAGGGACAAAACTTTAAATTCAGGGAAGTTATTTGGAAGCCTGCCCTTTGAGGGCCAAGACTTAAAAACCCTATTTGAAAGTGGCGCTTCATTAGTTCCTAATGGTTCTGATCATATGTTTTTAAAAACTTCTTCACAAACCTTAATTAAAAAAATTTCAGATATGGCTTAATAGGAAATTTGTTATTATGAAATTTACAAATATAGAAATCAGAGCTTGCAAACATGAACCCGATACTGACCTTACCTTGAAGGATGGTCGTCCAATGAGTTTTGAATTTCTAGTATTAAAATTTGAAACTGATGAGGGTATTTCATGTGATACATTTGGTTTTGCTGGAAGAAGTTCACTTGCGATTGGAGAAGTTTCATCCCAAATGATAAAGCCTTTCTTTATTGGTCGAGATACAAGGTATAGGGAGAAAAATTGGCATGACTTTAGAAAATATAATAGAGCATGGAATTTATCTCAGAATTATTGTTTTGCCCCTTACGATATAGCTTCTTGGGTGGTTCAATCAATATCTGCAAATCTACCTCTGTATCAATTTATTGGGGCTATGAGAGACAGTATTCCAATTTATGGAAGTTCAATGACATTAAAAACTGCTGATGATTATGCCAAAGAAGCTTTAGATTTAAAGAAAAGAGGTTGGGCAGCATATAAACTTCACCCACCACTAGATTATGAAATAACAATTGAAGCACATAAAGCATGTCGCGAAGCAGTCGGCAATGATTTTCGCCTAATGAGTGATCCGGTAAATAATTTTAGCTATAATCAAAATTTACATTTTGGAAAGCTATTAGAAGATTTGGATTATTATTGGTTAGAAGAACCAATGTATGATGAATTTCACGGATCTTTAAAATCACTAAAAGAAAAATTAAAAATCCCAATTGTCGGTGGAGAAACTGCAGAGAACCACCCTGAGGGAGTTGCACACCTTATAAGTGATAGAGCTGTTGATATCATTCGAGGTGATATAAGCTGGTCTGGTGGAATTACAGGTTTAATTAAAACTGCTCACTTGGCTGAGGCTCATGGTATGAATTGTGAGATACATACAGCAATTTATCATCCTTTAGAATTAGTGAATTTACATTGTGCCTCAGCAATTAAAAATACAGAATTTTTTGAGGTGTTAATACCTGAACATCTTTTCAACATAGGTTTAAAAGATAAGATTCATATTGAAGATGGACATGCGCATGTTCCAAAAAACAAACCTGGTTTGGGAATAGAACTCGACTGGGATTTTATAGATAATTCAACTCTTAAAGTTTTTGATTAGTAGAAAAANACNTATGAAATACACAACCTCAAAAGAAGATCATCAAAAACTAACCAATCAGATAGTTATATATTGTGTACTATGTGTTTGTGTAATAATTTTTGCTTTTCCACTGATTTGGATGTTGTCAGTTTCTTTAAAACCTACAGTTGAAACATTTTCTTTGCCACCAAAATTAATTCCATCTTCTTTATACCTAGATGGTTACTTAAAAATTTTTAATAATGACCAATATACAAGATTTCTATTGAATAGTTACTTGCTTGGTTTAGCTGTTACAGGGTTGTCTGTATTAATTGGAACCCTAGCTGCATATGGATTTTCTAGATATAGATTTTTTGGAGATAGAGCAGCTAAATTATTTGTAATAACTACTCAGATGGTTCCCACAATTACTCTATTAATACCTTTATTTGGGGTTATTGTTTGGCTCAAATTGTATGACACAATGTGGGGATTAATTTTAACATATTTAACTTTTTCTTTACCCTATGCTGTCATAATGATGAATGGATACCTTGATACAATTCCAAAAGATTTTGATGAAGCAGCTACTATAGACGGATGTACTCCTTTAGGTGTATTATTTAAAGTTCTACTTCCTGTAGCAGCTCCAGGTATAATTTCCACTGCGATTTATACTTTTTTACTAGCATGGAATGAATTTTTATTTGCTCTCGCTCTAACAAGGTCAATAGAAATGCGAACTGTCCCAGTTGGCATATCTATGATGGTTGGAGAGTTCGGGTTAAAGTGGGATGAGATGATGGCCTTTTCTGTAATTGGTTCTCTCCCAGTTTTAATTCTTTTTATGTCAGTTCAGAGATTTGTTATTTCAGGGCTTTCAGCTGGGGGAGTCAAGGGATAACCAAAGTTTAAATTATTAATAATTAAGGAGGTTAAAATGTAGTGTATAAGACAAAAAAATTACAAAGTTTTAAAAAAATAAATTAAAAAATTAAACTTACATTTATGGAGAAAATTCATGTTCTTTAAAAAAATTTTTACTTTAATATTCGCATTTAGTTTTGCTTGGACTATCAATGCGAGTGCAAAAACGCAAATAGAATGGTTGCAATGGTTCGCAGCAGAAAATACTCGAGATTTCTATGAGGGGCTTGTGGATGAATTTGAGGCAGCTAATCCAAACATTTCAGTTAAACTAGTTACTCAACCTTTTGGAAAAGTTAGAGAGAGTATTGTTACTGACAGTGCAGTAGGTGTTGGGTCAGATGTTTTGGGATTAAATATGCCATGGACCACTGGATTTTTGAAATCCGATATTCTTGAACCCCTTGATGCATACATGTCAAAAGGATCTAATTCATTTAAAACTGCAAATTTAGTACAAGCTCCAATTGGCAAAATCAATGGTAAAACTTGGATGGTTCCATTAAATGCTTTTCCATTTGTTATGCATGTAAATATGGATCTTGTAAAAAAAGCAGGATTTTCAAAGCCACCGACAAGTTGGTCTGAGTTGAAAGAGCAAGCAGTTGCAATTTCAAATTTAGGTGATGGTATTTCAGGAATAGGGATGCCTTTGAGTTCTCAGCCTCCGTCTAATGGTCCTATTTTGACTTTTCTACCTCTTTTATATTCAAATGGAGGAAGAATTATGGATGGTACAAGCCCAAACTTTGATAATGCAAAAGTTGTTGAAACGCTTAACTTTATTAATGATTTAAGAAAGTCTGGAGCTATGGCCCCAGGTTTTGCATCAAGAACAGGTGGAGTGGATCTGGAAGAATTTATTGCTGGAAGATCAGGATTCTTAATTTCACCTGGTGTTCATGCAAGTGCAGTTGCTACAAGAAATCCTGACTTAAATTATGACTTGGTTAGAGTGCCAACTAATGGTGTTAATGCTTACAGAGTTCATGGTTGGGAACTTGGAATTGCCTCAAAAAGCAAGCACAAAGAAGAGGCATGGAAATTTATTGATTTTCTTCTGAGTAAAGAGGTTAATGCCAAAGTTGCAAAAGCTTCAAGAGCTTTACCAGGTAATCTTGATTCTTTAGATTTAGTTAGTGGTGGAGCAACACCAGTCATGAAGACTCAGATGAATATTCTATCTGGTGATGAGCCTGTTGAAGAGTTAAGACAAGCACCAAGTGCAGTAGCAAGTTGGTCAATAATGACTGAGGAAATGCAATCAATGCTTCGAGGTGACCAGTCAGCTAAAGAAGCTGCTTCAAAAGTTCAATCTAGATGGTTGGATTTAATAAGCTAAATTTGAATGAGGTCGGCTTTAATAGCCGACCTCAATAAAGATATGCAGAAAATTTTAAATAATATTAGCAATGAAAGTATCCCTTATTTATTTTTGTTGCCTTGTTTATTAATTTTAGGGTCACTACTTTCAGTTCCATTATATAAAGTAGTTGAATATTCCCTTTATGATAATGTTATTGTTCAAAAAAATCCCTCATTTGTTGGTCTAGAGAATTATAAGGAAATTTTAGGTGATATAGCTTTCTGGAAAGCAACGTTAAACACTATTATTTTCACTGTAGGGTCTGTAATTGGCCATTTAATAATTGGAACAAGTTTAGCATTGCTTGTGAATACAGATATTAACCCTAAAGCTAGAACTTTATTCCGTTCTCTGCTTATTCTTCCTTGGATTTTTACTGCAGTTGTTGTTGCAGTAAATTGGCAATTATTACTAAATCCCTTTGGTATTATAAACTATGGTTTAGATAAATTGGGTATAATTAATGAACCTTTGGATTGGCTTGGAGATCCGTCATTAGCAATGTGGTCCTTGCTTCTGATATCTACTTGGAGGGGATATCCATTTATAATGGTAAGCTTTCTAAGTGGGTTACAATCGATTCCTAAAGAGTTATATGAAGCGGCTGAAATTGATGGGGCTGGTTTTTTTGGAAAATTTTGGCATGTAACAATTCCACAATTAAAACCAGTTATATATGGAGTTGCTCTTTTAGATTTAATTTGGACTTTTCAGCTTTTTCCTTTGGTTTGGCTTACAACTGGTGGTGGTCCTGGACGATCAACTGAAGTTTTGTCAACTATGACATTTAGGTATGCATTTGTTAATTTTGAATTTAGCCAAGCATCAACGGTTGCAGTATCAATTCTTATAATTTCTGCAGCTTTTACTATCTTTTATTTGCGAAATGAAAAGAGCAGAATTTAAGGAGAATTAAATGTCAAAAATAGATATAAAAAACCTTGTAAAATATTTTGGTCCACAAAAAATTCTTCATGGAATTGATATTTCAATTTCCAAGGGCGAGTTTTGTGTTTTGGTTGGTCCATCTGGATGTGGAAAATCAACCACACTTAGAATGGTGGCAGGTTTAGAGACAATCTCTGGTGGTGAAATTGTTATTGGTGACAGAGTCGTAAATGGCTTGAAGCCAAGAGAAAGAGGTATTGCAATGGTTTTCCAAAATTATGCTTTGTATCCTGCCAAGACTGTATTTAACAACATGGCATTTTCTCTTCAGCTATCACGTATTAATAAAAATATAATTGATAAAAAAGTTCGTGAGGTAGCAAAAATATTAGATATTACTGATCTTTTAGATAGAAAGCCTGCAACTTTATCTGGGGGTCAACGCCAAAGAGTTGCAATGGGAAGAGCTATTGTTAGGGATCCTGAAGTATTTTTATTTGATGAACCTCTCTCAAACTTGGATGCTCAATTAAGAGGACAAATGCGAGCAGAAATTAAACTTTTGCATCAAAGGTTAAAAAATACTGTTATCTATGTGACACATGATCAAGTTGAAGCAATGACACTTGCTGATAAAATTGTTATCATGAAGGATGGAAAAATAGAACAGCAAGGTACTCCAGATGATGTTTTTCACAATCCTCAAACTTTGTTTGTTGCCAGTTTCATGGGTAGCCCTCCAATGAATTTAATCAATGCTAAAACTTTAAAAAATGGAATAAAAATTAAAAATTTAGAGATAAATTTTAAAAAATCATCAAACCTTAAGATAGATAAAAATGTTATTTTTGGAATTAGAGCTGATGATATTAGACTGTCTGATGAAGACAATTCAGGAATACCTGTAAAAGGTTTTGTGAATTTAGTAGAACAATTAGGAACAGAGAATTTAGCCCATTTTAATGTTGGCGAAAATAATTTTATTGCTAAAACTAATGCTCGTGCAAAATTAAATTTAAATAAAGAATATTCTTTTAACTTTAATATGAAACACGCTTATTTTTTTGAACCTGAAACAGGAATAAGGATAAGCTAATGGATACAATGGGCGTTGGATTTGCTTTGCTAGGAACGTCTAATGTTAAATTTATTTCTGACAACGACGCGGATGATATTTTTAATTATATTAAAGCTGCTGGTATAAATCGTTTTGATACAGCCCCACTGTATGGAGGTGGACTATCTGAGGAAAGGCTAGGAAAGTTATTAAAAAATATTGATAGAAAAGATTTTATTCTATCTACTAAAGTGGGAAGATATAGACCTTACTCTGAACCAATAAAGGATCCAAAAAACAATACTTCAGATTGGTATGATTACTCTGCAGGGACAACAGAAAAATCAATCTTTAAAAGTTTAGAAAGGCTTAATACAGATTATTTGGATATAGTTTTTATTCATGATTGTGACAATTATATTAATGAAGCTATAAAATACTGTCTTCCAGTTTTGTATAAGTTAAAAAGCCAAGGTATAATAAAAAGAATAGGTTGTGGAAGTAATGTTGCAATCACTCATGAGAACTTTTTAGATAAAACAGAAATTGATATTTTGATGGTCGCGGGAAGATACACATTGCTTGATCAATCAGCAAATAAATTATTATTTTCAAAAGCAATTGAAAAGTCTATTGAGGTGGAATTAGCATCTCCATTTAATTCTGGAATTTTAGCATCAGGTACAAAAGATAAAAAAGCTAGATTTGACTATTTACCAGCTACTGAAGAAGTTTTTAAAAAAGTTAAGAAAATTGAGGAAATATGTGATTCTTATAATATAAGCATTAAATGTGCTTCGTTAAATTATAGTTTATCTCACCCAGCTGTGAAAAGATTGATTTTAGGATTAGTAGGTCAGGAAGGATTACAGTCTAATATTAGTGATTTAGACGTAAAAATTCCATATAAGTTGTGGCAAGATTTGTCAGAAATAGGTATTCAAATGCCAATAGAAAGTTGTTAGTATGTTAAGTTCAATAGACTCACATGTNCATATATGGGATCGTTCTAGAGATGAAATTTTTATTGCTGAANATCAACATCCATCCCTTAAAGGNAAATCATTTCTGCCAAGCGATTTGCAANTTGTATTAAAAGATACNTTATGCAAACAAGCTGTGCTNGTCCATGGGCCAGCAACTTTAGANCACACTAAATTTTGTTTGGATNTATGTGACAAACATGAATTTATTAAATCTGTNATTGGTTGGGTTNATCTTGATAGTGAAAAATGNCTAGAGCAATACAAAGAATTTAATTTTGAAAATAATTTTAAAGGAATTAGGTTAACTCCATTATTATCTTCAAATCCTGAAGCATATATTACTTCAAATAATGCTAAAGCATTAGCTGGAGAAATAGCTAAAGATGGAAACATACTTGAAATTCTTGTAACAACAAAATTAATTAATAATTTAATTAAGTTATTAGATGAGGTTTCAAATGTTAAAGTTGTTATAGGACACTTTGGGTTACCTGAAAGTGTTGGAGATGATTTTGACTATTGGGAGAATATTATTAACAAAGTAGCAGCTTTCCCTAATGTTTATGTTAAAGTTTCAGGATTAAGTTTAAAGAATAAGTTCCAGGAAGATTTAAATAAAGCCATGAAATATTTTAATGTTATAGAAAAATCATTTGGTTATGAAAGAATGCTCTATTCAAGTAATTGGCCTGTTTGTACAGCTTTTTCTAAGCCTGAATATTGGAAAAAAATATTAGATAATGTATTTAAAATAAAAAAAATTACAGACTCAAATATTGAAAAGATAATGATGAAAAATGCAGATTTATTATATTAAATTTTAATTTTCTAAATGAAATTTGATTTTAATTGTGTAGAGCATATTAACCAAAATTTAAAACCATAATTAGAAGACTTTTGAATATTTAACAGTATAGTATTTTATAGTTTTAAAGGGGTAAAACATAAAAATTGTTTATCTTGATGTAAGGGGAAAGTATATGCCTATTTATCTTTTGTTTTTTATTTTTATAATTAATTGTTTCACACTTACCCCTATCAATGCAGCTACAAATTTTAATTTGAGCAAGGAGAATTATGAGGATTTTCCAGTTCATGAGTTTGCCAAATCACCACTGCGCGATTTGAAGGTGCCAGACAATTGGCGACTATTCAAAGACCCATTTGAACTCTCTCGATTTCACGATAGGTTCAAGTCCCCTGTAAATGAAAAACTACTTATCAATACTTGGAAAATGGAAGAATATGTTGAAGATTGTGTTCGAGCATTATCAGAATTCGATCTTAAATGGCATAAATTTGGTCTGGCTGAACGTTTTATTCATTGCAAGACAGTTATGACACAGTTTCATTTTCGCGATCGTGACGCTGGTATTGAAGGTTTCGAGCAAATACTTTTATCATGGGCAATGAATAAACCTGTTTTATATAAAACAGTAAGTAAAAATGAAGCAGACGATCAAGCTTATGCGTCATCCATGATGGTAGGAGACCTATCATCATTCTATGCTGTTTATTATAAAGACTTTAATTTTTCTAAAGAGCAAAGAAAGATAGTGGATGAGTATTTAAGTGATTGGTTAATTAATCATGATCTAAACCCTGAACCTGGAAAAGTGCGTTGTAATTTGGAAAAACCTGAAATTTTTGAAAAATTGAAAGACTTCCCCTTTGACGCTGATTATTGTGGGAGTAATCGATGGCGAGTTGGCTTGGGCGCTGTCTATCTAGGATTGAGAACAGGGAACCAAAAACTTTTTACGGCTGGGAACCGACATATTGAAATCAATTTAGCAAGCATTGATAAAGACGGTATCTTCCCAGCCTGGGCGAGGAAAGGAGCTCTTGCTCTAAGCTATCAAAGACAGCTTCCCGAAGTACTTACTTTGCTGGCGGTTGCATATGAAACCATCGGTTATGATTTTTACGAACATCAGTTACCTCATGGTAAGAAAGTACATGAAGTATATGAAGCATTGTTTGATTTTATTTATCATCCTGAAAAACTCAATAAATATGCATTTGCATATCCAAATTTTGCTGGTGTTG
>NYVQ01000017.1 GCA_002684695.1 SAR116 cluster bacterium | reverse complement strand
TTGAAGAGGGCCATGCAGCCATTCCGTGACCCCAAATACCATGGTTACCAAGAGAAAAACCATGATCTGAAGTATAAATAACAATTGTATTATCAAGCATACTTAAAGTCTTTAATTTTTGTAAAATTCTACCAATTCCGTCATCTATTAAAGTAGCTTGGGAAAAATAATTTCTCAAACTATCCTTATTATTAGGCAATAAAAGAGGACCAGAAAATTGTTCTGGGAGACTGCCGCCACTCTCTAATATTCTATTAGAAAATCTATCTATAACACGTTTGTTAATACCTTCCCTCGGAACTGTACTAAGTTCACAGTCATCGTACAGTTTTGCAAATTTATTTGTTGGTTTTCCTTTTATTGAAGGCCAATGACCATATGGACCGTTAAAAGGTACAAAACAAAAGAATGGGTTCTTATTTTCTTTATTCGCTTCTATAAATTCTATTGTCTTGTCAGTAAA
Source organism: SAR116 cluster bacterium (assembly GCA_002684695.1). Lineage (GTDB taxonomy): Bacteria > Pseudomonadota > Alphaproteobacteria > Puniceispirillales. The sequence continues at coordinate 33,881 of NYVQ01000017.1, read as the reverse complement.
GAATTCAACTGAATGACCTTCATGTTCATAAGTTTTATTGTTATCAATAATTTTATTTTTGTAAAAACTTTTTGTGTGACCATGAGGGAATGTTATCCAATGATCAAAAGCATCTGAGCTTTTCCATGCTTTTCCTAGGTGATATTTACCTATGAGTGCATTTAAATATCCAGCCTCTTTTAATTTATCTGGAAAAGTATCAAATTCTCCAATTGCATTCCAGTTTTCAGGCCATTGACTTTCTAAATTATCATCAAGCCAATTATGTATGCCGTGAGCAGAAGGAATTAAGCCTGTTAACACTGACGCTCTGCAGGGTGAACACATAGCATTAGCACAAAATGCAGCCGTATACTTTATTCCATTTTGAGCCAATAAATCTATATTGGGCGTTTTAATTTCATTATTGCCGTAGCATCCAATAAAGTCTGCAGATTGATTGTCAGACATAAATAAAAGAATATTTGGCCTATTATTTCTCATGTACTATTTTCAGTTATTTTATTTTCTTTCTTAGATGGTTTTGAATTTATAAAAATATGATGCCAAGTTAATAGGCAGAGAGACAATACTAAACCTACAGTAAAATAAAACTCTGAATTTGAAATTACTAACCCAGCAAGAATTATTCTTATGATAATTTCAATTGTGCTTAATTCAGATTTATCAAATTTGGCCAGACAACTGGAAATCAAGTATAAGAAAAGAGAAAGACGTGCAAGCAGCCAGAGCAATGACCATAAGTAAAATTTACCATCGTATCCTGGTAAATAATCACCTGTGGGCGAATTAGGGTCAATTTGTGCTGCATTAATGACAAGTAATTCTGGATAAAAGGCAAAAATAAATGGAATTATAAACATTACTATACCTGACTTTACAGCAGAAAATGCAGTAGCCATAGGGTCTGCTTTCGTAAGAGAGGATGCAGCAAATGCTGCAATTGCCACCGGTGGTGTGATTGCAGATGCAACAGCAAAATAGAAAATAAACATGTGAGCAGTAAAAGTAGCAATTCCCAACCCAACAAGCATAGGCCCCATTAAAAGAGCAACATTCAAATATGCAGGAACACTCGGCATGCCCATTCCTAAAAGAATAGCCATGCCCATGGTAACTAATAGAGCAACAAAAAGAAAGAACCCGTTATTTGTTAATCCAGTATCGTAGTTTCTAAGTAAATGTATAATGTCAGTAGCAATAAAGTTTGATAAGCCTGTAAAATTTAAACAAAAGTCTATTACTGAAACAGCTAAAAACATTAAATATAAGGTGCTTACTAGAATTCCTGCATCAGATAATGCGTGAACTAATTTTGAGGGATTTAGTCTAATATTTCTATCTAAGAAAAATAAAACAATTAGTAATGCGGTAGCCCACCACCCTGCAGAACCTGCATCACCTGCAGAGTTCTGAAATAACTGGAAAAGCCAGGGTAAGTTATTTGCTCTGCATATACCATTTTCGATGGTTTGCTCTACTCCCAACAAACTGCCAAAAATACCACAGCCAACAACTTCCTTAGGGGTAATAAGCATAAACAAAATTAATAAAATTGGAGCAAAAATCATAAGCAAATTTTTATAATCTTCACCAGTCATAATCATGTCTTCTGTTATTTTTCCTATAGGTAAAATGTTTTGTTTTCTTGACTGAAACACAACGGAAAGGAATAAACATCCAAAATAAGCTACGGCTGGTAACGCGGCTGCAACTATTACTTCTCGATATGGAACTACTGTCATTGCTGAAAGAATGAACGCTGCAACACCCATTACAGGTGGCATAATTTGACCACCTGAAGAGGCAGAAGCCTCCACACCACCAGCAAAAATTTTTGCAAATCCACGCTTCAGCATCATAGGAATTGTAAGTGCGCCAGTTGACAAAACATTTACTATGGGACCACCTGAAATAGTTCCAAACATTGCTGAACTTACAATAGCAGCATGAGCAGGTCCCCCTCTCAAATTTCTTGTCCATAAAAAAGCAATTTTTATAAGTGATTTACCTCCAGCTGAAACTCCAAAAAGCGAACCTAAAACTATATAAGGGAAAACTGTATTAATTAAAATATTCATAAAACGACCAAGAAGACCTTGTCCATTGTTTACAAGTATCTCTCTAACAGCAGGTCTTCCATCAGTTAAAAGTCTCGGCTCTCCACCAAGTTTTGTAATAAGATATTTATTAATGTCATCAGCACCATAAAAATACCAAATTATAACAGTTGCAAAAGTGTATACAGTTACTAACAATGCGACGGCCACTAATGGGAAACCCCAAACTTTTATATTATAAATCAAAAAAATTATTAAAGATGCTGTCATTAACAGAAATATCCAATTCCCAAGATGTTTTATACAAGTTGGGTCATCCACTGTTTTTGGTTCTGGCAATCCATATAATATAGCAAAATCTTTTTCGGCTTGAAGCGATTTAGCTATTAGTTCAGCTCTTTCCCCAGTAAATTGGTCTATTAAACATATTGAATCAATTTCTATAACAAAAGCCAATGAGATTGATGCAGCCATTAGAACCAAACTAAAGTCCATAAATAAACTGAGACCTCTAATAATAGGCCCCTTATCCTTATATTCTCGCCAGAATGAGTGATTTAGCGAGACGACTAGCATCATCATAAAAAAGATTATTGGAAAAAAGTATTCATAGGAAAATTTTCGAAAAACGATTCTATCATTTCCTGTTATTCTATGTATTAAATCTTCTAACCCAGGTATTGAAGGAATTGTATTAAGCATCCCTATAGACACTATAATAAAGGCTACCACCTTAGCTATTTTGAGGCCAAAGTCGTTATTTTTCTCCAGTTCAATTACTGGGGAATTTTTAAAAGAACTCATTTTTATTTTTTTGATCTTAAAAAAAGACCCAGGAAATTCCTGGGCCTTTTAAACTAATTATTTTGCACAATCAGCAACTTTATATCCTGCTTCCTCCCATGCTGCGATAGCTCCAGCATGGTATTTTACTTTGCTCGGTCCACAAAGACCCGCTAACTTAGGATCCATCTGAGCAAGACCAATATTTGGTGCGAAAGGAGATTTAGCCTTTAGCTTATCTAAAGTAGCAATGTGAGTTGCAGTTATTGCTTTTGCAAGATCAAAACTCATATCTTTATGAACTAATTCAACAAAAGCAGTTCCGAGTCCTCTGAAAACTCCATCTTCAGAAACCATTGAAACGCCATCACTATAGCCCATGTCCTCCCATTTTACTTGAAGTGGGATATTACCAGGAGCATTAAAAACTTTCTGGTAAGCTTCACTTTCGAATATTTCTTTTGGTGTTGAAACAATTTTTACATTCCCTGCTGACTGCATTACAGTAACCCTTGCAGAAGGGAAAGTAAGAGGCACCACAACTCCGTCAACTGATCCATCAACTAAAATATTTGCAAGTTGGCCCCAGTTGGCTTGGACACCTTTGTAATCATCTCCTTCTTTATAACCACTTGCCAATACAATAGCTTGTCTAGCATTTACCAATGCGGCACCTCGCGGTGGGCCGTTAAAAATAGTTTTACCCTTTATGTCTTTCCAGCTATTAATATTTGCACTTTCAAGTGCAAATAGGCCAAATCCACCTGCGTTATATGGATAAAGAGCTCTAACATTTGCAGCTAACTCAGCTCCTTTTTCTCCTTGCTTTGCAAAAGGTCCTCTACCTTTATCTAATAAAAAAGGTAAAATTATTGGCATTGCTGTCATATCAATTTTACCTTCAGCAAGTGTCATAAGAGAGTTAGTTAAAGTTTGCCCTTCAGTGACTTGTAAATTAGCTATACCAGCTTCACCAAGAACATCTGATAAATGCATAATTGTTAAATGAGGCACTCCTCCGGGACTTGCTGTGTGAGCAGATAAGTTCACCTGTGCATTTGCAGTTATTGAACTTAGGCCCATTATTAAAAAAATTGTGAAAAAATAATTTTGAATTTTTTTCATTAAATTCCTCCAGATATAAATATTTGTTCCGTTTATTGTTATACTATTTAATGGTATTTGCAATTAAATTAAAATAGAATATATGTGATTAGCCCTTTAATAAAAGAGAGGATAAAATGCAAAAAAAAATTGCACTAGAGGAACACTTTATGCACCCAGATTTTGTTGATTACTGGGCCAATACAGCAATTAATATTAGCCCTGAACTTTTTGGAAAAGTTCGTAACAAACTTGAAGATTTTGGTGAGGAGCGGCTCAGTGCGATGGATGCAATCGGGATTGAAAAGTCTGTATTGTCACTTGCAGGACCTGGAGTCCAGGCTGAATATTTTACTGATATAGCCGTAAGCAAATCAAAGTTTTTAAATGATTATTTAGCAGAAAAGATTTTAGGGAATGAGAAACGCTACGGAGCATTTGCTCATCTTGCTTTGCAGGACCCTTGTGCTGCAGCAGATGAACTTGAACGGACAATTCGCGATTTGAGGTTTTCCGGTGCTTTGATAAATGGCACAACTAATGGTGCTTATCTAGATGATGATCGTTTTTCAGTACTTTGGGAGCGGGCAGCTGATCTTGATGTCCCAATCTATATCCACCCAAATAATCCTGCTGATGTTCCAGCTATGTATCAAGGTCATTCTGAGATGTGGGGACCCGTTTGGTCTTGGACAGTTGAAACAGGCTCTCATGCGCTTCGCATTCTTTTCAGTGGTGTTTTTGATCGCTATCCAAATGCAAAACTAATACTTGGCCATATGGGGGAAACTCTTCCCTATCAACTTTGGCGTTTTGATAGTAGATGGGAAATCTCTAACAGAGGATCTAAAAGTCTTAAAATGCAGCCTTCAGAGTATTTTAAAAGAAATTTTTGGTGTACGACTGCAGGTGTCTGCTCTGATGAACCACTACGCTGTGCTATAGATGCACTTGGCATTGAAAGGGTAATGTTCTCAGTTGACTATCCGTTTGAACGACCAGAGGAAACAGGCAAATGGATCGATGGTGCACACCTTAGTGATTCTGAGAGGTCGATGGTATGTTTTGAAAATGCAAAATCATTACTGAGACTTTAATCAATGAAAAATTCTAACAAAAAGCCAATTATTGTTACAACACTTGGTACTGGCACACCTATCTTAAACCCAAACAGAGCAAGCCAAAGCATACTGGTTGAAGTAGCTGGCTATAAATTACTTTTTGATACAGGTAGAAATGTAGCAACAAGATTAAAGCAGGCCAATGTACCACCAGCCTTAGTTACAGATGTATTTTTTACACACTTTCATTCCGACCATACAGTAGGATTTGCAGATTTCTGGTTAAGTTCTTGGTTACCAGCAGGTGGCGCACGTTCAATACCCCTCAATGTTTCTGGCCCAGTAGGAACCCATAATCTAATAGAGGGTCATCGGATTGCATTTGATGATGACATTAAAATTAGAACAAAGGATCAGGGGCTACCCTTTAAGGGAGTAGATATCAATGTTAAACAGTTTAATAAGTGTGGCAAGGTATTTGACCAAGATGGCATTGTTATAACATCCTTTGAGGTAGATCATGGTGAAGCAATCAAACCAAATTGGGGTTACAAAATAGAATATTCTGGCAAAACGGTTATTATTAGTGGAGATTCAAAAAATGACCCTCAGGTGTCACATATAGCCAAAGGTTCTGACTTGCTTTTTCACTCTCTTGGAGCAGCACGAAAGGAAATACAAGGATACGATGATGTAGCTACAATCCTTCAACATCATACCACTCCTGTAGAAGCAGCAAAGATCTTTTCTAATTCAAAACCAAAACTTGCTGTTCTCGTCCATATGGTTTTACTCGGAAAACCAAACTTTCCTCCTATGTCAAAGAAAGAAATATTGGAAACTATCCAAAAAGTCTATGATGGACCTATCACTATCGCCGAAGATCTTATGCGATTTGAAATAGATGATGAAGTTAAAGTGGTCCCAAATTTATAGTTTTCTTTTGCTGATTTTGGTTTGATTAGTACGTTTAGTTATCTTTTTTTAATTCAGTAGCTAGTTAAATTAAGTGAATTTTTGGATATAATCTAGAAATGCAAAATGTTCCTCATATAAGAATTAAATACTCTTACAAATACCATTGCCTTCTAATTAGAAGATAAAATGGAAGCTAAACTTATGCTTTGAAGGGCTAATCTATTGGCTGCAACTATGTCTCCAAATTTTGAAATTAAAGCTGGACTAATCATATATAAACCTATGTTTGCTTTCCCATCAGATGAAATAACTCTATGATTTCTATCAACTTCTAGTGTCTCATTAAAAATATCAGGAACTCCAATTTTAGAATTAATAATCTGCTCATTTAGCATATCTTTTCCCTTTCCTGAACAATTTATGATAATGTCTGCATCTATAGACTTACCTTCAGCAGTAAACAATGTGATTAACTTTTTTTTCTGAATTATAGATTTAGCGTAACCTTTTTGAATTATTAATTGTTTATTTTTTTGAAGTTCCTCAAGAGATCTAATTGATTGGGGTGATGCTCTATACCTCAATCTTGACCAAGTGGAATTTAGTTTGTTTTTTAAAGTTAATTTTCCATCGTCCGGTATTTTATTCCAATTATGGCTAATATCTTGTCTTAATTCTTCCCATGCGGACTGCCATTCAGAACTCTCTAGAGGTTCAGATGGTAAATAATTTTTGATGAAATTTAAAAATTTAGATGGAAGCAACTCAGACCCATCTCTATTAGGCCAAACGGGAGAATTTTTTCTTTCCCATGCTGCTTGAGCTGGGGGAAACATTCCACTAGAGGAAACAATATTTATTTTACCACTATGATTATTTGATTTAAGTAAAGCCAAACAATCCAAAGCTGTTAGCCCAGATCCAATTATTACAATATCATCATATTTTCGAACTTTCTTTATCCATTTTCCGTCCCAGGGATTTTCAATTAAACTTTCTGGTTTTCTGATATTATTAGACTCAAAGTTAAATGGCCACTGTGGGGAAGGATTACCCGTAGCAAGTATTATATTTTTGGAATATAATTTTTTTTCATCATCCAATATAGATACCCAATAACCACTTTTATCTTTATAAATTTTTCTAATAACTTTTTTTTGATGTTTTAGTTCTCCACTATCCAAATATTTTCTCAATTTAGAATAAATAAATCTACCAAAGTCTCTTCGCTTGTAGAATTTTCCAGCTGCATTTGAAGCACTATCGTCTAATACTTTTCTCTTAGCCCAACTTGTAAATTCTAATTTATTTTCTGGATAAATCCACATTATCTCAGATCTAACATTTAAGCGATACTCATCATTGACACAATTAAAGGCATTGCCAAGACCCAACTTAGTTGGTCCAACAACTATTATTTTTTTTGGATTAATTTGAGCATCTATTAAGTGGATGCATATTGTAGCTGCCGTAAAACCACTTCCTACTATTAAATAGTCAATCATCTAAATTAAAAAAATTAATTTAAAGAAATATCAGTAGCAGTAATTTCTGAGTCATAGTTATAAACATAAATACCTGAGAAATCACTTTGTTTAAAAACAAATGTTTTCTTTAAATCTTGAAAAAATTCTTTTGAGTTTTCCTCAAATTTATTCAAATCTTCACCAGACTCGAACTTAAGATTAATAGAAATACTTCCGCATTTACCAATAGAAATATTTAAAGACCTTATATTAAATGGAACTATTTTTTTGCCAAGTTTCTCAGAACAGAAAGTTGCGGCCACTTTTGCTTCACTTAGACCTGGAAATTTAAAATTATAAACTTTTGCAAACATAAACTAATTAATTGTTGAAAACATTTCATCGATTAGAGACTGTGCAGCTTCACCTGCAATTTTAATTTTTTTCATTTCTTTAACCTCTAATTTCATTAATGACTGTAACTCCAACCCATTTGAAGACATTGTGACATTGCCCTTACTATCTAATTTGCACAAACTTTTTTGAATTAGATTATTAGCTTGCTCTTGATCAACAGCAACATCAGAGATTATTGAAATAAACATTTTAAAATCATTAATATTAAGACTTTCATCATATTTTTGAAAACTTATTAGTGCTTCTAAAATTTTCTGAGAAGTTACTTCTTTTTGAGCGACTTGAGAATCAATCAGAAGTGCTATATTTGATGTAATTTTTTTTATTAGTGAAATTTGATTTTCATTTAATGCTTTCGGAGTTCTATTCATCATACATAAAGTCCCAAGAGCAAAATTATCTTTATTTGTAACTGGAAATCCAGCATAGCCATACCATTCAGCAGTTCCATTTAAAAACTCTGGATGACTCTTCCAGACTGGATCTTTACTCATATCTTTCATAAGCAAAGGCTCAGTGTCTAATAATACATATGAGCAAATATTATTCTCATGTCTTAAACCTTTACTGCCAGGTTTATCATCATCACCTCCGACTTTTGCTATTTTACATTGCATGTCAGCATCAAACAAGCTGAAGGATGCGTATTCAAAGCCTGTTATATCTTTTGCTAACTCACAGTACACCTGAAAAGCTGTATTATCAGGAGCGTCTATCAGACCTGTTTTAATAACAGCTTTAACTCTTTGATCTTCATTTGCTGGTCTTGGTGCTAATTTTGTGCTCATAAAAATTCCGAATTAGATTTAATTGATTAAACAACATATCCTTATAATGTCAATATCTGAGGAATATCATGACCATGATGATGCTTCTTCCACTCTGAAAATTTGATACTTAGCAGTAAAATTATTTTCAAATTTAGACCAATTGGAATGAAAAGCCTGGCATTTTTTATAAGCTTCTTCACTTTCATATTCCCATATTACAATTGTTCTGATTAGTTCAATATTTTTTTCAAGTAATATTCGTTGATTTAACTGACCATTTTTTTTTAAAAATTCAATTGCTTTAGGGGAATAAAAAGTATCCCATTTTTCCAACCACATTTTCTGATCTCCCTTTGAAGGAAATAGAAGCATTCCTACTGAAATAAATTTTTTCATAGCATAAATTTAATTTTATATTAATTCGTTATATAAAGCTTATAATTAATTTTAATTTACCTCTACAGAAAAATGAATAAAACAGAACGTGTTAATTTTATTATTTCTCATTTGGAAAAGTTATATCCTGTAACGCCCGTCCCCTTAAATAACCAAAACAATTTTGAGTTATTAATAGCAGTATTGTTAAGCGCTCAATGTACTGACGAAAGAGTAAACCAGGTAACTCCAAAACTTTTTTCAAAAGCTAACACCCCAGATAAAATGATAGGANTTTCAATAGANGANATATATAANATTATAAGNCCTTGTGGTTTGGCTCCACAAAAATCAAAAGCNATCTATAATTTNTCANNAATTCTAATCTCAAAACATAAAGGCGAAGTACCTTCNAATTTTGAAGACCTCGAGGAATTACCNGGTGTTGGTCATAAAACTGCTAGNGTTGTAATGTCNCAAGGNTTTGGTTANCCAGCATTTCCTATAGATACCCATATTCATAGACTTGCACAGAGATGGGGTTTGACCAATGGTAAAAACGTTACTCAAACTGAAAAAGATTTAAAGAAGTTATTCCCTAAGAATTTATGGAATAAATTACATCTCCAAATAATTTTCTATGGAAGAGAATTTTGCTCCGCAAGAGGATGCAATGGCACTATTTGTGAAGTTTGTAAAACTTGTTATCCTAGAAGGGTAAAACCAGTAAAGACAAAAAAATAATCTATTTAATACTACAAATAGCTTCAATATGTTGGGTTGATGTTCCACAGCAACCGCCAATTATTTGAGCTCCTAAGGATCGCCATAACTTAGCTTTTTCTAAAAATACTTCTGGCTTTATAACATTTTCAAATTTCCAATTTGGAGATAGCCAACCACCACTGTCTGGATAAGCAAAAATAGGTCCGTTGAAGTTATCCTTAATTTTTTTGATGCACTCATCAATTATTTCAACAGATGTGTGCATGGCACCCCAGGCTTTAAAGCCATATCTATTAGCAAGATTTAACATTTCTTCAAATGTAACTTCACTCTCATCTGTAAGGCTCAATATTTCACCATTCTTACCTTTTCTACATGAGAAACCAACCCAAACTGGTATTTTTGATTTTTGCATTACATCAAAAACTACTTCCATTCTTTCTGGTCGGAACATCATCTCTAATAAGATTAGATCACAACCGTTGTTACTAAGAAGATTGAGCATTTCTTCAGTTGAATCATGAAGTTCATCTTTTGATACATTTACAACTGCTTGAGAAAGGGTGTCTCCGTCTGCTATTGGATAGCGATGAGATATCGAACCGGCAATAAGTATATCATTTTCATTTATTTCTTCTCTAGCATTTAAAGCAGAATTAATAGCTTTTAAATTTATTTCTTTAAACCGTTTTTCAAAACCTGCAGCTTTAAGCATAATTCTACTTGAGGCATATGTATTAGTTGTAATGATGTCAGACCCTGCAATTATATAGTCTTTATGAATTTGTGTTAAAATTTCTTCTTGTAAGGAAGCTGTGCCACACCAAGAACCATCCATTGAAACTCCACGTCTTTGTAATTCTGTTCCAATTGCACCATCATGAATTATTAATTCATTGTTTTTTATTTTACTTAAAAATTTTAAATAACGTTCATTCATTTATAGAAACTAATAAATTTAAAATAATAAAATGTTTACTAGTTGTTTAAATTAGTTCAATAAGTAATTTCATTTCAATTAAAGAAATAAAGTTTTGAGTAATAAATCAAAGTTTTTAGTCCCAAAAATATATCAAGCTAAAAGAATTTCTATTCTTCCCTTGATAGGAAAATTTTTTCTATATTTTACAGGATGGAAAATAGAAGGCACTTTGCCAAGCGTTAGCAGGATAGTTGTGGTTTGTGCTCCTCACACATCTAATTGGGATTTTATCTATGGAATGATAATGGTTCTAGCCATTGATATAAGAGTAAATTTTTTAGCAAAAAAATCAATTTTTGTTCCAGTTTTTAAAATTCTTCTAGATAAATTAGGTGGGATACCAGTTGATAGAGAAAATCCAGAACTTCTTGTTCAAAAAATAGGAGATTACTCAAAAAATAACGAAGGTGTTTTAATTGCTGTAACTCCAGAAGGAACAAGAAAAAAAGTTTCAAAATGGAAAACAGGTTTTTTAAGAATAGCTAAAATCTCTAATTCTATAATTCTACCTCTTGGGATAGACTATCCATCTAAAACGTTTACTCTAGGAAAGGTCTACCATCCAACGGGAGAAAATGAAAAGGATATTAGAGAACTACAATTAATATTAAAAGACTACAAAGGCCGTCACCCAGACAGGCATTAATTTACCACCTTAAACTCATGCAACTTAAACCTGCATCGACTTTAGAAATTTCGTCTACCTTAATTAGCTTAACATTATATAAATCTTTTAATAAATTATAGGTTTTATTAAAGCCAAATGGAACGAATANACTATCATTGATCCTAAGAGAATTAGCGGCAATTTCTTCACCTTCAGGAACTTCAATTGTTTTAAATTTCTTATCAAAAAAATTTGTTGTAGACATCCTTTTAGTTTGCAAAATAGTTTCATCATCTAAGAGACTACANTCTGATTTGAAATGAAGAACTCCTTTNGGAGTGTTTGTTATGTCTACTTTAGCGCCAAGTGAGCGTAATANATAAGCTAATTCTTCAGCACCAGTTTTATTTGTTCTTTCTGAAGTACCTATAATAAAGTGCTCATTNACTTTTAGAATATCACCACCCTCAACTGTACCATTTTTGATTGAAAATACTTTTTCAAAATAATTTTGAGCTTCTTCTTTAAATACTAATTGTTCTCCAAATCTGGAATCAATACCTGGTCTTAAAATGATACAAAAATCTCTAAATGTTATTGCAGGATCTTCAACAAACACACTATCTGGATATTCCTCAATNGCTTCAAGAGTAAAAACCTCAACTTTTGATTCTAAGAGAAAACTTTTATAATTTATGTGCTCTTCAATGACTTTTTCATAATCTGGATTAGCCCCTANTGAGCTAATAGCATTAGTGATACTTCTTGAAGGCTTCCTAACCAATGCTTTTTTAAAAGTATAACTCACAATAGACTATTTTTTAATTTTTGGATCATGAATGATATTCATCTTTTTCATAGGACTTACACCTAGTTCAGTTGATGCAAATGCACCACCATGGCACTGATTTCCTTTATCNTTTAACTCTTCAGTTAAATCTTTCTGGAGTATTTCTTCTGCAAAAATTTCNGCATTATCTTCAGGTATATAGCCTATATGCGATGCATTTGAATTATCAACATTTTTTCTGTCATTGTTAGAAATTCCATAGATTACAGTATACCCAGTATAAGGGGTATCAATTGATTTTATAACTAATTTGATAAGATCATTATAAGACAACCAGCTTGATAAGCTCCTTGCATTATTGACTGGTGCACAAGACGCTATTCTGAGGCAAACAGCCTCAATTTTATTTTTTTCAAAATACATTTTAGCTAGGTCTTCAGTGAAACATTTTGCTANACCATAAAAACTATCTGGTCTGTGTGGCGTATCAGTTTTTAATGTCATGGTTTTTGGATACATGCCTACAGCGTGCATAGAACTAGAATAAATAACTCTTTTAACTTTATGCCTTCTTGAAGATTCCCAAATATTATATGAACCAACATAGTTTGGACCTAACAATTTATCAAAAGGAAGTTCATCTACAATAGCACCAAAATGACAAACCATTGAAGCATTCTCAATGATTGGATTTATTTCATCAAAATTAGATAAATCTGCTTGAATAAATTTTTCATTCTCATAAAGGGGGNCNATGTTCTTTTTAATATCAGTAGAAACTAGATTTTTACAAAGTTTGGAAATAGGATCCCTTAAATAAGAGCCCAATCTACCCCCTGCACCAGTAAGAACTATTTTTTCTATCATATTATACACCTTTTGGTTTTAATTAGGAGAAATCTTATTTCACCCATAATTATCAAAAAATAATGTGATATCAAGTATTTTGAATTTAGACAAATTAAAGAATATTAAGTATGCTAACTTAAAAAAAATTCTGAGGTTTAGATGATAAAAAAATTTCAAGAGGATACTGCTCTACTTTTAGTCGACGTTCAAAAAGGTGTTAATGATACAAATTATTATGGAGGGACAAATGGAAGAAGAAATAATCCTTCAGCTGAAAAAAATATTATTAAGGTTTTAGACAACTGGAGGTTATCAAACCGAATAGTTGCATTTACAAAGCACAATTCAAGGGAAAAGGGCTCCCCTCTAAATTTAAGTTTGGAAAGTGGTAAACAAATTGAAGGAATGGAGCCACATGAACATGATATTGTCGTTGTCAAAGATGTGAATAGCGGGTTTATAGGAACATCACTGGAACTTGATTTAAGAAGGGCTGGCATACAAAGACTTGTAGTTCTTGGTTTTTTTACAAATGTTTGCATAGAGACTACAGTTAGGATGTCAGGGAANATGGGTTTCGATACTTATCTGGTCCATGACGCTTGCGCTGCAATGAACTCAATAGGNCACGACNGAACAGATTATGATCCTGATTTAGTTCACAATATGGCGGTAGGAAATTTAAATGGGGAATTTTGTACAGCAATTACCGTTAAAGATGCTATACACTTATGTGATCAGGATGCTGATTACTTAGACAGAGTTCANGGTAACGAATGAATTTTGGTGTCTCATCCATGGTNAGCCCACTCCGGAAAGTGGCACTAATGAAACCAAGTAATGCGCTCTTAAATGCCAATCCAAATAANTGGAATTATAGTGATAAATTTGATCCNAGAAAGATTGAAACTGTTTTTGAAAACTTTTTGACTCTTTTAAAGAATGATAATGTTGAAATTTTTTGGATGGATGAAAGTGAAACTGATATAGCCGACGCTATTTTTACTTATGATGCATCATTGATCACTCCTTCTGGAGCAGTTCTAATGTCACCAGGTAAAACGCTTCGCGTTGGTGAACAAAACATTCATAAAAAATTTTATATAAATAATGATATTCCAATAATTGGAGAAATCAAAGGAAATGGCATTGCTGAAGCCGGGGATACATTGTGGCTTGACAGCAAAACTCTAATTATCGGAAAAGGTTTCCGAACGAATGAAGATGGTGCAAGCCAGATTACAGAAATAATGAACAAGATAGGAATTAAAGTTCATACATTTGATTTACCGGTGTACCAAGGAAAAAATGCATGCTTACATTTGATGTCTCTAATAAGCATTTTAGATGAAAGAAAAGCTTTGATCTATTCCCCTCTTTTGCCTATTGGGTTGTACAAACTTCTCTTAAAAAAAGATTTCCTGCTAATTGAAGCACCTGAAAAAGAGTTCAGTCATAGTCATACTTTGAGTACAAATGTCCTGGCAACTTCACCAGGTAATTGCATAATGATTGATGGTCTTCCTCATACCAGGAATGCTCTTGAAAAAGAAGGTATAAATATACGAGTTTTTGACGGGGATGCTCTTTGTATAGCGTGTGAAGGTGGACCAACTTGCTTGACAAGGCCTCTTTTAAGATCATAGCTAATTCATCTCAAATAAATGATTTTTTCTAAACCTCAGCATAATATATATTTTTCCTTTTTCATTTATTCATTTTGTTTAGGTGTTTTTTTCCCAAGAATAGGTGATTTGCAAAATCAAATGAACATTGGGGAAACTACGCTAGGTTTAGCTCTGCTTGGACCTCCTATTGGTGTTCAACTATCGTTATTGTTTGCTGATAAGATTTTTTCATTTCTTGGATTTAGACTTGTAATGTGTTTAGGAGTTCCAATGCTCAGTTCAGCTTTGGTTTTTAGTTCTCTAACAATTAATCCTTTAATTTTTGCTATTTCTTTAATGCTTGGTGGATTTGCAATTGGAATTCTTGAAGTGGCAGTAAATTTGGAAGCTGATAGAATAGAATACAAAATTAATAAAAAAATAATGAATAGAAGCCATTCATTCTGGAGCCTTGGATTTTTTTGTTCAGGTTTGACTGGAGCTTTATTTTCTCAAATGCAAATATCACCTTTTATTAATTTTTCTTTATCGCTTATTTTTGGAACTGCTTTAACTATCCTTTTTTGTATCAAATATAAACCTGCAGAAATGCGGCCTAATTTAAATTCTAATAATTCTCTTTTTGTTATACCCACAAGAGCAGTAATGGGACTTGTCATATTAACACTTTCACCAATGTTGCTCGAAAGTGCTAGTATTGATTGGTCTGTTATTTATATGAGGGATGTATTTTCTACACCCCCTTTCCTAAATGGTATGGCAATTGTAATGGTAGCGTTTACGCAGTTTTCAATAAGATACTACGCGGATCAATTCGTTGAAATATATGGATCAGACATAATTTCAAAAATTTCAATTATTGCGATGTTTATAGGTGTTACTTTAGTATTTTTTTCTAACTTCCCATATTTATCACTAATTGGTTTTGCGTTTATAGGGGGTGGCTCAGCTGTACTTTTCCCTCTAGCAATGTCTGCTGCTGCACAAAAGACAGACAGATCTGCAGCAAGCAATGTAGCATCACTAGCTCAAATCTCTTTTTTGATTTTTCTTCTTGCACCTCCATTTCTAGGTTATATTGCCGAAAATTTTGGTATTAGGATATCATTTGGAATTGGCTTACCTCTTATAATGCTAAGTTGGTTGTTTGTTTCATCGTTAAAATCCAAATAATTTTTTTTATAACGGTTTTTCTAATTTCTAAGATAAAGTTTTTTTATTTTAAAATTACAGNATCTCATTTATTGTAGTTTAAATTAACTAATAATTATAAGACAGATTATGATAAGACTTACGGGTGGCCAGGCAGCAATTAAGTCACTAGAGACTGAAAATGTTGAGTATGTTTTTGGTTTGATTGGTTCAGCTACAATGGAAATGTTTGATGCATTATATGACTCCAAAAAGATAAAATTTATTGGTGTTCATGATGAACGTAGTGGAGTTCACATGGCTGATGGATATGCACGCTCATCAGGAAAACCTGGTATTTTTTTGGCTGGTCAAAATGGTCCTGGAGCAACAAACCTTACTACTGGATTGGCTCAATCAATGGCAGCGTATTCACCTGTTATTTCTATAGCGGGGTCTCTTTCTTCAGAACATATTTATAGAGATGCTTTTCAAGAAGTTGATCAGCAAGCATTATTTAAACCTATTACAAAAAAGACTTGGACCATAACTCAAACAAAAAGGATACCAGAAATCTTTCGTGAAGCTTTTCGTGTATCCATGTCACCTAGAAAGGGACCTGTCCAAATAAATATTCCAAGAGATATTCTAGCTGAATCTGCAAATTTTGATACTTTTCAAAAGCCTGAAACTTATAGATTAAAATCTCTTCCAGTTGCATCCCCAGATTCTATAAAGAGGGTTTCTGAGATGATTGCAAATGCAAAAAATCCCATAATAATAATTGGAGGAGGTATTAAAAATAGTGAAGGTCATTTAGAAGTTTTAGCTTTGGCAGAAAAGCTAAACATTCCTATAATAATTTCGCCAGGACATGGTGACGCCATTTCATTTTCACATCCATTAAATGCCGGGCAAATGGGTCCACGTGGTAATATTGTTGCTTCACGTCTTGCTAAAGAGGCTGATCTAATTTTAGCACTTGGAACAAGATTAGGATTTAATTCAACTTTCTACTCATATGATAATATTAATATTAATGCATCAATAATACAGGTAGAAGTAGAGCCTACAGCTATAGGCCGTTACTTTCCAATTGCCCTTGGAATTTTGGGTGATGCAAAACAAATAGCAACTCAAATTAATGAAACTGATATCAATCAAAAATTTTTAAAAGAAGTAAATCATTGGACTAAAGAGTTTCAACGTGAGAGAGAAGAATACCTTAATAACAGAGAACTTAATGCAGATATGAAGTTGCAGCCCATACAGCCCTCTGGTTTATTCAAAGAACTGCGAAGGGTTATTCCTAAGGATGCAATTATTACAATGGATGCAGGTACTCTTTGTCTTCAAGCAACTGACTCATTAAATTATTTCCAACCAAAAAGCTTATTCACACCACTCGATTTTGGATTAGTTGGTTTTTCGTATTCATGNGGTTTAGGANNTAAAGTTGCNAACCCGNCAAGACCAGTCATAAGTTTAATGGGNGATGGAGGTTTTGGAATGACACTNTCTGAAATTAGTACTGCCGTATCNTATGGAATAAANACAATTACATTGGTNTTAAACAACAAATGCTGGGGCGCTGAAAAAGCCTATCAAAGAGATTTCTTTGGAGAAAGATATCTTGGTGCAGATATNAGCAGTCCACCATTTGACAAAATTGCTGAACTTTATGGTGCTAAGGGTTATAGAGTAGAAAAAGTNAATGAAATAAAATCNGTCGTTCAAGAGGCTATTAATCTTAAAAAGCCNGCTGTAATTGATATAATGNTTGANCCAGATGCTCTATATAGTTTTCGAAGAGATTCTTTTGCACATAAAATTAAATCTTAATTTTATTTTTACTTCTCCTACATCTTTCACTGCAATAAACAACATTTTCCCAATCTTTTTTCCATTTTTTTCTCCACGAAAATGGTTTTTTACATACTTTACAAATCTTTTCCTGCTTCATTTTGTATTTTGACTGATAAAATCTTCAGCCCTTTTAAAAATATATGACTTTCTGTCTTCTGACATTCTATCAAGTGTGCGATGCAAAAAAGATAATCTGGGGTTTGATTTATAAAAGTCTATATTTTTTTCAGTAAACCTCCAATAAAGGCCATCAACAATATCNCACCAATCGCCCTTTTTATAGTTACTCATTTTCAAAATATAGTTAGATCCACAAGTATAGGGTTTAGTGGACATCAAACCTCCGTCAGAGTATGTGGCCATTCCAAAAACNTTAGGAACCATAACCCATTCAGATGAATCAATATACATTTCCATAAACCATTTATAAATTTCTAGNGGATCTATTTCACATAAATTCATAATATTACTAATTACCATTAGCCTTGGAATATGATGATTGTAACCATGATTTAATGCAGTATTAATAGAATCATCTAAAGGGATAATACCAGTTGTCCCATTATACCAGCTATCACTCAACTTTTTTTTATGGCCCCAATAATTACGTTTAGTTTGAAATTCTCCTTTCTCCTGATAAATACCCCTAATAAATTCTCTCCAGCCCAAAATTTGTCTTATAAAACCCTCAAGTGAATTGAGGGGTGTATTGTTTGTTTTTGAATACTCAATAAGTTTGGTTATCAAGTATGATGGTGTGAGAAGGCCAATATTAAGTGAGGAACTTAGACAGCTATGAAATAAGAAGTTTTTTCCCTCTAACATTGCATCCTCATAAATTCCAAAGTTTTCCAGTCTATCGTTTAGGAAAATATTTAAAAATGTTTCAGCATCATTTCTGTTAACCGGAAACCAAATTTCATCTAATATTCCGGGATGATTAGGAAAATGCTTTTCTATTAATTCAACTATATCATTATGATACTTAGACTTTTGAAAAGATGGGTTTTTTGGGATTGACACATTTGGTGGAATTTTTTTTCTATTTTCAGCATCAAACGACCATTTGCCACCAATTGGTTTATCGTTATCATCCATAAGTATTTTAAATTTTTTTCTTCCATACTGATAAAATGATGCTAGCCTGAAGACTTTACTATTTTTATTTAAATCTCTGAATTCATCTCGTGAAAACATGAACATAGGTGATGAATGAATTTCATAATGAATAGAACTTGCTTCTAAACCATTGATAATGATTTCCTCAAATACCTTATCTTCAATTTGAAAAAAATTTATTGTCTGAAAGTTGCTTTTATCATGAAAATTTTTTAAATAAGTAATATAATTTTCATCTTTTTTTCTATCTTCAAGAGTTGAGTAATGAACCTTAATACCGTGATTTTCTAATTCATCTCTGTATTCTCTCATTGCACATAAGAATAAATAAATCTTTAACTTATGGTGTTTTTCATATGTGCAAAGGCCATAGTCCTCCAACATTAATACATCAGAACAGCCCAGTTCAATTAGATGTTTTGGATGAAATAACTGATTGCCAAGAATTAAAAATAACTTTTCCATTTGATATTTAGATAATCAAATCTTTAAATTTTTAAAGTCTATTAAAAACTTTAACTTATTTTAGAAGAGTGCCAGACATTTTTAATACTCATATAATTCTGTAAACCTTCTAAACCACCTTCTCGCCCATGCCCACTTGACTTAACACCTCCAAAAGGAGTTTCAGGCATTGAAGCTTCGAGAGTGTTTATAGAAAGATTTCCCACCTCAACACGATCAATAAGTTGATCAATATAATCTGCACGGTTAGTGAAGGCATATCCAGCAAGACCATAAGGTACTGAATTAGCTTTTTCGATTGCATCATCTAATGATTTCACAGCGTTGATAACAGCAATAGGACCAAATGGCTCTTCACTCATAATACGTGAATTTTTAGGTACATTTAATAAAACAGTCGGTTGAAAAAAATATCCTTTAATATCTATTTTATTACCACCTGTAGCAACTATTGCACCATTGTTAATTGCATCTTCAACGAGTCCACTCAAGGATGATATGCGACGACTATTTGCTGTTGGGCCCATATCGACATCTGGATCCAACCCATTGCCAACAACTATAGAATTTATATACTTAACAAAAGCTTTTGAATAATCATCAAAAATTTTTTCATGTACAAAAAATCTTGTTGGAGATGTGCAAACTTGACCTGAATTTCGAATTTTTCGATTTGCACTTAAGATTGCAGATTTTGTTACATCTGTATCTTCACATATAATCACTGGTGCATGTCCACCTAACTCCATNAGAGACCTTGTCATGTTTTGTGAAGCAAGTGTTGAAAGCTCACGGCCTACTGAAGTAGAACCAGTGAATGCAACAAGTCTTATAGGTTCTTTTGGTATTAAGTAATTAGAAATTTCAGNAGGCCTCCCAAANACTAGATTGAGAACTCCATNAGGCAATCCAGCATCTTCAAATGCTTTAGCAATGTGAATTGCACCTGCAGGTGTTTCTTCTGCTGCTTTAAGAATAATTGAACAACCAGAAGCAAGAGCTCCCGCAATCTTTCGGGCAGGCTGACTCATNGGAAAATTCCAAGGGGAGAAAGCAGCAACGACACCTATTGGTTGATGATGAACAGAATATTTATGACCAGGAGCTGCTGGTATGACCCTACCGTAAGTCCTCATTGCTTCACCTGCATCCCATTCAAAAAATTCAGCTCCACGAATNACNTCTNATTTTGACTGTTTTAATGGNTTTCCATGTTCCTGAGTTATNGATTGGGCAATGTCATCCTGACGTTNGCGCATTAATGAGGCTGCGCGNAGTATTGTATTAGCTCGTTCGCGNGGAGATGTTCTTNGCCAAATCTCAAATCCTTTGACAGCCGCTTCAAGTGCATCATCCAAATCATTTNTCGAAGCACAAGGGAGANGTCCTATGNTCTCTTCAGTTGCAGGATTAATTACAGGNATGTCTGTATCAGATTTTCGCCATTTACCATCAATGAATAACTTCAAATCTGGGTACACGTGTGCTTTCCTTTCAATAATTNTAAACTATAATTACTTATCGAAGCGAAATTTTTGAAACTAGTAAATATAGTTTAATTAAATATTTTATTTACGATAACCTTCACAAACACTTAGTAATAGCTTTAATAAAACCATAATTAACAAATGATAGATATAGAAAAATATTAATTATATATTAAGAACTATCTACTCATAAACATATTGTTTCTTCACATTTTGTTTGCCTTTAAGGAATTCAGATTGCCTCCTAAGTCTTATCCTTAGGCTCAATTTCGACTAGGCACGAATGCGCAATGGGGCCCTGGCCCAGCTCGGATGTGCCTTTGTCTAAGCAAAGTACGTTGGGATTGCCTTTTTGACACAATCCCGTGTCGTCTTTGACATCNAACCATGCGCCGGTGCTGATCTGGATCACGCCTTGTCGGATGTCGTCTGACAAAAAAGCGGCACAAAANCAGGCACCGCGACTATTAAAAACTCTGATGATATCGTGCTGCTTGATCCCCTGCGCATTAGCGTCTGAAGGATTTAGAAGAGCAATTTCATGTCCTGCAAAGCGATCATTTTGAGACAGCGAACCATTATAAAGCTGGCTGTGGAGTTTATTCTTTGGTTGATTAGAAATCAGATGGAGTTGCCTTTTTTTGGCTTTTCCCAACCACTCAATAGGTTCCATCCAGATTGGGTGGCCCTTGCAATCGCTATAGCCAAAACCTGCAATCATTTCCGAAAATATCTCGATCTTACCACTTGGAGTACGGAGCCTATGCGCCTTTGGATCAGCTCTGAAATCTTCAAGCATTACATGCGGTCTTTTAGGCGTATTCAGCTTATGCCAACCTTTGGCACGTAATTCGTTAAATGGTGGCAACTGCACGTTAGCCCGCGCAGCAGATTGGCGCGAAGCATCGTAAAGCCATATGATCCACTCCTCGGCACTCCGACCTTCAGTATATTTTTCTTCTATACCCAGATGGTTTGCAATTCCGCGAAAAATGTTATAATCATCACGCGCATGGCCAGCAGGCTCTACAACCTTATCCATCATCACAAGATAGGGATCACGTGGTGAAAGCGTAATGTCGTTACGTTCTAGCGGGGTAGTGCAAGGTAGAATGATGTCAGCGTGCTGTGCAAGGGAGTTCCAACACCATTCATTTACGATAACCGTCTCAGGCCCAGCCCAAGCGCGACGTAGGCGGTTCAGATCTTGGTGATGGTGAAACGGGTTGCCACCTGCCCACCAGATTAGCTTAGTGTCAGGGTATGTATAGGTTTTTCCATTATAATCAAATGACCCACCTGGATTTTCAAGCAGATCAGTAATCCGCGCTACAGGGATGAAAGTTTTGACCTTGTTGTGTCCCTGCGGCAATGCTTGGAATCGAGGAAACGCGCGTTCCAACCCAACAGTATTTGTCGCACCATAACCAAATCCGATACCACCGCCTGGCAGACCAATCTGCCCAAGCATAGCTGCTAGTATAGTACCTAACCAGAACGGTTGTTCGCCATGATCTTGCCGAGTTAGCGACCAAGCAACCGAGATCATCGTACGCCCCTTAGCCATACGGCGTGCTAAGTTACGGATTGTTTCAGCGGAAAGTTCGCAGATAGTAGCAGCCCAATCTGCAGTTTTGGGAATTCCATCAGTTTCACCAGTCAAGTACGAGGCGAATTTGTCAAAACCAACCGTATAATGATCAAGAAATGAGTGGTCTACCAAATCTTCGTGCAATAAAACATTTGCCAGACCTATCATAAGAGCAGTATCAGTTGATGGTCGCGGAGCCAACCAATTTGCTTGAAGTGCCTCGGGAATATCTGACTTGAGAGGGGAGATATTAATGAAATCAACACCAGCAGCTTTTGCTTCAAATAAAGCTTCGCCTGTACGGTGCACGCCTACCCCACCTTGCGCAATTGCAGCGTTTTTAAGTGGCAAACCACCAAAGGCAACCATCAAATTGCAATCGCTAATGATCGACTGCCAACTGGTCGCGCCATAGATAAACTCTGCACTACCTAGGACATGTGGCAAGATTACTTCACCAGCTGCTAAACTGTAGGTGTTAACCGATTTAGTGAATCCACCCATGATGTTTAGAAACCGCTTAAGATGCCCTTGCGCATGATGAAATCGCCCAGCACTAGCCCAGCCATATGATCCAGCAAATATACTCTCATTACCATGAGAATCAATCACGCGACGCAACTCTTTGGCAACCAGAAAGTTAGCCTCATCCCAGCTAAGCTCAACAAAATTCTCTTTACTTCGATGTTCACCTGTCTTGCTTGGACTCCCATTCAGCCAACTTTTGCGCACCATCGGGGCAGTTATCCGGTCAGGACCATTTAGCAAACCTAAATAGCCTTGCCCAATAGGAGATGGGTCTGGGTCTTCCTCAAACGGATGTAGGGCCAAAACTTGACCCTCCCGCGCCTCTACTCTGTAAGTGCCCCAGTGAAAACTTGTCAGAGGAAGTTTTTGTCTATCTCTCACTCAGTAATCCTTATGTAAGCATCCACGGCGTTCACACTGCCCTTCGCATCCAAAATTATTGGATTCACATCAAGTTCAAGAAGTCTGTCTCGCGCATGGTACGCGAACTGAGCAATGTTGTAGATTGTCTGGGTCAAAACCTCTACGTCTACTTTATGCAATTGAAGACTTTGCATAATACGGAGGCTTTGCAAGGACTTTTCGATTTGCACCACACTTGCTGGCAACAGCAAAGTAGTGAAATCCTTAAGTTCCTCAACATTAGTACCACCATGTCCTATTACCAGCGCATGACCAATCCCCAGTTTATGGCTAACACCTGCAATAAATTCACCACGCGGGCAAACTACCATTCGTTCAATCAGGAATTGAGTTGTTTCAAGGCTAGAGTCGTANTGTTTTACTGAGGCTTTAATTGCCTGAACTGCCTTCTTCAAANCAGCAATATTCTGTACATTAAGATGCACTGCTCCTGCCTGATTTTTGTGTGCCAGTTTAGCATTGAGCAACTTGACTGCCAATGGATAGCCAAGGTGGTTTGCAGCAGTAATAACTTCTACTTCAGTGCCCGTCATATGTGCCGGAAACGTAATACCATGCTGTGCCAGCAGNTCCTTGCTCTGAGCCTCGTCAAGTGTGTTCACCAGAGCAGTAAANGATTCTGGAACAGGNAGAAAACGGCTCTCAGGATCATCCAAAACTTGTGAGCGTAAAATAGGATAATACGCCGCGACGCTGATTGCGCATAACGTATCATCAAGTCCTTGCAGTGTAACCAAACCAGCTTTACTTAGACGTGTACGCAAATNAGCGGGCAAGCCATCTGGAAAGACAGAGGCAACNACAACGGGGCGATCAATTCGGTTATTAAGTTGGATCAGTCCTTCAATAGTTGGCCACCAAACTGCAGCAACATCTGGTTCACGTGGCCAATCAATGAAATAGACNAGGATATCACAGCGATTATCCATCATAATGCCAAACCCAGCATAAGATGTATCTGGCGTGGACATTGAAGCCCAAGGCAGGTTCCAATCCAATGGATTTAGAAGTGAAACCAGATCAGGTACTGCCTGCACTAGATCCTCACGTTGAATTTGAGTTGGAGCTGGGAACTCCAACCCTAAATTGCGCCCTTTTTCTCCAATCATTGCACCATATCCACCNGAATTTGCGGCCGCAACGATGCGATTTCCTTTTAGAGGCTTAGGACTGCTNAGAAGCTTGAGTGNCTCGATCAATGCTTTAGGTGAGCCAACTTCAAGAATTGCCAATCGTCTGAANAGGGCNGACCAAATTTCATTATCCACTGCCAAGGTGCCAGAATGGCTGCGTGTCAATTCAGCACTTTCTTGGGTTCCACCTGCCTTTAGGGCTACGATCGGCACACCCAGGCCAACAGCGCGCAGAGCAGCGTCAGCAAAAGCTGCTATATCTACAATNCCTTCCAAATACAGTCCAATGGCACGAACACGAGAGTCATCTAACATTACATCGATATAGTCAGCCACATTTAGCACGGCCTGATTGCCCATGGAAATTGCATAACCCAGAGGTAATGCCTGTTCAACATTGGTGACTGAATAGGCAACATAGCCTGACTGGCTAATTAACGCGAAACCATTATTCGTGACAGGCGAGAACACGTTATCACCTCCCCAAACAGCAACTCCATCAAACATGTTCATTACTCCTAAACAGTTCGGCCCNACCAATGCTAAATCGCCCGCCGCTGCAACAAGTTGGGCCTGCAAAACTGCACCCTCCTCTCCAGCTTCAGAGAACTCACCCACGATTGACACAGCCCCACCAGCGCCCATTATAGATANCTCAGTTACGGTATTAATAGTTCTCTCACGNGATACAGCAATTAAAGTAGCATCAGGTGGTTCAGGTAAATCTGTGAGACTTGGAACGCAAGGAATACCGCCTANGCTTTTATAGTTTGGATGCACAGCATAAAGTTTGCCTTTAAAACCTGATTTGATTGTTGCTTTAATGCAGCCTTCAACTGCCTTGCCTCCAACAAAAGCTATATGGAGTGGTTTCAAAAGCCTTTTGAGGTTTTCTCGCCGGCGTTTGAAAGATAAGTTAGTCATCCAGTAAACACCATCNCTTCAAGACCNCGAGGTATCCGTTTTTCAGGATCAAAAAANGGCAATGTATGNAAATCNATCGGATATTCCTTACCTGCCCTATCTTTGANACNGNAGNNGCTAATNGCCATAGNNTCNTGNGTATCAAAAAGAACGTANCCGATCCCAGTTCCNAGGGTTGGCGAATGTTCAAAAGCCTTTACACTACCTACAGCCTTACTATTNNCAAAAACTGGTGAGCCCCATTTAATGTCCCNCGCCTCGGTCCTNAAACCAGTGAAACGCTGTTTTCGCTCAGCAATCTGCAGGGCATCACGGCCTAAGAATTCATGATCAAAATCGACAAATTCGCCTAACCCCAAGTCAAAGGGCGTCGTATCCCATCCCATGTCTGTACCATAATTCATAATNCCCGCCTCAATCCGACGCGGGTTCATTGCATATGTTGACAAGATCTCCATACCATGTGGCTTACCAGCAACCATAAGGTGAGACCATAGGGCCATNCCGTCCACATTAGGGTCCANGTTGTAGACCTCAAAACCNAGCTCGGCAGTCCACCCCGTTCGACTTATCANGACTGGCTGACCNCCCATGGTNACTTGACGTGAATGGTAATATTTGAANCCTTNGGGGGNNCCACCATCNACNCATGCATCNAGAATTTCTANGCTTGNNGGTCCCTGAATCTGGATCGCCCANGCACCTGGGTTCCGNATANNAACNTNATAACCNGNTTTCAATGCTTGAAGCCAAGTNAATACATCGCGGTCCGCATGAACGTACCAGAACCTATCTTCTGCCANTCGAAANACTACNCCATCGCAAGNAATACCGCCTCCGTGGTGACACATTAGGCCATAGCGACCCCTATCTACNGCCATTAAGCTGACAGGCCGAGTGAACACATAGTCAAGGAAAGNTGGCGCATCAGGNCCACAAATTTCNAGTGGNACCTCAGGCACATCNAAAATACCTGCCGNAGTGCGTAGAACTCGATATTCATCANAAATGGNGCGATTAAATGTGACAGGTGTTAACCTACCNTCGTGATCACCATATGCNGTNGTTAAGTCTCGGGTTGCCTTAAACCAAGGTGAACGCACGGCGCTTGAGATTATGGGCAATACCATTCCGGGCATATACAAGGCTCCTTTTGTTGTGGGGTTTCGTGGGTCAACCAGGCAAAAGTGACCAATAATCGGAAATTTTGAAAGATAGACGAGATCGATGCCAACTTAAACATAGTTACTTCAATCCCNCCAATTGAATACCTCCTTGGCCATCCCAATCATTGATTGAGATGGCATCAATCAGAAACTCAGCGACATCTTCTTTCGCAATAGGTCGTGCAAATGTGCCATCACCATGAAAAACACGATACTTCCGGTTTCCAGGTTTGTCCTTAAGAGCAGCAGGCCGGACCAATACATATGGGATATTTTTCTCACGCGATATGCGATTGTCTGCCCTTTCATAGTCTGCAAAACTCGAACGACCACCTATCATTTTAAGCATTTGTTTGACAACCCAAGAAGAGCCACCACAACCGATACTGCTCACAAAAAGGCATTTTGGCGGATTTGATTGTTCAGTTGCGGCTTGTAGAATTGCCTCGGTAGCTTTTTCCATTATCAACACACCTTTGACATTGCCTAGGCAACTAACAACAACTTCAGAACCGACAATAACCTTCGCTACATCGCTAGGGTTGGTGACGTCGCCCTTGTGCAAAGAGAGGTTTGTGTGTTCTCTAAGTTTTTTGGGCTTTCTAACCAAGGCTGTGACCTCATAATTTTTTGCAAGCGACTTTATTAGAAAATAGCCACCAACCCCACCAGTAGCCCCAAAAAGTGCAATTCTCATTTCTCGTCTCCTGTCTGGATGTTAGCATTGAAACTTGGCAATGCGCGGTTAATAATCGAATCCAGATCACAGCCAAATGGCAACGTACCAAAGGCGCCACGATAACGAGGTGCAAGACGAGAAACGCAGAATGCATCTGCAACAGCATTGTCACCATGCTCAGTTAATAAAGCACCCTGAAGCGTTAGTGCCATCATCTCGGTAATCATACGCATACGACCTTCAATTCCGTCAAGATTATCCAATTCATGCTGAAGTTCATCAATATTGCGGTCAAGATTGGGGTGATTGCCACGTGCTTTTTTAACCTCAGCCATAAAGGATGGAATTGACTCAGGCTCTCGCCTGATAGCCCGGAGTACATCTAAACTCATAATATTGCCAGATCCTTCCCAAATAGAGTTAAGTGGTGCTTCGCGGTAAAGCCGGGGCATGATACTCTCTTCGATGTAACCCGGCCCACCATGGCATTCAAGCGCTTCAACCACAAGCGAAGGACAGCGTTTGGTGTTCCAATACTTCGCAACCGCAGTTCCAATGCGTGCTAGTGCCGCCTCAGCTAAATTATCCTGTTGGTCCATGGCCCGAGCGACGCGAAGGCCAAGCGCTAACGAAGCCTCAACCTCAACTGCCATGTCAGCCAGAACATTACGCATCAGCGGCTGCTGAATTAAACGTTTTTGAAAGGCTGACCGATGTGAAGTATGATGCAGTGCCTGCACCAGCGCCTGACGCATGATCCCAGCCGAGGACATGGCGCAATATAACCTGTTGCCTGTGACCATCTCGATGATCGTGCGAATGCCGCGTCCTTCTTCGCCTACCATTACACCGTATGTGTCCTGAAACTCCATTTCTGTCGATGCGTTGGACTTGTTCCCCAGCTTATCCTTCATCCGCTGAATAAACAAATTATTACGCGTGCCATTAGGCAACCAACGAGGGACAAGAAAACAGCTGATCCCATTGCTATCTGTATTGGCCAAAACTAAAAAAGCGTCACACATCGGTGCTGAGCAAAAGAATTTATGTCCTGTCAGAAGATAGCCGTCACTATCTGGTACAGCTACAGTAGAATTAGAACGTACATCCGAACCTCCTTGTTTTTCGGTCATGAACATACCAATCATCGCACTTGTTTTTTCCTCTGCAGGAATATCACGCTTATCATATTTTGTGGACATTAAGCGTGGCATCCATTCGCGCGCCAAAGACGGGGCTAAGCGCAACGATGGTACTACGGAATAAGTCATAGCCATTGGGCACATCACACCACCTTCAGGTTGGCAAAACATATAGGTCAGGGCAGACTGGCCGACGTGTCCTGCTTTGCCCTCATTTGCCCATGCAAAATTATGCATCTTATTGGAAATTGCAAGGTCCATTAAATCATGATAAGCAGGATGATAATCTACAGAATTGATGCGCATTCCATAGCGGTCATAAGCACGTAATTCTGGCCCATGACGATTTGCCTGATGTGCCTTTTCAAAAGTCTCTTCTAACCCAGTCAATCGACCGACACGCGCCAAATGATCTGAATGTTCTATGCCACCTTCAACTTTTATCCAATGACGAAGAGCACTGTCATCCTTCCAAAGGTTCTGATTTCCCATGTAAGACGGCATATTAATAACTTCATGTGTTAAAAGCTGTGCTATTGGATCGCGTGGTTTCATAGTTGCATCTCCCTAATTAAAAATTTAAGCATAAAATAATGGATCGTCAAATCTAAATTCTTGATCTATGTGTTCAATAAATTTATACAGAGATATGCGATTTCGATCTTTTGACAGCTTGAAACTTTTCTGTATAGTGTCTAAGAACATGAGTTTTACCAAAGCTGGGGATGTATTACACCTTTCAAGAGGTGCCATCAGTTACAGGATATCCAAACTAGAGGATGAATTGGGTTTCAAACTGTTCGAGCGTCGTCATACTCATATAAACCTAACACCTCAGGGGAAAATATTGTGGGATGCTTCTAGTCGCAACTTTGGCCAGCTTGAGACCGTAATCTCTGATTTGCGCAGTCAGTCAAATGATAAACTTTGTGTAGGCGCACATAGTTGGTTTATATCACGCTGGCTTGGACCAAGGCTTTCTGATTTTACTCAAAATCATCCAGATATCTTTCTTAGGCTGGAACCAGTCAATACCCTAGCTGATTTAAAAAATCCAATGTTGGACATGACGGTATTCTGGTGTGACGCGGAAACAGGAAAACGTCAAGGGACTTTTCTCTATCCATCCAGAACTATTCCACTTGCTAATCTTAAAATAACCAAAAGAGCTCAAAAAATTGGGCTGGAACAGATCATCATCGAAGTTCCACTTTTACCTGATGCATCCGGCATGGAAGGCTGGAAACTGTGGCATGCACTTGCCAGAATTCAATATTCACCAAGACATAAACCTGTGCATTTGCCAGATGCCAATAGCCGCCTTCAAGCTGTTATATCCGGAAATGGTATCGCATTGCTTGATGAACTAGCAAAGCCTGAGATTGATGCTAATCTACTGGCGCCTATTTCCGGGATATGTTTGGAGGGCTATGACTATTACTTGATCCCTTCAAAAAGCCAAAGACTGTCTTCAGCAGCAACATGTTTTGAGGCGTGGCTCAGAAATCAGCCTTTTTAATCTGATCCAGAGAAATTACAGCCAAATAAATTTACAACGCTAATACTAAAGCTGCAGGTCTAAGGCACATGCTTCCAGACCTAGTCTTTGCGCCAGTTCCGTTTCAGCACACCCTGCTCTATCAGGCTTGTCTCTATATGCTTTATCTCTGCGCGGACTTTACGGCCTTTAGCCGCATTCTCACGCCTCTTCTTTAACTTGTCTTTGGTATATCTCCCATGCCGCAGGTTAGCCTCTGATATACGGGCGCGTCCTTCCTCGGTCCTTGGACCAGTGCTGGCACCTCCATGAACCCTGCAACGACCATTCTTCTTATTTGCAGGACGCTGGCACGCAGTCCCCTTTCGTGTCTTGGCACCGCATCGCTGGCCGGGCCAATCAGTCCCAAAGCGCCATTTAATACCTATTTTTACGTTACCTTTTGCTATCATTAACAAGACCCCGAATATGAGGTATTATTATACCGCATATTTTTGGGGGTCAAAAGAGGGGGTTTACTAAGTGTAATATCAGGAGGAGGGGAGAGTGCAAACGCTGTTACCTACACCTTAATTTTGTGATTATGAAGACCCCTTTAACTCGCTACACTCTCTGCAATCAGCCAGTCTAAAAACAGTCTTAAAGCCTTATTCTCAGCGATCCCCTCCTTGGCATGCACATAGTAGCCATACTCATCTAGCCAGATATCAGAAAGATATTGTAAGTGGCCAGAGTTGACTTCAGGCGCCACAAGCTGATCCCAAAGGGCGATCCCCTGCCCGTCAATAACCGACTGAACTCGGCTATTTGAATCAGCTACAGACAGGCCCTTCTGTGACTGACTGAAATCAAGACCTGCGAGACCAAACCAATCTTGCCAACCTTCACTCTCAGAAGAGTCAAGCAATAGTGGGGTAGATAGAATAACATTATCCAGCCCTTCTTCGCGCACCCTATCAGCAATATTGCTGTTTCCGGTGGGGCAAGCCGGACAGGCAAAGAGCCGTTGATGCGGCACATCAATCATCCCTTCTTTGGCCCAACAGATCGATATATCCGCATCAATACTCTCCATTTCACCGATGAAATTTAAGGGCACAAAACGCAAGCCAATTTCTGGATGCGCCGCAGTAAAGCGCATGAGACGCGGTGACAGCCAACGACTAAGAAAATATGTTTGTAAGGCAATTGTTAGTGGCGCAGGCTCCTTATATCGAAGCCCTTCGATTTCCTGATCAATCTGATCCAGAGAGACCTGCGAGACTTTCAAAAGTCTCCGCCCTTCGGAGGTGAGGTGAAGCCGAGCATTTGCACGTTCAAAAAGTGTGAAACCAAGCTGTTGCTCGAGCGTTTTGATCTGGTAGCTCACAGAACCCTTCGATTGATTGAGCTGTAATGCTGCTGCCGTCATGCTGAGGTTTTGAGCAACCACTTGGAAGGTTCGAAGCATATCATAAGAGCAAATGGTCATACTATTGTCTAAATTATTTGAACGATTTGTTCAAGTAATTAGGTTTGATGCCCTTATATCTTTTACATTAAAATATTTTACGAGAAAATTGGATTTTGCATCTAACAGTTTTTTTGAACGGATAGACTATGGCACTAACTCTTACAAACACCCGATTTGTGGCCAAGCCAATATTTAACGAAGGTCAACGCCCACGCGAATTGGCGCGAACAATGCCGCCGCACCCGCTCAGTTATATGGAACTGCCATACGACCCTGAATACACTCTTTACAATTCAAGGCTAACTCCTGAAAAACTAGACACTGCTTCAGATGATGAAATGTATTGGGCCGTGCGCACCAATGTTATCTTTCGTCACACTGGTGAGTTGCCAATCGAGATCAGCGGACCAGATGCCGAAACGCTACTGAACAAGGTTTTCACTCGGAGTGTCAGCAAAGTGAAACCTGGTCGCTGCTCCTATCAATTCGCCTGCTATCACGATGGCGGCATGATCACCGATGGTGTGCTGCTGCGGCTGTCTCAGAATAGCTTCTGGATGGCGCAGGCCGATGGCGACCTGTTTAGCTGGTACAAGGCCCATGCCGAGGGGCTGGACGTGAAAATCCACGACCCAAATGTCTGGGTCAGCCAGATCCAGGGCCCAAGGTCACTGGAATTGCTGGCCGCGGTACTGGACGGACCGATGCCTGATCCTTTCCGCTATTTCGACTGCGCCAAGGTTTCCATTGCGGGCCAGACCTGCTGGATCAGCCGCTCGGGCTTTACCAATGAGCTTGGGTGGGAAGTTTACTTGCTGCCGAACACCGACATCCCGGCCATTGGTGACCGGATTATGGAGGTTGGGGCAGACTTCGGCATCCTGCTTACCGGAACGCCTGTGTTCCGGGCGCGTCGGATCGAAGCTGGGCTACTCAATGCCGGCTCAGACTTCGGGGAGGAAACGACACCGTTCGAAGCGGGTCTTGGCGCTTTTGTTGAGTTTGACGACCGTGACTTTGTCGGCCGCAAAGCATTAGAAAATGCAGATAAGTCATGCCGAACTTGGGGCATGAGAGTAACAGGTGGTGTTGCGCAACTCGGGCGCGTAATGACGATGAACGGTAAGGACGCTGGCCGGGTCTGTTCCTCTGGCTACTCGCCTTATCAGGGATGTGGTGTTTGTATCGTGCGCATGGATAATCCTACCCATGGCCCTGGGACCGTTTTTGATGTCCTATGTGCCGATGGGTCTATTCAGCAAGGTGTGTTGTGCACCCTGCCTATGTATGATGCCGATCGCTTGATCCCACGCGGTAAGCTGGTGGACATCCCGACCAAATCGATCAAGGCGGACTGACAATGTATCATTTGAAACTCACCACCTCGCATTTTCCGAAACAGAATGATGCAGACATCCGCGACATTACGGTTGGAGGGTTGCTCCGAGAAGTGGCAGCAATGCATCCGGATGCAACAGCGATGGTGGATGTTGCAGACAGCGGTGACTGTGGCCAGTCATGGACCTATGGCGAGCTGCTGGAGACCGCGGAGAGCCTTGCCAATGCCCTCGTCACGCATTTTGAGGCGGGTGAGAAGGTCGTCGTCTGGGCTCCCAATATTCCTGAATGGATTTTCATGGAATATGCCTGCGGTTTGGCAGGGCTGGTTCTGGTTACAGCCAATCCGTCCTTTCAGGCCTCCGAACTCAAATATGTACTGGAACAATCCGGTGCCGTCGGACTGTTCATGGTGGACGGGTTCCGAGGCAATCCGATGGCTGAGATTGCGCGCCAGGTGACGAAAGGCAACACAAGCCTGCGCGAGGTCATTAATCTGGAGGATGAGGATGCACTCTACGCCCATGGTGAGCGTGCCACCATCCTGCCAGAAGTCCAGCCGAATGACGCCGCGCAGATTCAGTACACATCAGGAACAACAGGATTTCCGAAGGGCGCGGTTCTCAGCCATAAGAATCTTGTAAACAACGCGCGGCTTTTCTGCGCCCGCAAGCAGGTTGGGTCGAATTCAGTTTGGGCTAATTTCATGCCGCTCTTCCACACAGCAGGCTGTGCGACAGGTGCCTTGGGATGCCTCCAGGCCACCTGCAAGATGCTGTTGATCAAACGGTTTGATGCGGATATCTTTGCACGATTAATCGAGGAACAGGGTGTCACAACCTGTTTTGCCGTTCCCACCATGCTGTTCAACCTGCTGGAAACGCTGGATAAAACCCCGCGCGACATGTCCTCGCTTGAGGTCATCACAACGGGCGGCGCGCCAGTACCACCCGAACTGGTGCGCCGGGTGCGGGATCGGTTGGGCTGTCACCTGCTCAGCGCTTTTGGACAAACAGAGCACAGTCCCATGATCTGCTTGAACCCGATCGAGGCAACGCAGGAGCAGATTGTGGAGACGGCTGGCCAGCCACTGCCACAGACTGAGGTTTCAATCCGTTCGCCTGAAGACAATCAGGTCCTCCCAATAGGTGAAGTGGGCGAGATCTGCGCACGCTCCTATGCGGTGATGATCGGCTATAACGACAACCCTGATGCCACTGCCGCTGCAGTGGATAGAGACGGTTGGCTGCATACTGGCGATCTCGGCACGATGGACGATCAAGGGTTCGTTCGGGTGACCGGACGCGTGAAAGACATGATCATCCGCGGCGGTGAAAACCACTTCCCAGCAGAGATCGAAGCGGTTGTTGTGACCCATCCGTATGTAGCACAAGTGGCCGTG
>NYVQ01000016.1 GCA_002684695.1 SAR116 cluster bacterium | reverse complement strand
GTTATTAAATTTAGAATGTAAATAATTTAGACGAAGCAGGAGAAATAACAGATGTCATTCTATACAGCCCTCACAGGACTAAACGGTGCTTCCGCCGATATTTCAGCAACATCAAACAATATTGCCAACGTTGGTACTACTGGTTTTAAGAGAAGTAGAGCAGAATTTGGTGATATTTTTGCTACATCACCTTTGCAGAACGCTTCGTCTTCGATTGGTTCTGGTACAATTCTTAAAGGTATTAAACAGCAGTTTACACAGGGTAACATTTCATCATCACTAAACGCTTTGGACCTTGCTATTTCTGGTCAGGGGTTTTTTGCATTGAAGCCTTCTTTGACATCTGCTCAGATTGTTTATACTAGAAATGGTTCTTTGAGTGTTAACGATGATAGATATGTTGTTGACTCAGCTGGACAGTTTCTATTGGTTTTTCCAGTGAACAATGATGGATCTGTAACTGCAAAAGATATTATAAGCGCTTCACCTCTACAACTTCCAGTTACTTCAGGTGAACCTCAAGCTACAAATAATATTCAGATTGGTGTTAACGTTCCTGCGGGCGCTGAAGTTGTAACTGAAAAAGCTGATTTTGCTGATGGATACGCTTTCAACCCTGCAAATCCAGAAACATATAACAACTCAACTTCAATCACAATCTTTGATGATTTGGGTAACCCTACAATTGCGACTATTTACTTTATCAAAACACAAACTGCCTCTGCAGAAGATCCAACAAATAAAGTTATGACAAAACTTGTTATAAATGACACTGTAATTGATCCAGATCTTGTTAAATCAATTGATGACGCAGGCAGGCAACAGTTTATTGATAAATTTGGGAACATTACCACAAGAGTTCCAGATGATAACTACTTTCTGGAAGGAAAAGGATCAAAACTTTATAAAGCTGATGACTTAAAGAATAGAGTGGACTCATCACCAGCACAAATTAAGGGTGAGATAAGTGAATTTGACTTTGGTGAAGAAGGTGACAGATTAGTTGAGATTGTAACTGATCCAATGCAATTTAAAGCAACAAGAGAGGCAGGTAATGCTGATTCAAGAGTTTACTGGGGTAAAAACTTTTTGACACTAAATGTCGATAATGGTGACCAACCACTAAACATTGATTTAAATCCAGGAAAATATAATGCTGATCAACTTGCTGCTGAAGTTCAAAGAGCAATTAATGCTGCATATGGTGACGATAAAAAAGTTCAGATTGTTCAAAATGTTGATGACACTGTAAATCTTCAATTCTATAAATTACAGGCCGATGGATCATCATCGGGCCTCACAACTGCTATAAATGTTGATTTATTAACTGATAGTTATGTTTCAACAACTGAGGCTATAAATTTGACAGGTGCATCACCTGATTTCACAAGAAATCAATTTTTGGCACATAGTCAGACAAAAGTTAATGAATCTCTAAATCAATACGCTGTAAATAAGTTTGATGTCATAGCTAATGCTCAATCTATTGGTGTTGCGAGTAAATTGTTTGGTAGAAGTACTGGTGAGACGATGACTGAAGTCTTAGAGTCTACTCAATTAGTCACAGTGGAACATAGAACTAGTGAAGCTACTGATGGATCAGGGGATACACCAACTGACAGATTTGTTGTTTATTCGTATTATGACCAAAGACCTAATCTTTCGGTTTATGACTCAAAACAGAACGTCGCAACAGATAGTAATAATACTTTTGAATTTAGTGCTACAGAGAATACGTTAAAAATATATACTTCTGGCGCGCCTGCTGGATTAGCAAGTGGAGACAAAATCAGAGTTGCTGGTTCACAAGCAGCCGCAGATTTAAATGCTGCTGATACAGATTTAACAAAATTTTCTTTTATTAATGGTCGTGAATTTACTGTCAGTAGTGTAAATACTACAGCTACTAGACCATTTATTCTTGTTAATACAACAGGTTTAACATTTCCAGATGATGCTTTTACACTCAAAAGTAATAAATTTAGAGTATTAAGCGATCCGTCAACAAAAGTTGAAGCATATTTTGAAGGTGCTGATAATGTTTTTGAGGGAGCTGAAGTTAATTTTAATAGTAAAAAAATTGCACTTAGAGAAATTGGTACAACGAATAAACATGCTTACACCAACTCACAGATTGCTGGACATGGTGTGATCAATACATCAGCTTTAACAGGTGATACTTTTACTCTTGCAGGACATGGATTTGAAGATGGTGATGAGATTATTTATACAGCATCAGGAACAGCAAGAACTGGATTAGTATCAGGTGAGAAATACTATATAAGAGACAAGGGTACGAATACTTTTAAGATATCTGCTTCGAAGGGCGGAGCTGCTATTACCATTGGTGGAGGCGCCACTGATGGAAGTGCTAATGATACATTTATGAAAACAAATAATGTTACTTCAGGTGGAATATTCAAGATTAAATCTACGCATGAATTTGACACCACTCAAACTGTTACAGAGACTGCAAAAACTGTTACTTCTGTGATTACTGCAGCTGATAATAATGTTAATATGACAAATCATGGATTTGTTACTGGTGATGCAGTAACATATACAACTACTTCTGCTGCTGGTGGTTTAACAAATGGAACAACTTATTTTGTAGTCAGAAATGATGATGACAGCTTTAAATTGGCTACTACATATGCTAATGCAAAAGCCGGAACACCAACCACAATAGCTATTGGATCAAATGGTGATGCCGCAGATCAATTCACCAGGACTAGTAGGGATTCTATTGGTGTCCTAGGCTTAAATGATCTGTCTACAACAACTGACTGGGTTGACGAAAAAAATCCACCTGTAAAAGTTGCGTATGATAATATTAACCAAAGACTAAATTTCAATGTCGACAGAAATGTGCTGGGTACTGGTACAGACAGTAACTTTAACAGTTTTGCCGTCTACGGTGCAGCTACTGCAACAGCAACCAACAATTTGGGCATTCCAACACTGGATGATACTACTGAGGTTCAAATTAAAGGTGGTGAATTCTTTGCTGGTGAGGCATTCGTTGCAGACGGTGAGGAAATTCAGTTGAACGACAAAAGATACGGCGTTGGTGTTAGTTATAACCGTGATACAAAAACTTTTACTTTTAAGAGTGGTACAACAGGTGAAACTATTAAGGCCAACGGTGCAATTGGGGTTACTTCTGCTCAAAAGTCATCAGACATTGAAATTGGAAGATATGCAATCTCAACAACAGATGGTTCAGTGATTGATAGCACAGATTATTTTAAAGGTGATAACCACTTAATGGGTGTTGGGACAACCAAAGGAGATGCAGTAAAAACTTCTGGAGCTGGTCTTGCCGCCTCACCTGCCCTTGCTACTGGTGCAGTTGCAAAAGAAGATTTAACACAGGTTTTCAGATTATCTTCAACACTAAATGAGACTACATTTAACGTTTCTGTTAATGGTGTTAACGGTGTTATTGAAATT
Source organism: SAR116 cluster bacterium (assembly GCA_002684695.1). GTDB lineage: Bacteria > Pseudomonadota > Alphaproteobacteria > Puniceispirillales. Next base: position 3,752 of record NYVQ01000016.1, on the reverse strand, counting down.
CCATCAGGCTTTTACGTTGGATCTACACTTGCAGAAGCACTTCAGTCTCGAATTAACCAGATTGAAGATCCAATTACAGGACAGCAAACTGGCGGTGTTACAGTTAAATATAATCCAACTTCAAATAATTTTACTTTTACAACAGGTACAACTGGTCCTGATTCAACTATTAAAGTTAAAGGAATATCAAGGTTAGGGCTTTCAGACGTTCCATTGGGTGTTGGAAGTGTGCCAAAGATTTTTAACTTAGTGCAGGCTACAGATGCTGCTGGAAACGACTTATTTGTTGATGCTAACGGAATTGTTACAACAACACCTCCAGCAAACCAAGTTGATGGATTTTTTCCATTATATATTGATGAGGGTGAACTTACATTTGATAAAACTGGTAAATTGCTAAGTCCAAAAAACAAAGTTCACTATGAAAAGCAGGAAGAAGGTTTCTCTATTGACTTGAATATTGACTTTGCTTCTTCTACTCAGTTTGCTCAACCATTTTCAGTTCTTTCAGTTGAGCAGGATGGTTTTACATCTGGTCGTCTTGATGGTTTGGAAATTGATGCATCAGGAACTGTTAGAGCGAACTATACAAACGGACAAAACGACCCATTGGGTAAAATGGTACTTGCAAACTTTAACAACCAGAACGGTTTGAAGCAGATTGGTAACGCGACATATGTTGAAACAGCGGTATCTGGTTCTGCACAGGTTGGTGAAGCGGGCTCTGAGGGTTTTGGTACAATACTTTCTGGTTCTCTTGAAAGATCGAATGTTGATATTACGGAAGAGCTTGTTAACTTGATTACAGCTCAAAGAAACTTCCAGGCTTCTGCAAAAGCTATTGAGACTACAACAACCCTAACCCAGACTATCATTAATATTAGAATGTAATTATAAATTAAGCGGTTTTAAGTTATGGATAAAATGATACACACAGCATTGAACTCAATGCATATGATTACCCAAAACCAATCAATGAATGCCCAAAATTTATCTAACCTTAATGTTCCAGGTTATAGAAGAGACTTAGGGGTTGAATTTGAAACAGCTTATTTGGAAACTAAAGATGGTATAGATGCAAAAGCTTTTGCAACTAGAACAAATGTAGGGGTTTTTTCATCGAAGCCTGGTCACATTAATCCTACAGGTCAAGATCTTGATGTAGCTGTTCAAGGCGCAGGTTTTTTCTTTGTTCAAGCAAAGGACGCTAATGGTCTTAGCAGAAGAGGTGACTTTAATGTTAATGCATCTGGTTTACTGGTCAATGGAGCAAATGAATTGGTTTTATCAGATGGACTTGAACCAATAGAAATACCTCCTTACAAAAGCATATCTGTATCTGAAAACGGAACAATAGTTGTTGAACCACTCGGGGCTGAACCAGGAACTACACAGAATGTTGGAGTTATTGGAACAACTCAAGCTGCAGGGGAAGAAATTTTCAANGATAAAGATGGCTTGCTAAAAACANTTAATGGNGGNCTNCCTGAACCTGATCAAAAANCTATTCTNATGCANAAACANCTNGAAGGCAGTAATATNAACGCAGTTGAGGAAATGATAGTNTCTCTTGACCAGCAGAGGCAATTTGAATTAAACGTCAAATTAATAAAGATTGCTAAAGACATTGATGAGGCTGCAACNAACCTCATGAGAATGCCTAATTAACTTTCAAAATTAATATTATATGTAATTAGCCAAATAATCTTTTTGGCACAAGCATTGCTTATTTATCTCTGAATAATTTTATTAAACGGAGAAATTTATGTCCACAAATGCAATGCACGTAGCAAAAACAGGCTTGAATGCACAACAAGTTAGGATGCAAGTAATTGCTAATAACTTATCAAATGTNAANACTACGGGTTTTAAAAGAGATAGAGCTAATTTTGAGACACTTCTATATCAAGTAATTAGAAATAGTGGNGANCAAACATCTGCTGAAACAAATCTAANCTCCGCATTTGCAGTTGGAACTGGAACNAGAATAGTCAATTCTGANAAGCTTTTTAGTCAAGGTAATATTGTNAGTACTGACAACGCATTAGANATCTCNATTGATGGNGGNGGNTTNTTTCAAGTTTTAATGCCTGACGGAAGAATTGGCTANACAAGAAATGGNGCNTTTTCAAGAAATGCTGAAGGNTTATTAACTACTTCAAGTGGTTATGTNGTTCAACCTGAAATTCAAATTCCATTNGAAGCNACNCAAGTAAATATTTCNGCTGATGGAATAGTGAGTGTACANGTNCCNGNTGCTGTAGAGGCAGAAGAAATTGGGCAAATGCAACTTGCTGACTTTCCAAATAGAAGAGGCTTGCAACCNATAGGNGAGTCGTTTNTAGTTGAAACTCCTGCNAGTGGTGAAGCTGTTATATCAGAGCCTTTTGTCGGTGGAATGGGCAAATTAGTNCAAGGTGCTCTTGAGAGNTCAAATGTNAATGTTGTNCAAGAACTAGTAGANATGATCGAAACNCAAAGAGCATACGAAGTAAACTCNAAAGCAATTTCAGGTGTTGACGATATGCTTAGATTCATNAACCAAAATCTTTAATAATGANTAAGGTGGCACGTATGACCCGTTCACTATTTAAATCTATACTTTGTATTCTTTTACTTTCAGGATGTGTAAATACATACGTTGAAGAAAAGGCATCGTTAGAATTTGAGCCAATCTATCCTGCTCAAGAATTTGATAAACCAAATAGAAATGCGAATGGCAGCATTTATGCTCAAGCAGGTGGCGGATTATTTGCAACAGACAGAAGAGCACAAAATGTTGGTGATATTCTTACTGTTAATTTAAGTGAGCAATTTAGCGCTAAAAAAGCTCAAAGTGCAACATCTGGGAAGACAGATGGATTTGAAGTAACTGTTCCACTTGGTCTTCAGAATAACTTAGGGACTGCTGCAGACTTAACTGCTGGAACAAAACAGTCATTTTCTGGTTCAGGAGGAGCAACACAGAGTAATTCGTTAACAGGAAAGATAAGTGTAACTGTTATTAGATTACTTGATAACGGAAATTTAGAAATAATGGGTCAAAAGAAGTTAACTCTTAATAATGGAAATGAATACATCAGATTGAGTGGTGTTATCAGACCAGAGGATATTTCAGCATCTAATGAAGTTAGCTCAAATAGAATAGCCCATGCATCTATAACTTATACAGGAACTGGTGATGTTCATGACACTAACCAACCTGGATGGCTAGGAAAAGCTTTGAGGGTGGTTTCCCCATTTTAGGAGATTTAAATGACAAGGTTTAAAGTTTTTATATTAATATTTTCTTTTTTTCTTACAGGATTGAACTCGAGTTTATTTGCTGACAGATTAAAAGATTTAACATCTGTTGCTGGTATTAGGTCTAATCAACTTATTGGATACGGGTTAGTAGTTGGACTAGCAGGAACTGGCGACGGAAACACAAAATTAATACAACAGTCAATGAAATCCATGGTGTCTCAACTAGGTCTTTCTACAGATTCTGGTTCACTAAATGGTAAAAATGCTGCCTCAGTTATGATTACAGCTGAACTTCCTCCATTTATTAAACCTGGTCAGAATATTGATATTACTGTTTCAACACTCGGAGCTGCTAAATCCTTAAGAGGTGGTACTTTACTGATGACACCGCTAAAAGGTGCAGACGGAGAAACTTACGCTATAGCTCAAGGAAATCTAGTAGTAGGTGGATTTGGTGTTGAAGGGGGTGATGGGTCATCTTTAATTGTCAACATTCCTACTGTTGG
>NYVQ01000015.1 GCA_002684695.1 SAR116 cluster bacterium | reverse complement strand
CATCTTCGTGTGTGATGCCCAAAATGGACACCAGACTCCAATAGTTGTCTTAATGTAAAACTGGGTATAGTCATAAATTTTCCTTTTCTGGTTATACGTCCAACAAAAAATTAAGCATAAAAGCTCACCAGATGGTTAAAAAACCTTTTTGTTGTGTGAATTTGTGATTTTAATAGTTAATTTTTTTAAAAATATCAAGTTAAATATAAAAATTAAATAATTTTTATTTTTTGACTACATAAATCCATGACTTTAGACTTATTTTTGATAAATGATCACCATATTTCTTTTCTATAATCTTAAGATTATAGTCATCGATAATTGAATGTATTTTACCTAAGAAATCCAAATCATTATAAGCGTGATCATTAAGTGAAAATATAATTAAACCATTAGGTTTAATAAATTCAATACAATTTTTTAAAGCTTTAGGCTTTGCATGGTTAGGACTTATTACACCTGCAGCAACAATGGCATCATATTTGTTATCAAAATTATAAACATCACTATTTAGGTCGTGTAAAAAAAGATTTCGGTAAATTTTTTTTGAATCTGCTTCCTGTAACATTTTTTCAGAAAAATCTGTGCCATCAACTTGATTAAATCCTTTTGATATAATTTCTTTTCCAGATAAACCTGTTCCACAACCTAGATCGAGAATATCTCCTTGCTTATTAAATAAATACTTTTCTAACGCCTCAGAGCACCTTTTTGGAGTAATATAATTATTATTTGTCAGCTCCTCGTCGTATGACAAGTACCAGTTATTATACAAATCTTTAGTTTCACTATCGGTTTTATATTTATATACTTGATTTAAGAATTTTTTTGAGTTTGTAATTTTACATTCCTTTGTTATTTGAATATATATAACTTTTTAGATTAGTATATATGATAAATTTTGAAAATAGTTTTCACAATCTTAATGAAGATTTTTACGCTAATGTTATACCTTCTATACCACCTAAACCGGAATTAATATCTTGCAATAAAAGCGTAGCTAAACTATTAGGCATTAATCTAAAATGGATAAAGAGTGATGAAGGCATTGCTTGCTTAACTGGATCAAAAGTTCTAGAAGGTTCCAATCCATTATCAATGGTATATGCTGGCCATCAGTTTGGTAATTGGGTGCCCAGATTAGGAGATGGAAGAGCAATACTTCTTGGAGAAATTGTTAGCCAAGAAAATGAACGCTGGGACATTCAGTTAAAGGGATCTGGAATTACTCCCTTTTCCAGAAATGGAGATGGAAAAGCAGCCCTTGGACCTGTTATTAGAGAGTATCTTCTAAGTCACGCAATGTATAATTTAGGAATACCTACAACACTTGCATTAACGATAGCCACAACTGGAGAAAATATTAGGAGAGAAGCTCTTTTACCAGGGGCAATTATTTCAAGGGTTGCAAAAAGTCATATAAGAGTGGGTACTTTTCAATATTTTGCATCTCAAGGAAAATATAATTTAGTCAAAGATCTTTCTGACTACGTTATTAATCGACACATACCTGAAATAATAAACAAGAAAAGTAAATATTTTGATTTTTTTCAATCAGTAGCTAAAAAACAAGCAATCTTAATTGCTAAATGGATGAGTGTTGGTTTTATCCACGGTGTTATGAATACTGATAATTGTTCTATAATAGGAGATACAATAGATTATGGACCTTGTGCATTTATTGACATTTTTAAAAAAGATGCTGTTTTTAGTTCAATAGATACATTTGGGAGATACTCTTACAAGAACCAACCTTTAATAGGTCAATGGAATTTGGTCCAACTTGCAAATTGTCTACTACCATTATTTTCAGATAATAAAGAAAAAAGCATTCAAATGGCCCAGGAGGAAATTGACAAATTCCCAAAAATTTACGAAGAATTTTGGTTTAATGAGATGAGGGAGAAGTTGGGACTGAAAATCATAAAGAAACAAGACATGAATTTAATTAAAGAACTCGAAGATATCATGGAAAGTGAACAACTTGATTTCACCATTACTTTTTCAAGTCTAAAATTCATTTTTCAAAATAAAACAAATAGGCTTGTTAAGTTTAACAAAAGATCAAAAAAATTTAATGATTGGATTTTGAAATGGAAATCAAGGCTTACAGAAGAGAAAATTTCAAAAATTGAAATTATGAAAAAAATGGAATTTAGCAATCCTTACATTATTCCAAGGAACCATTTAGTTGAAGAGGCAATTGATTTTGCAAACAATAATGATTTTTTGAATTTCTCAAAGCTTTTTAATTTATTATCAAAGCCATATAGTTTTGAAGAAGCAAATCATAGATATTATATTCCACCAGATAAAGTTGATGAAAATTTTAAAACATTTTGCGGAACATAAATAATTAGGATGTAATTTAAAATGATTAAATATTGGTTTTTTCCTCTTGCTATAATTACAACAAGCTATGCGTGCGTCTTGATTTCACCTTATTATTTTATTCTCCCATATGTATGGATATTAATACTCGTCCCAGTACTAGAAATTTTCATAAATAAACTAAATAAAACAAATAATGAGTTATTATATTCAAAGGGACATGATGCCTCACTTATTATAGTATTCCCATTATTATTTTTGCTATTAATTTTAGCACTGTTAAAGATAAATTATCTCAATTTAACTTATTATGAATCTTTATTTATTGGTTTGGGCACAGGAATAGCGGGAGGAGCAGTAGGAATTACTGCTGCACACGAACTTATTCATAGGAAATCAAAAAAAATGAAAGCAATTGGCGTTGCTTTATTAGCAATATGTTTTTATAGCCATTTTAGAATAGAACATATTTATGGACATCACATCCACGTAGCGACAAAAAATGATCCTGCAACAGCTAGAAAGGGTGAAAATTTTTATAAGTTTTTAATAAGGTGTGTTGTCATTAGTTATTTCTCTGCATGGAAAATAGAAAGAGGTATTTTGTCAAAAAAAAATCTTTCATTCTTTAGTTTTAAAAATAGAATGATACATTATACCATTTTCAATGTTTTATTATTTTTATCTTGTTTTGCAGTTGCAAAATTAAATGGCTTAATTTTTATTCTTACTCATTCAGCTATATCAATTATCCTGCTAGAAGTAGTTGAATATATTCAACATTATGGGCTTGTAAGAGAAAGATCAAATAACGATACTTTAGAGAAATATAATCATTCTCACTCTTGGAATAGCAGGCATAGCATTGCTGATTGGTCAACATTCAATCTAGGTTTACATGCAGAACATCATTCAATTTCTAACAAACCTTACCCTTTACTTTCTCATGAAAAAAAAATAAGAGAAATGCCAGTAAATTATCCAACTATGATATTAATGGCTTTAATACCTCCAATATGGTTTAAGGTAATAGATAAGAAAATTTAATTTTGTGATTTTGGCACTAAAACATTAAAATTTTTTTCTCCTAATTCAATTTTAACTGGCAAATTTCCTAAATATTCACCATCACCATAAACAAGACTTGACCAGGTGTTATTCGATTTAGTTGTAATAATAATCTTTTGGGTATGTTGATTAGTTACTGCATAATGTTTTAAATGCGCACCTTTAAAGACATCTAAAAGAAGTCTAAAAGCATTAAAGTGGTTGACTTTTTTAGCATACAATAAATTTAATTTAGTATTTATTTTAGATGCATCTGGAGCAATGAGCATTCCGCCACCTGTATACTGAGATGCTGCAGCAGCTAAAATTAATAAATCTTCATTAATAACATTTCTATCATAACTAATTTTATATTTGTGACTTTTTAAATTTATAAAACTTATTAAGGTTGCCAAAGCGTACAGTAGAATACCTTTTAAAAAAGGGATTTTTGTTGCTCTATATGCAGCTTCGCTCAACAAGCCAACACCTGCACATGTTAAACTTATCCTACTGTAATTTTCAAAACTAACGAGAAGATATCTTGCTTTAAATATTCTTGGTGACATAAATGTTGATCTTAAGTCATCTGGAGAAATTATATTTATAGAATTAGCAAAGTCATTACCTCTGCCAAATGGTAGTATTGCCATTATTCCATTTTTTGAAATGACCTCCTGAGCAACAATATTTATTAGACCATCTCCACCACATGCAACAATTACCCTTTTTTTCTTTATATTTTTTTTTGCTATTTCAGAGGTATCTTCCAATGATCTACTTACAATTATTTTAGCTTTTGTTCCACTGATTATAGCTGATATTATATTCAACTTTTTTTTTAAAGATAGTTTTCCAGAACTAGGATTTACTAAAAAAATTGAATTATCTAAGGATAAATTTATCATCAAATAAATAATTCCATAAAATCGATTTATTTTATCTAAAGATTAAAATTGCTATAATGCCATTCAATATGGTCACTCATAAATGTAGAAATGAAGTAATAAGAATGATCATAACCATTTTGCATTCTTAGTGTAAGAGGTAAATTAAATTCATCGCAAACATTCTTAAGAAGATGAGGTCTTAAACCTTCATTTAAAAAGGGATCATTTGTTCCCTGATCAATGAAAATTTTTGAAAATCTTGCTCCATCTTCAATTAAATGAGTGGCATCATAGTTCCTCCAATTAATCTTGTCTTCACCTAAATATTTTCTAAAAGCTGTAGAAGACCATTCTGCTGAAGACGGATTAACAATAGGAGCAAAAGCTGAACAGGANNNATATNTCTCAGGNTTTCTTAAAGCTAAAATTAAAGCACCGTGCCCACCCATAGAATGTCCCATAATTCCCTGATATTTTTTTTCTACAGGAAAGTTGTCAAAAATGATATTTGGAAGCTCATTTTTAATATATGAATACATATTATAATTATCTTNGTATGGTTCTTGAGTTGCATCTAAATAAAAGCCAGCACCAAANCCAAATTGCCAATTATCTTCTTCATCTGGAACATTTTCTCCTCTTGGACTTGTATCAGGGCANACTATTGCAAGTCCCAATTCAGAGGCNTTTTGTCTAAACTCNCCTTTTTCAGTAACATTTNCGTGTGTGCAAGTAAGCCCTGAAAGATACCAAATAATTGGAACTTTTTTACTTTTTGATANNGGAGGCAAATATATTGAAAACTTCATTTCACAGTTGTTTACTGANGAATAATGTTTAATAACTTTTTGCTCTCCTCCAAATGAAAAATAACTATCAACTATATCCATTAAAAGACAACCACTGACCTTATAGATTTGCCTTCATGAAGCAAGTCAAATCCTTTGTTAATTTCTTCAAAAGACAATGTATGAGTAATCATTGGATCAATTTCAATTTTTCCGTCCATGTACCAGTTTACTATCTTTGGCACATCAGTTCTACCTCTTGCTCCTCCAAATGCTGTTCCCTTCCANGTTCTNCCAGTAACTANTTGAAATGGTCTTGTGCTAATTTCTTCTCCTGAACCTGCAACACCAATNATAATACTCTCACCCCATCCTTTATGAGCACANTCTAATGCTGTTCTCATAACATCAACTTGNCCTATACATTCAAANCTATANTCAGCCCCTCCATTNGTTAACTCAACAATATGATTAGTTAAATCACCTTTAATTTTTTTTGGNTTTATAAANTGCGTCATTCCNAATTTCCTACCCCAAGATTCTTTATCATCATTGAGNTCAACACCAACTATCATTTCTGCACCAATCATTTTNAANCCTTGAATNACATTCAATCCAATNCCACCAAGCCCNAATACAACACCTTTACANCCAGGCTCTGCTTTAGCAGTATTNATAACTGAACCAATNCCTGTNGTTACACCGCATCCNACATAGCAAATTTTNTCAAACGGCGCTGATGAATCAATTTTTGCTAATGCAATTTCTGGTANAACAGTATAATTTGAAAAAGTAGAAGTNCCCATATAATGAAAAATTTTTTCACCTTTATAAGAAAATCTACTTGTNCCATCTGGCATTAAGCCTTGACCTTGAGTGTTTCTTATAGACTGACATAAATTAGTTTTAGGATTTAAGCAATATTCACATTCTCTACATTCAGGAGTATAAAGAGGTATAACATGGTCACCAGGTTTTAAATTTTTGACACCTTTGCCAACNTCTTGAACAATACCAGCNCCCTCATGACCCATGACGGAAGGGAATAAACCCTCTGGATCTTTCCCAGAAAGTGTATAGGCATCAGTATGACAAATTCCAGTNGCNTTAATTTCAACTAAAACTTCACCATCTTTAGGGCCCTCTAAATCAATTTCTAATAACTCTAANGGTTTACCAGCTTCAAAAGCCACTGCTGCTCTAGTTTTCATAANCTCTCCTTTANATANTTTCTTCAATAACCATAGTTATATTTTTTTTGAAGAGCAAATATAAAAAGAAATGATGATATTACAGAATATATNGCAAAGTAGATAAGAATTGTTTCTATTTTAAAATTTAAATCCATTAANNCACCAAANATTACAGGNCCTATTGCAGANCCNAAAACTGTTAAAGCNCTNAATAAACTTTTAATGGAACCCAAATATTTTANNCCATANATTTCTGCTATNATAGCTGGGTGNGAAGTGTAAGTGAAACCTGANCTAGCNCCCANAAAAAACATATATATTATTACTATATATGGATCCNAACNAANACTTAATAATANNAAGGCAACTATAAGAGGAAACAAACTAAATATGACTANANTTTTGGCAGAAAANTGATCAATTAGAAACCCAATTAANATTGCCAGAAGTGAAACTGATATTGAATAAATAAAATAATTACCTGTTATCCATAAATGAGACCATCCCTTATAATCAGCAATATTTAAATGATGAAAAAATAGAGTAGTTAGAATTATTCCTGGAGCCATTAGACCTGGCATCATNAAGTAAAACCTGAAGTCTTTTAATACCTCNTTTCTAGTAAANGACTTTACATGATGGAGTTTTTTTTCATTAGGNTTNTCTTTNTTATCAGAANTATCAATATTTCTCTCGTAGAATNTATNTTGAAAATTNCTCAATAAAATAATTATNAATGGAAAAATAAAAATNAAAATAAATAATGAGGAGCTAAAATAGGTCAATCTCCATCCTATTATCGAAATTAACAAAACCACAACAAAAGGTAATAACGCCTCTCCTATTGCCATCCCAAGAGAACCTACAGCAATAGCAGTCCCTCTTTTACGCGTGAAATATCTTGCCATAGTAGTAACAGAAATATGAGAGGTAAGACCTTGACCGGTTTGTCGAAGTAAAAAAATCGCAACTATAAGTAAAAAATAATTAGAAATAACTGATATAAAAATACATGAAATAATCAAAGCAGAAACTGAAAAATAAGTGTAATAGTTTAACCTATAGTAATCTATTAAACTTCCTGAGTAAGTTAACAATAAAGCACTACAAAGTGTTCCAATAAGGTATACTGTTCCCCATGAAGTATGAGATAAACCAAACTCTAGCTGTATTGAAGGACCAAATAATGATACAAAAAATGTTTGTCCAAAACTTGCGGTAAAAGCCATAATCATTCCAAAAGCTAAAAGCCTTGAATTATTATAAAAGAAGGTATTTTTCATGCTTGGAACCAAGAAAATAGTAAATTTAAATTATATAAATCATTTATCACTAGTAATAAATAAATTAATTCTAAATCTGCTAAATTACTTATACTTATCAAAAAGATAAAAAGTAAAAACTAAGAAATATTTATTCTTCCCTTTTTGATCTTTTTATCAGAATTAAAAATTTCAAATAAGCTATACACAAGAACGCAAATCATAACAAGCATACCTCCATAAAGTGTATTAATTGAAACTGTTTCATTGAGAAAAATAAATACCCAAAAAGGACCTAAGGCGAATTCAAATAGCATAAAAAAAGTCACAGATGAAGCATACAAATATCTGGTTGCATAAATAAATATATAATTAACAAAGCCTGACAAAATACCACCCCATAAAAAACATAAAAACAAATCCCGAATAGGTAATTTTAATGCATCATATGAAATTATAAACGTTATAAATAATATAAATAAACCAGCGACCAAGAGAGTAGGCAACATGTCAACATTTCTAAATTTTCTTAATGTTATTGCAAAGCAAGAGAATGAGAAAGCTGTTACTAAAGCCATTAAATTTCCATAAACTTGACCTAAGGCTAAACCCTCTCCTATCATAATAACTATTCCTAAAAATGCAGTTAACATTATAATTACTGTTCTCATTGATAAGTTTTCTTTTAGAACATAATATGCCAATAATGCAGTTAAAAAAGGGATTGAACTGAGTGTAAATAGTGCATTTGCAACTGTTGTATTAGCAAATGCATGTACAAACATAATATTTGCTATTGTATAAAAAATTGCTCCTAATAAACCTGGGTATCCAATCTGTTTGATATTTTTGAAAAATATAAATCTATACTGAAAGATTAAAATTAGAGAAATTGAAATACTAAAAAATAAAGATCTATAAAAAATAATTTGCCATGCATTAGCTACTTCTATATTTCTCATGATTAACCCACCAAAACTTATTGCAATTGATGAGAGAAGCAATAAAAATATAGAGAGGGATTTCTTATTTACCATTTGAAAATTTGTAAAATGTTTATTTTAAATGGTTATGGAAAAAAATTAAAAATGTCTATGTATTTTTTTTTGAAAAACTGAATTACTTTAAAAATAGTATGATTGAATAAGTTTATATGTATTTAAGAGGGATTATTGACGCTATTAATGTTCCGGGGTTTGCATTAGGGAGCACTATGATGGGGTTTTCAATTATTGCTAAAGAAGCAGGCTTCAATATTTGGATGGTAATGTTAACCACAGCTTCTGTTTGGGGAATGCCAGGACAAGTAGCTTTTGCTAGTTTATATGCTGTAGGNGCATCATTATTNTTAATTTTTATAGCTGTATCACTTGCAAATATGAGAATGATGTTGATGGTCATTTCTGGNGCAAATATTCTTAATATTCGAAAATTTAANGTNCCNCTATGGAAAAAAATTATAATTTTTCATCTTATGGCTATAACAAGTTGGGCACAAATAGGATTTATGAAGGACCAAATCAAAGATGAAGATTTAATTAGTTACTATTCTGGATTTTCTATTACCATATTTACATTTGGCATCTTGGGAACTCTAATTGGATTTTATATTGGTGATTTTATTTCAAATGAATTTTTAAGAGTTCTAATCTTCATAACTCCTTTATACATTTTATTATTAGTTGTTAATTCTAAGGACCGAACTAATAGGTTAGCTGTATATACAGGTGGATTTTTTGCTATAATTTTTTATCCTATTGCCGGAACTTGGAGCATTCTAATTTCTGGAATTTTAGGAGGGTCCTTATCAACTTATCTATATTATAAAAAATAAAACTAATACCTATGCAAATAGATTATACAAATTTTGAATCCTGGTTAGCAGTAGTTTTAGCTTGTATAGCAACTGGAATCTGGAGAATAGTTGGAGTTATTTTCTATAATCGAATTAAGGAAGATGGATTACTAATTAAATGGATTAATGGAGTAGCGTATTCAATGGTGGCTGCTGTAATGATGATGATATTAGTCTATCCATCAGGAGTATTATCCACAACAATGGTTGAAGACAGACTGGTTGCCTTAGCAATAGGAATTATATCAATGATATTATTAAAAAAATTACTATACTCAATTTTAATTTCTATGGTTAGTTTTGCTTTATTAGTTAATTATTTTTAAAAACCTAACTAAATAGATTTTCTATGCCCACATCCTTTGCTGCTACATCTTTAAGTAATTCTATTGTAATATCTTTTTCAATAGTCCATCCAGGAGGTGCAAGCTCCATTTGCTTGCTTCTCATAGCAAAAATGTAAGCTTTAAAGGCTTTCTTTGCATTATTGATATTATACTCAGGGGATGCAGTGCCTTTAAGTTCTTTACTAAATAAGCCTGTAAGATTTCTTTTTGTTTTTGGGTTAACAAAGTTTATTTTATAACAACAAAAACCAGTCAGGTAATTAAATGATTCCTCACCAACTTCTAGTTCATTAAGCATTAATATATATTGTTCAGCAGCTTCTTCAAAAAGAGCCGGTTCAATCTTATCGTATTCAGATGATATGACCTCAGTATATTTTTGAGATAAGGCGGGTAACGTAGTTGATTTTGATATAAACTCTGTAGCAATCATTCCACTACAAAGATTAAAAATCCAATCAGGACAAAAATTACTCATATATTAACTTCCATAACACATTAATAAACTTCCATCTTAACTAGCAATCCAATGATATATATATAGATTTTGTGTCCTGAATACAAGATTTCGTTTAAAATATTTAACAAAATACATTATGGTGAGCCGTGCAGGATTCGAACCTGCGACCCAGTGATTAAAAGTCACTTGCTCTACCAACTGAGCTAACGGCCCATACCATAAACGCAAATTAGTAAATGATTTGAAATGAATCAAGCAGAATTTATTAATATTTTACTTTTATTTTTTCTTGCTCTCTAAATGGCTTAAAACAATTCTAGGAACAAATGAAGAAACATCTCCACCAAGTGAATGAATTTCTTTTACTAACCTAGAAGCAACAAACTGTTGATTTTCAGAAGCCATTAAAAATATTGTTTCAAATTCATTTGATAAACGAGCGTTAATACCTGCCATCTGGAATTCATATTCGAAATCAGAAAGTGCTCGCAAACCCCTAAGAACAGCAACAGCGCCAACTTCATTAACATGATCTACAAGTAAGCCATTGAAAGTTTTAATTTCAATGTTATTCAGTTTTTCTTCATTAGAGATAACCTCTTTAATAATATTACTTCTCTCATTTACACTGAATAATGAGTTTTTATTATTATTTTCAGCAACTGAAATAAAAATTTTTTCGAACAATTTGGAGGCTCTTCTAACAACATCTAGATGCCCAAAAGTAAATGGGTCAAAAGTACCTGGGTATACAGCTATTTTTTTTGACATAATTGACTTCTTAAAAATTAATACTTTTAGGCTGTACCTTCTTCTGATTCTTCTTCATCTTCCTTTACTCGATCTACAGAAACAACCTTTTCGCCTTCACCCAAAGTGAATAAATTTACACCTTGAGTTTTTCTTCCAGCAACTCTAATGGTGTTACCTTCACCGCCATCAACTGAAATTCTTATTATTTTACCATGATCAGTTGCAAGCATTAATTGTTCACCTTCAAGTACAGGAAAGGATGATACTACGTTTCCATTCTTTTTTGAAATTTCAATATTAGCTATTCCTTGACCGCCTCTTCCTGTTCTTCTATATTCAGATGATTTTGAACGTTTACCAAAGCCATTTTCAGTAACAGCTAAAATGAATTCTCTTTCATCGTTTGTTAAGACAGACAAACTAACCACATAATCATTGTCTTTTAGTTTTATACCTCTTACACCCATAGAATCTCTACTATTAAACACTCTTAGGTCCTTAGTAGCAAAGCGAATAGCCTTACCTTTATTTGAAGCTAAAACAATATCACTTTCATCTGTACACGGCACAACCCCTATTAACCTATCAGTAGGCCCTAATTTCATAGCAATTTTTCCATTAGCACGTATATTGGTGAAATCAGAGAGTTTATTACGTCTTACACTTCCTGATGATGTTGCAAAAACGACTGATAAACTATCCCAATGTTCAGTCTCATTTGGCATTGGCATGATAGTTTGAATATTTTCATCATTTTGAATTGGCAATAAATTAATCATAGCTTTACCCATAGAGGTAGGCGATGTCTCTGGTAGTTTATAACATTTTAACTGATGCACTATTCCTTTTGATGTAAAAAAAAGTATTGGTGTGTGAGTATTAGCAATGAAAAGTCTATTTACAAAGTCCTCATCTCTAGTTTTCATTCCAGATTTGCCTTTTCCGCCTCTTCTTTGCGCTCTATATGTATCTAAAGGAACCCTTTTAATATATCCTCTGTGGCTTACTGTAACTACCATATCTTCTTGTTGGATAAGGTCTTCATCATCTGCATCTATAGCGTGATCACTTATGAATGTTCTTCTTTCTCCATCCATCTTTTCCTTAGTAGCAATTAACTCAGTTTTTAAAAGATTAAGTAATACGTTTCTTGATGATAATATTTCCAAATATTCTGTAATTTTTTTTGCAATTTCCTCAGTTTCTTGAGTGAGTTTTTCTCTTTCCATACCTGTTAAACGCTGAAGTCTTAGTTCTAAAATAGCTTTTGCTTGAATTTCAGATAAATGATATTTACCTTCTTTCACAACATGCTGAGGATCATCAATCAATTTAATAAATTGTTCTACTTCTAAAACAGGCCATGCTTTTGATGTGAGTGATTTTTTAGCTGCTTCGGCATCAGGAGCTGATCTAATTAAAGATATAACCTCATCTATACTTGTAAGTGCAACCATTAAACCAGCTAAGATATGCGCTCTTTCTCTTGCTTTCTTTAAATGAAAACGGGTTCTTTTATAGATAACTTCTTCTCTAAAAGACACAAATGCTGAAATTACTTGTTTTAAACCCATTTGCTCGGGTCTTCCACTATTCAAAGCAAGTAAATTTACTGAAAATGCAGTTTGAAATCTTGTATGCCTAAAAAGCTGATTTAGTATTACATTTGCATCAGCATCTCTTTTAATTTCAACTACAATTCTCAGTCCGTCCCTATCAGATTCGTCTCTTAAATCCTGGATACCTTCAATTGTTTTTTCTCTAACTAATTCTCCCACCCTTTCTAAAAGTTGTGCTTTATTAACTTGATAAGGTATTTCAGAAAATATTATTTGGGATCTATTATTATTTTCAATGATTTCAGCTTTTGATCTCATTACGATACTGCCTTTGCCGGTTTCATAAGCAGATCTAATCCCAGTACGACCCATAATTAAAGCGCCTGTAGGAAAGTCAGGACCTGGAACGATATCCATTAGCTCATCTATGGTTATATCAGGATTATCGACATAAGAAATACAAGCATCAATAACTTCAGATGGATTATGTGGAGGGATATTTGTCGCCATTCCAACAGCAATACCTCCTGCCCCATTAACAAGTAAGTTTGGGTACTCAGCTGGAAGAACTCTGGGTTCAAGTTGGCTCTCATCATAGTTTGGAGAGTAGTCAACGGTTTCATAGTCTATATCTCTTAACAAAAATTCTGACACTTTAGCCAGTCTAGCCTCGGTATATCTCATTGCTGCCGCAGGATCACCATCCATTGATCCAAAATTACCTTGACCATCTATGAGAGGAACCCTCATAGAAAAATCTTGAGCTAGTCTGACCATTGCGTCATAAATTGCTGCATCACCATGAGGATGATAGTTACCCATAACATCGCCAACAATTCTTGCGGATTTTTTGTAAGGCTTTGACCAGTCATAACCACCTTCTATCATTGCGTATAAAATGCGTCTGTGAACAGGTTTCAAACCATCTCTGACATCAGGTAGAGCACGACTAACAATTACGCTCATAGCATAATCTAAATAAGATTTTCTGAGCTCATCAGCTATTGCTATGGTTTCTTGATTATTTGTACTATTGTCGTCTGTCATTTAAATCCGATTTAATTCAATACTTCAATATACAGTATAACAAGCAAAAAAAGCAACTAAATATAGTATTTTTAATAAAAGTTTTTCACTATTTAGAATGGAATTTCGTCATCTAAATCACCAGCACCGCCCATTGGGGGATTTGAATCTTTTTGAGTGATTTCATTGGATGCATTATGTTCTGAAATTTGATCTTGTGTATCAGATATATTTGGACTGTCACTTCTACTTCCAATCATAGCTAATTCACCTCTAAACCTTCCGAGAACCACCTCGGTTGTATATTTATCAATACCATTTTGATCTTGCCATTTTCTTGTTTGCAATTGACCTTCAATAAAAACTGTACTGCCTTTTTTTAAGTATTGTTCAGCAATATTACTAAGATTTTCATTAAAAATTACAACCCTATGCCATTCAGTTTTTTCTCTTTGTTCGCCACTATTACGATCCTTCCATCGATCAGATGTAGCAATACTAAGCTGGACAATTTTATTACCGTCTTGAGAGGTTCTCACAACAGGATCTTGTCCTAAATTGCCTAATAGCATAACCTTATTCACACTTCCAGCCATTTTAGTTCTCCAAATTATTTATTTATTTTATACTTTATATTTTAAATTATTAAACTAAATTAAATATTGTAAAATACTAGTATAATTTTAATTATATTCTTTTTAAATCCATGACTTATAAATCAATTTCTTCAGACATAAATAATGATATTTTGCGTATTAAAGGTGCAAGAGAACATAACTTAAAGAATATTAGTATTGATATTCCAAAAGGTAAAATAGTTTTAATTACAGGTGTAAGCGGATCTGGAAAATCTTCGTTGGCTTTTGATACTATTTATGCTGAAGGTCAGAGACGATATGTAGAGAGTCTATCAGCATATGCACGCCAATTTTTGGACATGATGCAAAAGCCTGAAGTCGACCTTATTGAAGGTCTTTCACCAGCTATTTCTATAGAGCAAAAGACAACTCATAAAAACCCAAGGTCAACTGTAGGAACAGTAACAGAAATTTATGATTATATGAGACTGTTATGGGCAAGAATTGGAATTCCTTACTCTCCTGCAACTGGACTACCAATTACCTCACAATCAGTTTCACAAATTGTAGATAGTATTCTCAATGTAGAAGAAAAAAGTAGAATTTATTTATTGGCACCAATTATCAGGGGAAGAAAGGGTGAGTATAAAAAAGAAATTACTGAACTAGCTCGTAAAGGGTTTCAAAGAATTCAAATTAATAATCAAATTTACAATATTGAAGAAACACCAATGCTTGATAAAAATAAAAAACATGACATCGAAGTGGTTGTTGATAGACTAGTTATTAATAAAGATTTATCTGAAAACAAACAAAGAATTGCAGATTCTGTTGAAACCTGTCTGAATTTAGCTGACGGAATTTGCTATATTGGATTTGCNNATNGATGATAAAAAGTTAGTTTTTTCGTCAAATTTCTCATGTCCTGTGTCAGGCTTCACAATAGATGAAATTGAACCAAGGTTGTTTAGCTTTAATAATCCTTATGGCGCGTGTAAAAAATGTGATGGATTAGGAGTTCAAAATAGCTTTGATGAAACTCTTATTGTCCCAAATAANGCTCTTTCTTTAAGAGGTGGNGCTATTGCACCATGGTCATCAAGTACNTCAAAATATTATATGCAAACATTGAGTTCGATTGCTAGATACTTTGACTTTAGTATTGATACTCCTTTTGAAAAATTACCATTGGATATNACAAAGACAATATTATATGGATCCAATAATAAACCTATTGTTATGAACTATGATGATGGTTTAAGGAGTTATGAAATAAATAGACCTTTTGANGGNGTTATACCTAATTTNGAGAGAAGNTANAGAGAAACAGAATCTTCATGGATTAGAGAGGAAATTTCAAAATTTCAACTNCATACACCCTGTGATGAGTGTAATGGCAAAAGATTAAAAAAAGAAGCTATTGCAGTTAAAATTGACGAAATGGATATTTCAGAAATAACAACTTTATCAATTCTTGAATGCGAAAAATGGTTTTTAGGATTAAAAGAAAAACTTACTAAAACTGAAAGTGAAATTGCTAATCGNATTCTTAAAGAAATCATTGATAGGCTNAATTTTTTGACAAATGTTGGTTTGGATTACTTATCTTTAAGCAGAAATTCAGGAACTTTATCAGGTGGTGAAAGCCAAAGAATTCGATTAGCTTCCCAAATAGGNTCTGGTCTGACTGGAGTTTTATATGTACTAGATGANCCTTCTATAGGNCTTCATCAAAAGGATAATGAACGCTTATTAAAAACTCTTGANGGCCTNAAAGAATTAGGTAANACAGTTATCGTTGTTGAACACGANGAAGATGCAATTAGAAGAGCAGATTTTATTATAGATATTGGTCCTGGTGCCGGAATAAATGGTGGTAATATTTCAGCATNTGGNAGTTTAGAAAACATCCTTGNCTCAGAGGATAGTTTAACTGGAAAATATTTATCNAAAAAACTTGAAATTAAAGTTCCTGAAAAAAGAAGNAAACGTATAANAAATAAAAAAATAGTTGTTAATGGAGCTTCAGGAAATAATTTAAAAAATATAAATGTTGAGTTTCCACTAGGAATATTTACTTGTGTTACTGGTGTTTCTGGAGGNGGAAAATCAACNTTGGTTCTTGAAACTTTATGGAAAAGCTTAAGTAGGAGTATNAATAAGTCAAAAGTTNTACCAGCAGAACATAATAAAATTTTAGGAACTGAATTTATTGATAAAATNGTTGATATTAATCAATCACCAATTGGAAGAACTCCGAGATCAAATCCTGCCACTTATACTGGTGCATTTACTCCTATAAGGGAGTGGTTTTCTTCTTTACCAGAATCAAAAGCGAGAGGTTATTCTCCAGGCAGATTTTCTTTTAATGTTAAAGGNGGGAGGTGTGAAGGNTGTCAAGGAGATGGTCTTATCAAGATAGAGATGCATTTCTTACCTGATATTTACGTTCAGTGCGACCAATGTAAGGGTAAAAGGTATAATAGAGAAACACTCGAAATACTTTGGAGGAACAAATCAATTTCTGATGTACTAGAAATGACNGTNAGTGAAGGACTTAATTTCTTTAAAGCTGTTCCGTCTATTAAAGATAAATTGGAGACTATGGATAGAGTTGGTCTAGGTTATATAAAAATTGGCCAACAAGCTACAACCCTTTCNGGCGGAGANGCCCAGAGAATNAAGCTATCAAAAGAATTATCAAAACGTGCAACTGGAAAAACTATTTATATTTTAGATGAACCTACTACTGGACTCCATTTTGANGATATAAGAAAATTACTTGAAGTNTTAGATCAATTAGTTTCATACGGTAATACTGTTATTGTCATTGANCATAATTTAGATGTTATTAAAACTGCTGATTGGATAATAGANCTAGGNCCTGATGGTGGAGACAAAGGCGGTGAAATCGTAGCTGAAGGGACACCTGAAGATTTAAGTAAAGTTGAAAAAAGCTANACAGGTAANTTTTTAAAAAANTTATTATAAATATATCATATATGAAAACAACTAATTCAGTAAACATNATTGGCGGAGGACTTGCTGGATCAGAGGCAGCTTGGCTATTAGCTAACTTTGGAATTCCTGTTACTGTTCATGAAATGAGACCNAAAAAAATGACTGAAGTTCATAAAACAGAAAACTTTTCAGAATTAGTATGTTCNAATTCATTTAGATCAGATGACTATGAAAATAATGCTGTTGGTTTATTGCATCAAGAATTAAGAATTTTAAACTCTTTAATTATGGATTGNGCAGATAAAACCAAGATACCTGCNGGAGGAGCATTAGCAGTGGATAGAGATAAATTTTCTTCAATGATTAGCTCAAAAATATCAAACCATNATTTAATATCTATCAATCGAGAAGAAATTAAGAACTTAAATTCTTTAAATAATAGTGACCCAATTTTAATAGCAACAGGTCCCCTCACATCAGAGAGCTTGGCAAATTCTATAATTTCAAATACCGGTGAGAATTCTCTAGCTTTTTTCGATGCAATAGCTCCAATTGTATATTTTGAAAGCATTGATATGAGCAAAGCATGGTTTCAATCAAGATATGATAAAGGTGATGGAAAAGATTATATAAACTGCCCTCTTTCAAAAGAAGAATACTTCATTTTTGTTTCAGAACTTTTAAAGTCAAAAAAAATTGACTTCAAAAAATGGGAAAAGGAAACACCTTATTTTGAAGGATGTATGCCTATTGAAGTAATGGCTGAAAGAGGTATTGAAACATTACGACATGGACCTTTAAAACCATTTGGTCTCACTAATGAACATGATCCTTCAAATAAGCCTTATGCTGTCATACAATTAAGACAAGATAATACATTAGGAACACTATGGAACATCGTAGGCTTTCAAACTAAAATGACGTATGAAGAACAAAAAAGAGTATTTAAAACTATTCCAGGTCTGGAAAATGCAAAGTTTGCTAGATTGGGCGGACTTCATAGGAATACTTTTATTAATTCGCCCAGTCTTTTAAATAATGAATTAAGCTTAAAGTCATCTCCAAATATTTATTTTGCAGGTCAAATTACAGGCGTAGAAGGGTATGTTGAATCTTCAGCAATAGGCTTATTAGCTGGTTTATTTATTTCTTTATTAATAAAAAATAAGGAAATTATTTTTCCTCCTAATGAAACTGCTTTAGGTTCTCTACTTAATCACGTTACCAATAATGCAAATAGAGATACTTTTCAGCCTATGAATATAAATTTTGGATTGTTTTCAAATATTATTTCAAATGATGGAAAACAAAAAAAAATTGATAAAAGACTTAGAAGAAACCTTATTTCTCAAAATGCACTAGACAAAATTAATGAGTGGGCAATTTTAATTAATAAAATTAAAAAAATTTAATATTCATGTTTAATGCATGCTAATGAATTTCTTCCTTCAGATAATAGAACATTCCAAGTTCTACATGCGGCAGGAGTTGTCATAATTTCAATTGGAATGGATAATTTAGACATTTTAGATCTGATTTCAAAAAAAGGCTCCTCAATAATGTTTCCAACGCCTAATAAAACCAATTCTGGGTAACTATTAAGATTATCTAAGAAATTAAAATCACTTTCTTCAATTTTTTTATTTCTCAGTTTCCATTTACGTACTGAAAATGTATCTATTATTATAGAATGTTGATATAATCTATTATCTACAAAAAATCCTTTCTCGCTATGATTTCTAATTACTGTAGGTTTTTTATTGCTTGTTTTTAGCAAATCAATAATTTGAGTTTTGTCTTCACTCATTATTAAATGAACTTAAGTTTTCTTCTTCTTCAACACTAGTTCGTCTTAAATTAAAAAAAGTAAGAAAGGCAGAAGCAACAAATATTGATGAGTAAGTTCCTATCAACACACCCCAAATCATAGCAAGTGTAAAATCAGAAATTACTTCACCGCCAACGAAATAAATTGCAAGCAAAGCAAGTAAAGTAGTTAAAGAAGTCGTAATTGTTCTTCCCAGAGTCTCATTTAAAGATTTGTTGATAATAGATAATTGCTCAGCAGATTTAGATTTTCTTAAATTTTCTCTAACTCTATCAAACACTACCACAGTATCATTAACAGAATAACCAGCTATTGTTAAAACTGCAGCTACGGTGGACAGATTAAATTCAAGACCAGTAAAAACAAAAAGACCTATCGTTGCAATGACATCATGAAACAAAGCTAAAATTGCTGATAATGCAAATTGCCATTCAAACCGAAACCAAATATACATTAATATTCCAAAAAGAGCTACTACAACAGCCCAAAATCCATTCCTTTTAAGTTCTTCACCTACAGTTGGACCAACAAATTCTGTTCTTCTTATTTCATAGTTAATAGCAAGCATTTCTTTAACTTTATTCAACTTTGCATCTTGACTTTTTTCGTCACCATCTTGTTTTTGAATTCTTATAAGTGCGTCAGTTGGTTTCCCAAATTCTTGGATTGAAACTTCGCCTAAATCAAATCTATTTAGTTTTGAGCGTAGTTCAGATATGTTTGCAAAACCATTTTTAGAGCGTAGTTCAAGTAAAACTCCACCTCTAAAATCTATGCCAAAATTGAGTCCTATAATCCAAGAGGCAATTAAGCTAATTAACACAACAAACAATGATATAGACAAAAAAATCGATTTCAAACTCAAAAAATTTATTGAAGTGTTTTCAGGTATCAAATGTATTGGTTTAAACATTGTTATATCACTAACTTTTTAGGTTTACTTCTTCTTAAATAGAAAACTACCAGCATTCTAGTAACCATAATAGCTGTAAACATTGATGTAATTATCCCTATTGAAAGAGTAACCGCAAATCCTTTAATGGGTCCTGACCCTAAACCGTAAAGGCATGCAGAAGCTATTAAAGTAGTTAAGCTAGCATCAATAATTGTGCCTATTGCACGTTTATATCCACTTTCCACACTTGACAAAACCGCTCTTCCACCTCTGAGTTCTTCCCTAATTCTTTCAAAAATTAATACATTTGCATCAACAGCCATACCCATTGTCAAAACTATTCCTGCAATACCAGGAAGCGTTAATGTGGCTTGTAGTATCGAAAGAAGAGCTATAATTAGGGTAACATTTATAAGCAAAGCTATATTTGCAAATACACCAAAAATTCCATACGTTATTAGCATAAAAATAACTACTAAAATCATGCCTAAAATTGAAGCAAATTTTCCTGATTCAACAGAGTCCTTGCCCAACCCAGGCCCTACTGATCTTTCTTCCATAACAGTTAGTGGGGCTGGTAATGCACCCGCTCTTAATAATAGAGCTAGATCTTTAGTTTCAGTTACAGAAAATTGACCTGTAATTTGTCCAGAAGAAAAAATTTGAGCTTGTATAACTGGTGCACTTACTACTTTTCCATCTAATATAATTGCAAATGGTTTACCAATATTTCTAGCTGTAACTCTTCCAAACCTTTTACCTCCTTCTGGGGTAAGAGAAAAGCTCACAGAAGGTCTTCCATTCTGATCAAAAGATGCTCTTGCATCAGTTAGCATTTCTCCAGAGACCATCACCCTTCTTTGCACAACGAAATATTGACCATCACTAGAATAAGATTCAAGGAGTTTTTTACCAGGTGGAACTCTTCCAGATGCTTTTACTTCAAATGCATTTGAATTAGTGTCAACAAGTTGAAAGGTTAACTTTGCTGTCTTTCCAAGAAGTGATTTTATTCTTTCTGGATCATCAATTCCTGGTAGTTGAATTAAAATTCTCTGAGTTCCTTGTCGCTGAATTAAAGGCTCTTTTGTTCCAGTTTCATCAATTCGTTTCCTCACTATCTCAATTGCTTGCTCAATAGTTAGGTCAATAATTTGTTTTGATGCTAACTCAGTATACTCTATAAAAAGTTTATTATTATTGGATGATATATTAAATTCTGCACCAAAAAATTGTCTTAAAATATTTTTAGATTTTGAGAGATCTTCAGAGCTATCAAAGTCTATTATCAACTTTTGGTTACTTATATTTTTACTTAATGGTAAAATATTAAATTCTTTTAGTCTTCTAGAAACATCATCATTAACGGTTTCCAATCTTTCATTAAGAACTGATTTTATATCTGCTTCTAATAATAAATAAGACCCCCCTTGAAGATCCAAACCTAAATTAATTGTTTTACCAGGCAAAAAGGTATTCTCATTTATTTTTGGAAATAGAATAAAATTTGGCAAAGCATAAATAATACCCAAAATACAAATAGATACAATTATGAAAATATTCCAAATTTTAAAATTTAACATTACAGTTTTATTTTTAGATTATTATTTCTTATTTTTGTCTTTAGATTGCAACATTTCGGTAATAAAGCGTCTTTCAGTGTCTATCTTAACACCCTCAGAAATTTCAATGCTTATTCTTTCTTCACCCTCCTTTGCCTTTACAACCGCTCCAAAAAGTCCCCCTACAGTAAGAATCTTGTCTCCACGCTTTAATGAAGACTGCATGTTTCTTCTTTCTTTTTCTTTTTTTTGATTTGGTCTTATTAAAAAAAAGTAAAAGATTATAAAAATTCCTACCATTAAAAAAAGAAAACCAAAATCAGGGCTTCCAGCACCACTTTGTGCATACGCAGGGTTTATAAACATAACAACCTCATAGAATTAAGAATTAATTTTTGAATAATATAACTTTTATAATTATTTTCAATTTATATTTCGAGAAAAAAATTTTTTGTATATAATCAAACAGTAATGGAAAAAGAACTATTAATAAAAATTGAACAAAATTTAAATCGAATAGCTTCAAGTTTGGAGCATAACAATAAAACTTACATAGAAAAAATAGACCATACAAAGTCTGTTTTTATTTGGGAAGCCGAACAAAAGTATTTAAGAGCTGTTGAACAAATCAATGCAATTGATTTAAGTTTATTAAGGGGCATAGAAAATCAAATTCAAATATTATTTAATAATACATTAAGTTTTAGTAAGGGTTACCAAGCAAATAATGCTCTTCTGTGGGGAGCAAAAGGTACGGGAAAATCCTCATTAGTAAAATCTGTTTTTAACAAAATAAATAAAAAAAATCAGAATTTAAAATTAATCGAAATTAATCGGGAAGATTTACAAACACTTCCACAATTATTAAATTATATTCGATCACTAGAAAATCAATTTATTTTATATTGTGATGATATGTCATTTAGTAGAAACGACATACAATTTAAATTTCTTAAATCTGTCTTAGAGGGGGGGGTTGAAGGAAAGCCTAAAAATGTAATTTTTTATGCAACATCAAATATAAGACATTTAATTTCTAATGATATATCAGATAATAGTTTTTCAAATGCAATTTCTCCTTCAGACAATTTAAATGAAACCATTTCTTTGTCAGATAGATTTGGTCTTTGGATTGGTTTTCACAATATCGACCAGAATAATTATATTTCTATAGTTGAAAATTATTTAAATTACTATGGCATAAAAGATTCAAATATGGACTTTAAGATGCTAGCCCTTCAATGGTCAAAAGTTAGAGGCAGTCAATCTGGAAGAGTTGCTTGGCAATTTGTGATAGACATAGCTGGTAAATTGGGTAAGAAAATCAACTAGTAAAATAAAACTCTGGATTTAGAGGTTCATTATCTTTTCTAAGCTCAAAATACAATTGGGTATTTGTAACTTTACCTGTTGAGCCAACCACTCCTATCTGCTGTCCTTGAATAATAAACTCGCCCTCTTTTACCAAGGTTTTTGACAAATGAGCATAGCTTGTCACTAAGTCATTACTATGCTTAATTAGAAGCATAGTTCCAAAATCCTTTAAATTTGTTCCAACAAAAATAACTTCTCCATCCGCTGAAGCTCTCACAATTTCTCCTAGGTTTGCTTTGATATTAATACCTTCATTTACAACTCCATCTGAATTTAAACCAAATTTGTTAATAATGTTTCCATTAACAGGCAGACTAAAAGATAGCTTGATAGATTGGGATATTGAAAACACAGATTTAGGCTTTTGGACAGGTAACGAAATTTTTGTAAAACTATTAGTTCCTGATAGATCATTTTTTTTAATATTTGATGTTGGAATATTTAATATCTGTCCCTCAAAAATAAAATTTTTTTGATTTAATTCATTGGCTAAAATAATTTTATCAATAGATACGTTAAATTTTTTGGAAATAGAAAATAATGTTTCTCCTTTTTTAACGATAATCTTGTTATATTGTACTTCTGAAATTTTAGTAGAAGATTTAATTTCTTTTTCAGTAAATTTATTATCAAATATTGAAGGGTTAACCGAACAAGCTTGTAGGAATGAGAAAATGAGTAATAAAAATAAATATGATGTTTTTTTATAACATTGGAACAAATTTTACATCCTCAATTTTTTCTTTTTCAAATTTATTCTTCTCTATTTGAATATATTTGTTTAAAACTTGGTTTTTGTTATCTAATATTTCTGGTCCAACTAAGATACCACCGACTTTTAGCTGATGGAATAATATTTTGGGTATTTCATTTATTGCACAAGTTAAAATTATTCTATCAAATGGAGCAACTTCCGGCCAACCATCTGAACCATTACCATGCTTAGTCGTTATGTTTGTCAATCCTAGTTCTTTAAACTTGTTATTTGAAAATTGATGAAGCATCTCTATTCTTTCAATAGTATATACCCTTCTACAAAGGACAGACAAAATAGATGCTTGATAACCGCTTCCAGTCCCAATTTCTAATACAATTTCATTTCCATATAAATCCAGTAATGTAGTCATTAATCCAACGATATATGGCTGACTTATTGTTTGCCCACCTCCGATTGGCAAAGTGACATTTTCCCATGCATGATTTTTTAAAGCCTTTTCTATAAATATATCCCTAGGAATTTTTTCTATTGCTGATAGTACTTTGGATGATCTTAAACCTTGGCCTCTAAGCTTCATAATAAGGTGAGCTATTTGTTCCTCACCATTATTTCTCATTCAAAAATCTCTCGCATTTCATTTAATGAAGAATAGTCCGTAACATTTAGTGAAAGAGGGGTTACAGAGATAAAACCTTTTTTTAAATAGTATAAGTCACTACCCTTAACTTGGTGATCTTTTGTAATCATTGCTCCAATTCTAAAATTAGTTCCATCACTATTATTCTCTATGTTGTCACTCAATTTATGCGAGTCAAGTTCAACAAATTTTATACCTTTCACTTTCGTTGCATCTACAGGTGGGAAGTTTATATTTATAATTGTATTAAGATTTTTTTTATTTGACAGAATATTCTTTAATAATGAGGCACCCAATTCTTTGGATGCAGAAAAATTCATCCCAAACTTTTTATCATACATTTGACTCAAAGCTATTCCTTGTACTCCTAGAACAGTAGCTTCCCATGCCGCGCCAACTGTACCAGAATAAGTAACATCATCAGCTGCATTTCTACCTGCATTTACACCGCTTAAAACTAAATTAGGCTTTTCACTCTTCATAAAATGATTCAGAGCTAAAATAACACAGTCTGTGGGTGTTCCATCCACTTCAAATACTCTTTCTTCTCTTTTAATGACTTTTATATCGTTTCTAAGAGTAATAGATCTTCCTGCTCCAGATTTATCTTTTTTAGGTGCAAAAACCCATATCTCATTTGCAATTTCTTGGGCAATAGTTTTTACAACTTCAAATCCGGGAGCATCAATGCCATCATCATTAACGAGCATGACTCTATCAACTTTTTTAAATATTTTTTTCATTTTAGTTTTTAACAATTTTATCTGTTTTCATATAATCGTGCAAAGCTTTTGGTAATAAAATATCACCATTTGACATTTGACCATTCTCTAGAATTGCAATAATCGTTCTTCCAACTGCTAAACCTGAGCCATTCAAAGTGTGTAAAAATTTATTTTTGCCCTCATCTTTGAACCTGGCTTTCATTCTCCTAGCCTGAAACGAACCACAATTAGAACATGAAGATATTTCTCTATAACATCCAGATCCTTCATTTTGACCGGGAAGCCATACTTCGATATCGTATGTTCTTTTAGCTGAAAAACCAATATCTTCTGAAGCCAACAATACTACTCTATAAGGCAACTCTAAACTTTGAAGAATACTTTCAGCAGCTCCAGTCATTCTCTCTAATTCTTCTATAGAACTATTTTCGTTACAGATTGAAACCATTTCAACTTTAGAAAATTGGTGATTTCTTATCATACCCCTAGTGTCCCTTCCAGCAGCTCCAGCTTCAGCTCTAAAACATTGAGAATAAGCAGTGTAACGTAATGGAAGAAGATTTTCTGCTACGATAGAATCTGAAACTAAATTTGTTAATGGAACTTCCGCAGTTGGTATTAACCATCTATTGTCCGTAGTTTTAAATAAATCATCCGAAAATTTGGGTAGTTGCCCAGTACCTGTCATAGTCTTTTCATTTACTAAAACTGGCGGCATAACTTCTTTATAGCCAAAGTTATTTGTTAATGTATCAATCATTAAGCTTTTAAGTGATCTTTCCAACTTAGCAAGCTGTCCGTATAGCAATACAAATCTGCTACCAGAAATTTTAGCAGCTGTTGGAAAGTCAATGCCAGATAAATAGTCACCTAACTCAACATGATCTTTGGGTGTAAAATCAAAATTTTTAATTTCCCCCCATTTCCTTAATAACTTATTATTTTCTTCTCCACCAATAGGCAAATCAGGATCTATTAAGTTCGGCAATTCTAATAAGTATTTATTAAGTTTAGCTGTTAATTTATTTTCGTTGATTTCTAATTCTACAATTTCTTTTTTAACATCAGAAACTTTAGAAAACAAAGTATCAGCACTTTCGCCTTTTGATTTTATTTCAGCAATTTTTTTTGAAATGTCATTTCTTAATTTTTGTTTTTCTTGAATTAAGGTTTGTAACTTACGCTTTTCATTATCAAGTTTGAGTATCTCTTTTGAACATGATGTAACTCCTCTTTTATTTAAGTTTTCATCAAAAATATTTGGGTTTTCTCTAATAAAGCGAATATCGTGCATAATAAAGTTCCTAGTTATAAAATGATAAGAATAAATTCAAATTAATTTTTATCTTTCTTATACATTATTTTTGAGGCAATTATAGATATCTCATATAGTATTATAATTGGAGTTGCTAACATTACCTGGCTTATAACATCTGGGGGAGTTAAAATTGCTGCTGCTACAAATGAGATTAAAATAGCATATCGTCTTTTTGCTGCCAGACCTTCGGGCGTTACAAAACCTGATTTCACTAACAAGAGCAAAACAACAGGAAGTTCGAAGCTTAAACCAAATGCAAACATTAGACGCATAACCAATGATAAGTACTCAGAAATCCTTGGCTCTACTTCAATTGGTAATGCACCCTGTCCTGGATTAATTTCAAATGAAAGAAAAAATTGCCACGCTAAGGGAATAACCATGTAGTAAACCATTGCTGCACCTAATATAAATAAAAATGGGGTAGCAATCATGAATGGAAGCATCGCATTTCGTTCATTCTTGTATAAACCTGGTGCTATAAATTTCCATACTTGAATAAGTATAATTGGTAAAGAAATACTAATTGACGTGAAAAAAGCTACTTTTATTTGTGTAAAGAAACCTTCATGCAAACCAGTAAAAATCATCCTCCCACCTCTTTCAACAAGAAGATCGGCCAAAGGTTTTTGCAAAAACAGATAAACCTGATCAGCTATACTTGAAGAAGGGTCACCAATTCTAACTAAGCATACTAAAAATAAAATAATAAAAACAACAATACTTAATAATAATCTCGAACGCAATTCAGTTAAATGATCCATTAAAGACATATGGCCATCTGAGAGATCATCTTTAGATATATTTTCGGACATTATACTTTAGCTGAAGACAAATTATCTTCGCTATCTTTTTGTGTTTTTTTCTTATTTTTTTCATTATCATTTTTGGAATCTTCAGTATTTTCCTTAGCAATGTATTTAAGTGTATCTTCAACATCCTTTTTTTCATTTGCTAAATCTGCACTTTTTTTTGCTTGTTGAAGAGCTTTGGTAACTTCATTTTCGGGATCTAAATGACTTTGGATTGTTTTATCAAAATTTTTATTCTTAATTTCGTTAAAACTCTGCTTAACATCTTTTAAGTCTGCCTCATCTGCCATTTTTTCTATGCCACGGTGAAACTCACTCGCCATCTGCTTCATATTTCTAACATATTTTGTAACCGTTTTTAGCACTTTAGGTAAATCTTTAGGACCAACTACTAATACAAGTACAAATGCTATAACAAGAAATTCTTGCCATCCAAAGTCAAACATTGATTGCTTCCTAATAACTTATGACTTATTTTTATCAGTATTATCTGAAACGTCTTCTTCAATATTTTGTTTTTCGTTACCTTCGTCTTTCATACCTTTTTTAAAGTTGCTTAAACCTTTTCCAAAGTCTCCCATAAGCCCAGATATTTTTCCTGGACGAGCAAAAAGCAATACAACAATCAAACCAACTACTACCCATTGCCAAATCCCAAAAATTCCTCCACTCATTTCAAATCCTTCCTACAAAGCTTGTTTATTCATTTGTTATAACAGAAATATGTTTGTTTATATATAATTATATAGGAAATATATAACTCTGAACACTATCAATCTCAATACCAATTATAGTTTCTGGTTTCAAATAACTTAAGCCCGGAACTCTAGCATGAAGATGTACTTTTGATTTTCCTTTTTCAATTTGCAAATGTATCAGACTAAACCTTCCTAATAATCTTGTCTCTAAAACCTTCGCATGTGGTATTTTATTATCTTTTCGCTCAACTAATTTTATACCCTCATGTCTTATAATTAAGTTTACTGGTTTTTCCTCCGGGAAACCTTTAGTGTCAAAATTTCCTAATAAAGTTTCAATTTTTCCATTTTTAATAATTCCAGGTATAAGATTTACTTCTCCAAAAAATTCTGCAACAAACTTGGATTTAGGTCTATTGTACAAATCACTAGGACGACCAATTTGCATTAATTTCCCGTCGTTTATTACAACTATTCTATCAGACATGAACATCGCCTCTTCAGCTTCATGCGTAACAATTATTGCTGTAGTTCCAGAAACCTTTAAAAGATGCAAAACTTCATCACGAACTTTTTCTCTTAGCCTAATATCCAACCGAACAAATGGTTCATCAAGTAAAATAACTTTTGGGGATGGCGCTATTGCTCTTGCAAGAGCAACTCTTTGTTGTTGACCACCTGAGATTTGATGAGGAAAAGAATT
Source organism: SAR116 cluster bacterium (assembly GCA_002684695.1). Lineage (GTDB taxonomy): Bacteria > Pseudomonadota > Alphaproteobacteria > Puniceispirillales. The sequence continues at coordinate 4,432 of NYVQ01000015.1, read as the reverse complement.
CTGCAATTCTTCTATATCCAAAAGTTCCATAACTTCAAAAGCCCGATATCTTTCAGATTTTTTTAGTCCAAAAAGAATATTGTCTAGAATTGAAAGATGAGGAAACAACGCATAATCTTGAAATACAAACCCTATATTTCTTTTTTCGGGTGGGCAAAATATATTTTTACCAGAAACAATATTATTGTTAATCGAAATTGAACCAGAGCTTACTTTTTCTAGACCTGCTATTGACCTTAAAATTGTAGTCTTACCGCTTCCAGATGGACCTAATAAAGATATAATTTCACCTTTATTAACATCAAAACTAATATTCTTTAAACATGGAATATTGTTATATGAATGATTGATAGAATCCAAACTTAAAGTAGAATGATTATACTTAAAGTTTTCTTTATTTTTTTCCATTTAATTATTTAATCAATACTTTTCGTTAATTTTTCGATTAACGAATTTTGTTCATTCTCTTCATTATCTTCAATTTTACTTAAATCATCTGTTATAAGAGGTTTGGTTCCAACAAGACCCGCAGACTTTAAATCAGACATTCCTGGAAGAGCTGATAAATCTTGAAGGCCAAAAACATCAAGAAATATTTCAGTTGTACCCCAAGTTAGTGGTCTTCCGGGAGACTGTCTTCGTCCTTTAGGCTTTATCCATTGCAATTCTAAAAGCATGTCTAAGGTGCCTTTTGAAATACTTACACCACGAATATTTTCAATTTCTGCACGTGTCACTGGTTGATGGTAAGCAATAATAGATAATGTCTCTAGTGCTGGTCTTGACAATGGTTTTCGAACAACCCTTTCGATAGTTAAGCTTTCAGAAACTTCTGGTGCAGTTCTAAAAGCCCAAGAATTATTAATTTTTTGAAAATTTATTCCCCTTTTTGAGTAATCTTCTTTAAGTTGTTCAAATATTTTATTTAAATTAATAGAGGAAGGTACTTTTTTTTCTAAATAATCTATCCTGACTGGTTGAGAAGAAGAAAAAATTATCGCTTCAACTACATTTTTAAAAAATTCAAAATTATTATTTTTCATATAAAAATTATTTATTAAAGTTATTTTTCATCCATATCGTGCCAAATGGATTTTCTTGTTTAATTTTTAAATTACCTTTATTGGCTAATTCTAGTGATGCCAAAAAATGTGATGAAATCGAACTGTTATCATTCAATACATTATTAAGTTTGTCAGGCAAGAATTCCTTTAAGTCAACCCATTGCGTTGAAGATTTAATTAAATTTGTTAATCTTTCAATTGCTTCCTGAACAGAGTATAGTTTTGAATTTTCAATTGTTAATTCTATATTTGAAGAACTATTTTTAATCTGACCATATGCAACTAGCAAATCATATAAATTAGCTTCGTATTCATAGTTAATTATATCTTTATTTGCGATGTCTTCCCCTCGTACAAATCTATTTTCCCCTAATTTCGGCATTGTCATTAATTGTTCAGCAGTTTTTTGCATTGCTTGAAGTTTTAATAGTCTTATTTTTAAATCTTCAGAGATAGCATCAATATCTTCTGAATCTTCTTCACTTTCTTGTTCAGGGAGTAAAATTTTAGATTTTAAATATGCTAACCAAGATGCCATTACTAGATAATCTGCTGCAACTTCAATATTTAAAACTTTAACTTTCTCGATAAATAAAATGTATTGATTAACTAACTCAGCTATCGAAATAGAAGTTAAATCAACTTTTTGTTCTCTAGATAAGTGCAGAAGCAGGTCAATAGGTCCTTCAAAACCATCTAAGCTTAAAAAGAGAGATAATTGTTCACCTGAACTGTTATAATTTATAAATTCACTATTACTATTCATAAAAATTAAAAAATTAATGATTTATTTTGATCGAACAATGCAATTATTTCCCTCTGATTTTAATAGTGCACAAATAGTTTCAGCATCGCTTCTATCCATAATATCAGTAACAATTCTCCACCAAATCCCCTTGCCTTTCCCTAAGTCAACTTTCATAACGTTGAGAGAATTACCGTCTAAAGAAACTGCAAGCTTTTCATTTAAAATTCCAGCTGAAAATTTTGCTTTTTCTTGGTCATTAAATGATGCTAATTGTACAAAATAACCTTTTTTTGGTTTTGAAATTGGTGTATTGATTATTTTTGAAATATTGTCGGCTTCTGAAAAATTACTTGTTTGAGTAGTATTATTCATATTTTTAACAGATATATTGTCACTTAATAATGGAACATCTGTGGAAAGTTTTTTATTATCATTTGTAATATTATCCCCTGTGATTAAAATTGGTAAACCGTCTTGATCATCAGTATTAGAATCCGTACTTATATTATCTTTATTCACATTACTATCTATTTCTAGTGTTACGCTTGGTAACTCAGGCTCTGGATCAGGTGGTTTTATAACTTCTACAACTTGGTCCTCAATATCCTTATCCAAAATTCCATAAAATTCAGCGTCTAAATGGTCTATTATTTTGCCACCAGCATCTATAGGCTTTTCTTTTATAGGTCCCTTTGGGGCTTTTATAATTTGAACTTTTCCCTCGTTAAAAATGTTAATATTGAATAATAAATATATTGCTCCACTCAAAACAAATATTACAGCTAGCAAACCACTTAATATTGGTATCAAAAACTTAAATTTACTTGACTTTTCCTGCACTACATTTCCTCTGGAGCAGATACTGACATAATTTTTAGGCCAGATGCAATTACAATTTTAGTGGCTTTAATAAGATTTAAGTATGCATAAGTACGATTAATATCATCTTTTTGAAAAAATCTCAGCTCGTCTTTTTCTCTTCCAATTGACCAAAGACTATGAAAAATTGATGATAAATCAATTAAGTAAAAAGCTATTCTGTGAGGCTCTTTGTAAATCGCTGATGTTTCAATTATTTTTGGCCAATTTGATAAATGTTTGCAAAGCTTTAGATGTATGTCATGATTTAAGTATTTTAGATTAAAATTTTCTTTTTCGAAATTATATCCTAGTTCATTTGCTTTTTTTAATACTGAACAAATTCTAGCATGTGCATATTTAACATAAAACACAGGGTTATCTTTAGTTTTTTCTGTTACTTTATTAAAATCAAAATCTAAAATTTGATCACTTTTTCTGGTAAGCATTATAAATCTAATTGCGTCTCCACCAACCTCATTTATAATATCCTTTAATGTGATAAAATTTCCAGAACGTTTTGACATTTTTATAGGTTTATTATCTTTCAGTAAATTTACCATCTGACATACTTTTACTTCCAGTTGATTGTCTAAATCCGTAAGGGCTTTTACTGCAGAAGTCATTCTTTTGATATAACCACTATGATCTGCACCCCAAATATTTATTAACGTCCCTTTTGTTCTAATTAGTTTATCTCTATGATATGCAATATCACTTGCAAAATATGTTAACGACCCATCGGACTTAATCATCGTTCTATCTTCATCATCACCAAATAATTTTGCTTTAAACAATGTCTGTTCTTTAGGTTCCCAATCATCATTAATACTTTTTGGCGTGGGTAGACTTCCAAAATAAACTAAATTTTTATTTTCAAGTTCTTTAATTGTTTTTTGAACTGAAAGGTCCTGAACTAACTTCTTTTCTGACGAATAGACATCCATTTTTATATTTAATAACTTTAAATCATTTTTTATTAAATTAAGAATATATTTAATCGAGGTATCTTTGATAAGATCTATTCTTTTATTATCATCGTTTTCTAGTAAATCAGCTCTATATTTAGTTTTTAACCCTTCTGCAATTGGTATCAAATAATTACCAGGATAATATCCCTCAGGTATCTCTATTTTTTCTTTAGTAACAAGTTCTCTGTATCTTAGAAAAACAGATTCAGCCAAGATATCAATTTGATTACCTGCATCATTTATATAATATTCTTTAGTTACATTAAAACCTACTTTTTTAAGAATATTTGAAAGAACATCTCCAATAACAGCACCTCTAACATGCCCTACATGAAGAGGGCCTGTAGGATTGGCAGAAACAAACTCAACATTTATATTTTTCCCCTGAAAAGTTGTACTTTCACCATATTTTTCATCTAAATTAATAATAATCTCTAATTGTTTGTGCCAAAATGAATTTTCTAAATTGATGTTTACAAAACCCGGACCCTCAATTGAAACTTTATTAACTCCATCAAGTTTTTCAATTAATGGTTTCATATTTTTAGAGAGTTCTCTCGGGTTCAATTTAGAATGTTTCGCAAGTACTAAACTAATATTGGTTGAAATATCACCGTGTGAGTCATCCCGGGGAAGTTCTACAGTAAACTTTTTTTTAAGTTCAGTAGTATCCTCAATTTTGAGTTTTGTTACTTTCAAGAAAATTTCTAGAAACGATGATTTGAAATGTGAATAAATATTCATAGAATATAGCTACTTTTAAAATAATTTTTATGAATTTCTAAAGCATT
>NYVQ01000014.1 GCA_002684695.1 SAR116 cluster bacterium | reverse complement strand
TGGGACAATATACTCTTTAGGATATTCTTTTATCCATGAAAATTGATTTTGCATAAGCAGACAAGTGATGGTGATTATAATTACAAAAGACCATTGAAAAATATCTTGTTTAATCAATGATTTCATAGTTGATTTTTCTTTTTATTCAGAGCAGCAGAAGCCATAACTTTGATAACACCTTGTGATGTGATAACTCCAATAATTTTATTTTTGTTATCAGTAACAGCTAGCCCATTTTTGCTTTCAGAAAGTTTCGGTAAAATTTCTTTAAGTGGCATCTCACTCGATATACGATCAAATTTTTCAGAATTGCTTTTAGGTTTTTCAATTAAGTCGGATGCTTTTAAAAATCTTTCAAAAGGAACGTCACTTGTAAAATCTCTAACGTAATCATCTGCAGGATTCATTACGATATCTATAGGTTTTCCTAATTGAACTATAAACCCATCTCTCATTATAGCCATTCGATCTGCAATTCTTAATGCTTCTACAAAATCATGGGTTATAAAAACAATGGATTTATGCAAGACAGACTGAATCTTTATAAATTCATCCTGCATTTGCTTTCTAATAAGTGGGTCTAGAGCTGAAAATGGCTCATCCAGAAACCAAACATCTGGCTCTACAATTAATGAACGGGCAATACCAACTCTCTGCTGTTGACCTCCAGAAAGTTGTGAAGGATAATTTTCTTCTCTACCATTCAAGCCTACAAGATCAATNAGCTTCATTGCTTTTTCATAACATTTTTCTTTNTTAAAATTTTGTATTTTTAAAGGAAATGAAATATTTTCCATAACATTTAAATGTGGTATAAGTCCAAAATTTTGAAATACCATACCCATTTTGTGTCTTCTAATTTCTATNAATTCGTTTGATGTTTTTCTTAAGAGGTCTTCACCATCTAATAATACCTCCCCAGCAGTTGGCTCAACTAGTCTTGATAAACAGCGNATAATTGTTGACTTTCCAGAACCTGAAAGACCCATAATAACAAAAATCTCTCCAACATGTACGTCAAAACTCACATTTGCATTTGCAACAATATGCTGTTTCTCATGCATGTCTTTAGACAGTTTTTTTGGATCAGAAATGTTTCCTGAACGATTATTAAAAAAACCGTCAGGGTTTTTCCCATAAACCTTCCATACATTTCTGCAGGATAATTTTACTTTTTTTGAAGCCATGGTTTTTTTTAAAATAAAGGAGCAACATTTTTTGCCACTCCTTTATNAATTCAGTAATTTAGCTTTTNGCTGCATCAATCCAAGATTGCCAAACACTTTGATTNCCTGCAATCCACTCATCAACCCAAGTTTCTAACTTTTTACCATTAACATCAATTTCTAACATACCTAAATTTTCTATGTCATTGTTTAATGTATAAGCGTCAAGAAATTTGAAGGCTGCAGGATACTTTTCTTTAAATTGCTTTGAAGAAATCTTTACAACTTTCGCTTGTTCAAAACCACATGCAGTATCTTTCTTCTGAGTTTCCTCTTCACATGGACCATCAACAGGGTTCCACTTAACCCAATTAAATTCTTGAGTAGCAAAAATCCAGTGCGGCTGCCAAAACATTGAAATTACAGGTTCTTTTTTCTTGATTGCACTTTGCAATTCTGCAACCATTGCTCCTTCACTTCCACCTGCAATTGGAATAAATGGCATATCTATAGCTGCCACAACATCTTTAGATCTTGTGCCCCAATCAGCTGGATAAGTTATTAGTCTGCCCTTTGGNAACGTGTCAGCTCTTCCAAAAGCCATAGCACAGTCATATAATGCCATATAATTTGGTAAGCCCGGACATTTTTCATCCATGTAAGGTGGGTAAATCCATCCCTCCTGAGGTGAAAGTCCCAATTCACCAACTAAAATTATATCTCCACTAGCAATTCCATCATGATAAAATTGGTTNACATTATTAGTCCATACTTCAGTTACAAAATCCAAATCACCAGCAGAAATTGCAGCTAACATTGGTAGAGCTCCTGCAGAGACATATTCAATGTTATAACCCATTTTTTTTAGAACTTCNCCAGCAATTTTTGTTGATACATGCTGCCCTGTCCAGTCGTTTATAACAATTTTTATTGGATCACTTGATTCTGGAATNTTTGCAGAAAATGCCAAATTAGCTGACATCATTAATGAAAAAATACCTGCAATTATAGTTACTAAAATTTTTCTCATTTGTTTAGTTTCTCCCTTATAAGATAATTACTTTTAGTATGTTTGTATTTATATAGGAAGGAGTCAACAGCTATTATACTTTGTAAAGATAAAGTTTTGTATTTGAAGTATGATTTTGAATATCTAAATAAATAAAANTTTGCATAATTAGTAAAAATAATTATTTANGAGTTTTTTTTAATTTTTTTATTCGAACAAACTCTTATCTTTGNACCCTTTTAAAAGTGTTTTTTCTTTATCAAAAAAAGGTAAATCAACNACCTTACCAGAAGATCTAGATCCATCATTAAATTCAATTTCTAGATTTTGATTTAACCATTCTCCAGAAATATTAAATCTAACATAACCAACNCCACAATTTAATGTTGGGGAATGAACACCAGCTGTTATTGATCCAACTACTTTATTACCATAGATGATTTTACTTCCTGATGTGGGAGTTTTCTCCTTACATGTAAAGCCAAACAATATTCTAGTCTTATCTGAGTTAATAATGGCTTTTTGACCAACAAAATAATTTTTATTTAGATCCACAATTTTTTCTAATCCAGCTTGATGTGGTGTTATGCTTGTATCAATGTCAGTCAAATTACCAAGTATACCCGCTTCAATTCGCCTAANAGTAATTGATCGAGTTGACGAAAATTCCATNCCATGATTATTACCTATTTCAATTATTTTATCCCATAAAGAAACATGGTCAGTTTGATCGCCTAAACTAAATATTTCGTAACCCAATTCCCCTGTAAAACCTGTTCTAGAAATATAAACTTTTTGTCTATCAATATTAAAAAAACCAGATCGATAATATTTTAAGTTTTCATCAATTTTTCCATCTGTTAGGTCTTTCATAATATCCATTGAAGAAGGACCTTGTATTTGAAGCACTCTAGATTTTGGGTCAGAAATTTTAATATCAAAGCCTTCACTATGTGCCAAAAGCCATGTTTCAAATTCTCCATCAGCTTGAACATACCAATACTGAGTATCACTAAATTTGAAAAGTACGCCATCCATAAAAATACCGCCTTGTGGTGTACATGCTAATGCGTATAACCCTCTGCCTTCTGTAAAGCTTGAGATTTCTCTTGTTAAAACNTTGTTAAGAAAGCTTGTAGCATCTGGTCCNGAAATTTCGATAGGTTTCTCTGGAACATCATAAATGAGGGCCTTCTTTCTTAAGGTCCAATATTTTTGAAGAACGTCTTCACCGTTAAATATTGCATGGTATCTTCCAGCGTAAACACCCCTTATCATTTTGCTATCATCAATTCTTGAAATATAGGGTGACTCTTCAAANCGTCTTGCACTTATTTTTACAGTATTTTCAAGGTCACTTTCTTCCTGTAAATTTCCCATATAATAACTCCACAAAAAGTTTAATNCTTTCATACATTTGAAATACGTAACATAACAAGNTAAATTTATGATTTANCGTATTTTTTCATCAAAACCTTGATGAAAAAAATATATTAAAATAAGTTATAGAGAATTAATTTTGAAAAATTTGAAGTGAATAAATTGCTCTCTGTAAAACCATCTTTATCATCTATACCTGCTGTACATCAAATCCAAAAAATTCCTGAGGTCAAAAATTTGATTAAGATACACGGCCACTCAACAGTAAAATCTGCAATCAGAGATACTCAGTCTTATTTCAGATTATTAATAAAAAAAAATAAAAAAAATCNGATTCAAAAGATTGATGAAAATGATTTCCTTTATCAACTAAAAACACATTTAACANATCTAACTCAAGACAGNCTTCACCCATTATTTAATTTGACCGGAACNGTTTTGCACACTAATTTTGGTAGAGCCTTATTGCCAAAAATAGCGTTAGAATCAATCAATATTGTTGCAAGTGAAGCTTCTAATCTCGAGTATAATATATCAGATGGGAAAAGAGGCGATCGTGATACTCACATTGAAGAAAGACTTTGCCGATTGATAGGGGCCGAAGCTTGCACCATTGTAAACAACAATGCCGCAGCCGTAGTCCTTTCATTAAATAGTCTTGCAAAACGTAAAGAAGTTTTGGTTAGTAGAGGTGAATTGGTCGAGATTGGAGGTTCATTCAGACTTCCAGAAATTATGTCAAGTTCAGGATGTAAGTTATTAGAAGTAGGAACGACAAACCGAACTCACATTGGTGACTTTGAAAATGCCTTAAGCGAAAAAACGGCCATGATACTCAAAGCTCATCAAAGTAACTTTATTATCAAAGGCTATACGTCTGAAGTTAGAGAAAAAGATATTGTTAAATTATCAAAAAAAAGTGGCACCCCATTTATGNTTGATCTTGGGAGTGGATCTTTAATAGAACTAACTTCAATTGGATTACCTAAATACAGATCACCTAAGGAAACCTTAGAAGATGGAGCAGACATAGTAACATTTAGTGGAGATAAATTAGTTGGAGGACCACAATGTGGTATTATTGCGGGGAAAAAAGATTTAATAAATAAAATTAAAAAAAACCCATTAAAGCGTGCATTACGCTGTGACAAAATGACAATTGCTGCTTTTTCATCACTATTAAAACTATATGAAAACCCAGAAAAAGCCAAAGTTGAGATACCTACATTAAGAATATTGAACAGAAAAGAGAAAGAAATTTATGAAATNTCAAAAAGACTCTATCCTGTAATAAAGTCAAAATTATTTAATATAGCAGAAGTAAAAATTATAAAATGTAAAAGTCAAATTGGNAGTGGATCATTGCCAGTTGAATTATTGCCAAGTTCTGGAATTAAAATCTGTTCATTAAAAAACAATCATAAAAAATTTATATACAATTTATCTAAAAAGTTTAGAGNTTTACCAGTACCAATAATTGGGAGACTAAATAANGACAGTCTTGTATTCGACTTTCGGTGCCTTGAAAATGAAGAATTAATTATAGAACAACTTTCAAAATTAAATTTAGAAGACCTTTAGTATATATGATTATAGCTACAGCAGGTCATATNGATCATGGTAAAACTTTATTAGTTAAAAACCTTACTGGTAAAAATACAGACAACCTTCCTGAGGAGAAATCAAGAGGGATGTCTATTGATTTAGGGTTTGCTTATTTAAAGGCCTCCAATGATTNTATTATAGGGTTTATAGATGTTCCAGGGCATGAAAAATTTATTCAAAATATGCTTTCTGGTGTAATTGGTGTAAAATTTTGTCTTTTAATTATAGCTGCTGATGATGGATTAATGCCACAGACATTTGAGCATTTAGAAATACTGAATCTTTTAGAGATAAGTAGAGGTGCTGTCGTAATTACTAAAATTGATAAGGTGAAGCCAGAAAGAATTGAAGAAATAATAAAACTGACTAAAAATATTATCAAAAAAACAACTTTATCAAATGTGCCAATTTTCCCTGTTTCCAATATTACAAAAACTGGNATTAAAGAATTAGAAACTTTTCTAAAAGNTCAGGCGCNCNCCAAAAGACAATCTGCAANTAGAAAAAATTTTCGTTTAGCAATAGATAGAAAATTTAATTTAAAGGGTTTTGGACTTATAGTCACAGGTACTATTTTTTCAGGAACTGTTAAAAAGGGTGANACTTTNATATTNTCACCAAAAGGCATTAANGTNCGTGTAAGAGGTATACATACCCAAAATAAAATNTCTGAAATTGGTTATGCTGGNCAAAGATGTGCCTTAAATTTAACAANCNCTCATAATGATAATAATATATTTGAAAGGGGATGCTGGATTGTTTCAGAAGAAGCCAATTTTGTTTCTGATTGTTTTGATGCACATTTTTCAGTCTCATCATATGAGAAAAAACCCCTTAAACATTTAACTAGAGCTTTTCTTCATTTTGGTTCATCTAAAATAATCTGTAGAGTTGTTATATTAAAGAATAAAGAGATCAATCCAGGTGATAGTGGTTTTGTTCAGTTAATACTTGAAAACGTTACTTCACCATTTTATGGGGATCGATTTATTATTCGCGATGAGTCTGGAACAAGAACAATCGGNGCTGGTGAAGTAATTGATCCNTATTCTATTAAAAAAANTAGAAACANACCTGAAAGAATANAAAAACTTTTAAAACTAAAACAATTAAATAATGAAAAAACACTATTATTTTTATTAACAGAAGATTTGTTTGGAATAGATCTTATAAAGTTTTATATGTCTAAAAATTTAATTAAATCAGAAGCAGNAAAACTCTGTAGAACTTTACCTATTAAAATATTTACTAATAAAAATCAGCAATGGGGAATACTTGAGTCTAACTTCGATGTTTGTAAAAATATAGTCTATAAAAAGATTAGTGACCTTTTTATAAAAAATAAAAATATTAGNATTTTAAATGAAGATAAAATTATTAATGAGTATAGTTCTAAAGCACCTGAATACGTAATTAAAAAAATAATAGACGAACTTTTTGATGAGAATAAGTTATACCATCAAGGAAAAAACTTAAGTCTTACTCAAGAAATAAATAATTTTGATAAAAGTGAAACAATCATCTGGGAAAAAATAAAATCAATTTTTGATAAAAACAAATTTCACCCCCCTTCAATAAATAGTGTTTGTGAAGAATTAGGTTTAAAATTATCTGAGCTAGAACCAACTTTAAAGAAAGCTTTAAAATTAGGATATATTATAAGAATATCAAAAAATCGTTACTATTATCCAACTACTATTTTTGNCTTTGCAATAATTGCNGAAAAAGTTGCTTCCACTAATCAAAAACTTAGACTTGATTTAAAAATTTATAAAGAGAATCTTGGTATAAGTAGGAATTTGGTGATAGAACTTTTAGAATTTTTTGACAGAAAAGGATTTACTAAAAGATTAAATAATGAAAGGTTTGTTAAACAAAATGCTAGTGAATTTTTTTATAGTTTATAGGCTTTAAATTAGTTCAAGTTTTAATAGGAAGGAAATCGTCTCCGGTGAGACGCACGGACTTCAAATCCGGCGAGAGGCGTTATAACGTTTCTGGTGGGTTCAACTCCTGCTCCTTCCGCCATNTCCTGAAAAATTTTCACAAAAGTTTTGTTGTTATGAAGTTACNACATAATTAAATTCTTAAAAATGCAATATCTATTTCATNCACATNATACATAATAAGTTAGCTAGNCATTTTCCTTTATAATATTAATTGTCCTCTCAAAATTAAATTTTTAGGGCTAATGTCTAGCTTCATTTTCTTAGTTTGCCCTGATTTATTATTATTAAATTTAAAATTATTTTCTCTAAATAGTTAAATTGATTTTTTGCTATCAAAAGTTACAATAAATAGTATTTTGCTTTTTGGACTGAAGTATAGTTTGTGAAAAAAATTTTTGTTATNGCTGGAGTTATCATTAATAAAGAAAAAATTCTTTGTGCTCAAAGAGGAAAAAATAAACTTAGTTATATTTCTGAAAAGTTTGAATTTCCAGGTGGAAAAATTGAAGATAATGAAAATGATGTGCAATGTTTAAAAAGAGAAATTCTAGAGGAACTATCGCTTAATATAGAAATTAACAATTTTTATATGTTGGTTAATCATAAATATCCTGACTTTCAATTAAATATGAAGGTGTATTTATGTTCTAGCTCCAATAGAAATCTAACTCTTAAAGAGCACATCAGTTGTAGATGGTTAGATAAAAACAAGTTAGAAATTCTGGATTGGGCTGAGGCTGATATACCTGTTGTAAAAAGACTTTTAACAGATAGAATTATTTGATATAAAATTTAAAAATATACCAATGAAAACAAATTTTGTTTGGATGATTTGAATGGTTTTAATACCTGATATGCCTGCAGTTGGGAGGGGATTTATTTCTCGACTTGAGAAATATACCTTTGACAATCNGTCTTGGACTCAACCTAAGGAAGCAAANAGTCGTAGAGTATCCATTGTCTCTACAGCAGCAATTTCTAAAAGAGGTGACAAGCCTTTTTCATGGCTAGCGAATAACCACAGAGTAATAGATAAAAATAATCTCGATCTTGTAATGACACATGTAGCTGTAGAATATGATCGTACTGNCTGGCAACAAGACCTAAATACAATTCTTCCAATAGATAGATTAGAGGAAATGGCCAGAGAAGGAGAAATAGGTTCCGTTTCTAATGAACACTATTCTTTTATTGGATCGTCTGATCCTATGAAGATGGAACGTTCTGCAAAAGAAGTTGCAGAAAGAATGAAAATGGATGCTGTGGATACTGTTTTCCTGGTTCCTGTCTGACCATTTTGTACGCGCGCCGTGAGCGTGCTTGCTCATTTTTTTGAATCTTTTGGTTTCTCAACAGTTCTAGTGGGGTTTGTTAAAGAACATCTTCAAGCAATTAAACCACCACGTGCTTTATGGCTGGATTTTCCAATGGGTCGCCCTTTAGGTATACCAAATAACCCTGAGTATCAGAAAAAAATTATCCGCACTGCATTTGAAATATTCAACGAAACATCTGGTCCAATATTGAAAGATTTTCCAGATGTAATTCCTGTCAAAAATGGAAGAATGGGCTATGCACTGCCTGTAGAACTTGTGATAGATCAAAATGAAATTGGTGACATTGATACATTAGTTGAGGAAGTTAAAGTTGAAATGGAAAATTTGAAACTCGACTATGAAGAAGCTATCAACTTTCGCGGTAGAACCACCGTTGGAGCAAGTGAAGTATTAATGAATGACTATGTAAATTTCATATCTTCATTTGTTAAGGGGGAGATCCCTCAAAGCACAAGAAAAGGAATTGGACCAGTTCCTCTTCTGAAACTTGTAGTAGAGGACCTTCAGGCTTATTACACAGAAACTATTACTTTCAGGGATAAGATTGATGACTTTGAAAAAATAGGTACTTGGTTTTGGGAAGAAACAAAAGCTGGAAGACTTATTCTTTGTTTAGAAGCCGTTTCACTTAAAAGTGAAAATAGGGTTTTAAGGCAAATTGTTGATATGTCACTCATCACTCCAAGATTTTGGTCTGAAGGACCTCTTCCTGGTACTTCTGGATCTGGCTGGTAACTCTGAAATTTTTGATAAAATCATTTCAATCATGTAAGAGTTGATTTTAATACATTTATAAATAATTTAATTTATATGTTATTTGATTATTACAAAAAAGATGCACGTTGTATGTGGTGTAACAGAACTAAAAACCCACATCCTGATTACAATGAACCAATTCCAACTAAAATTTTTTTGTCTTTTAAGAAAAAAAAAGTTGAACTATGTTTATACTGTTACGAAGAAGAAATTAAAAATTCAAAAAATGATCCGAATAATTTTTGTAAAAATTTAGATAACAGATACGATATTTTAAATTTAATCAGGTTTAATTCTAATTAGAGAGATTTTTTATGGTAAAAAAATGGATTTTTTTATATTATTTTATTGTTTATTGCTTAATTGCGTTACTTGTAATTTTCTTGAATTAACATCTTCCTAAGGATTGTTTATGGCCAAAGATATTCAGAGAAAAATAGCTGTAATATTTGTAACAGATGTTGTTGGCTTTAGTAAAATGATGGAGAAAAATGAGGATGAAACTTTGAGAAGTTTTCGTTCTTGTAGAGATATTTTAGATAATTTATTCAAAGAACACGATGGTCGAATATTCAATACAGCTGGTGACTCTGTTTTAGCTGAATTTCAAAGTGCTGTTTCTGCCGTGGTATGCGCTAAAGAGTTTCAAAAACTAATAAAGGAAAGAAATGAGAACGTCTCCCATGATGCCTCAATGATGTTTAGAATTGGCTTAAATATGGGGGATGTTATTGTGGAGGGAGAAAATCTTTACGGTGAGGGCGTAAATGTTGCAGCAAGACTGGAAGCGTTATCACAACCAAATGGCGTTTGTCTTTCAAAAAGTATTTTAGATTTTGTAAATAAAAAAACTGAATTTGATTTTCATGACCTTGGTGAACAAAAGGTAAAAAATACTTTTGTTCATGCCTATGATCTTGCTGATCCTGACTTGGAAATTAGGAAACTTGAAAAACAAATTCAAAAAGAAGACGAAGACAGTAAACCTCCTACAATAGCTGTGCTTCCTTTTAATAACATGAGTAATGATCCAGAACAGGATTACTTTGCTGATGGAATTACTGAAGATATCATTTCTCATTTATCTAAATGGAAGACATTTCCTGTTATCTCAAGTAATTCAATTTTCTCATATAAGAATACTAAAGAGACAACGAAAAAAATAGCTGGGGAATTAAACGCTAAATACCTAATAGTTGGTAGTGTGAGAAAAGGTGGCAATAAAGTTAGAATTAACACTCAACTTATAGATGCAGATAAAGATACTCAAATATGGTCACAGAATTGGGATAGGTCTTTAGAAGATATTTTTGAAATTCAGGATGAAGTTTCTCAAAAGGTTGCTGTAATAATTTCCCCAGCTCTAAAAGCAAATGAGATACAGCGTTTAGATGTAAAGAAAAAAGTAAATCTAAGTGCTTGGGATGAAAATCTGCAGGCTCAGTCATATTTAAGTCAAGCAAATTATACTCAAGGTTTGGATTTAAAATCAAAATTAGATTTGTGTTTGAAAGCCATTGAACATGCAGAAAAAGCTATTTCACTTGATGGGAATTTAGCTGAAGCTCATATCGTTCTTTCTCAAGGTTTAATGGAAATGGTATTTGAACCATCATTAGATTCCGAAAGAAAAGAAAATCAGGAAAAGTTTTTTAAGCATACTGAAAAAGCATATTCTCTTGACCCAGAAAATCCTGACGCAATTATGGCAAAGGGTATTCAAAATTATCTTACGCAAGATATTGAAAGATTTATGGAATTAATACAAAAAGCCATAGATGTAAATCCTAATCATCCTCGTTCCCTGCAAATGTACTCCATGTCATTGATGAGACAAAGTAAATTTGATGAGGCAATAGATTGTGTAAAAAAAGCAATTGAGATTGATCCAGTAGGAAGAATGGAGTGGGAGAGCTGGTTAATTTTTTGTTATATAAGCAAAAAAGATTTAGATAATGCATTAAATTCTATAAATAGAACAATGCAAGACGCCCCCCACAATAGACTTTTTGGATTTAAAGCTGCAGTTCTCGCACTTAAAGGTGAAATTGATGAAAGTAAAGAGTGGTTACAAAAATATCTAACTGAAAGACCAGAAATTAAAACGATAGCAGACTATAGAAAAGTAGCTCCTGAGATGAGCGAATCTTTAATAAATAATCTTGTTGAAGGAATGAAATTAGCTGGATTACCAGAATAATTTTATTGTATTTATAATTAGAGACCTCCTTCTGAAAATAAAAAATTAGATATTTTTTTTCAAAGTTTTTAAATTCACATGCATCAATTAAATTTTAGAAGTTGCCAAATTAGCTTATGTTTATAATATTAAGTAATGAATTATGAACAGTAAACTATATTAATTAGGTGAAGAAATGTTTGATGGTATTGCAGCTAATATTATAAAAATTATTGAAAAGTCCTTATTAACAATAATTGCTTTTTTAACAGTTGTTGCCACTGTTCAAGAAATTATTCTAATTTATAATATTGGCACTATAAATTTAGCAGACTTGCTACTTTTATTTATTTATACTGAAGTTTTAGGGATGATTGGCGTTTTTTACACAAGTAATAGAATACCAATTACACTTCCATTGTTTATCGCAATGACAGCTATATCACGTCTTATAATACTACAGGGTAAAGGTATGGATGCTTCAACATTATTATACGAAGCAGGAGCAATTCTTATAATAGCCTTGGCATGCTTAGCTGTAAGGTATCGCCCTAGCAGGTCCTATCACTATCAAAATGAAGACGATAGTAAATAAAGACATTGAAATAGTATAAATTATTTATAGATAAAAATTTATTAATTACTAGTTATTACGCAAAATGAAAAATAATAATATTGATGTATTTGTTTCTGGTGCTGGCCTGGCTGGCCTAATAGCCTCAATTGCTTTTGCAAGGAATGGTTTTTCAGTTGTCTGTGTTGATAAAAATAAATCCGAATTTTATAAAAAAACTCAAAAAAATACTTACCGAACAACTGCTTTTTTAGAGCCATCAAAAAAATTTTTGGATGAAATTGGTATTTGGGGCTCCCTAGAAAAATATTCTTGTCCAATGCAATCTCTAAAAATTGTAGATACTAAAATTTCTAATGAAAAATTAAACATTAAAACTGATAAAACATTTTCAAATGATAATTATTCTAAACCACTAGGATGGAATGTAAAAAATGGCGATATGCTTAATGAACTTTATAAAATAATTAATAAAGAAAAAAATATTAAATTTCATTCAGAAACTACTATAGAAGAATTTAAAACCTCAAATGAATATATTGAATTAAAACTAACTAATGGAAACCAATATAATTCAAAACTGCTCATTGGCGCTGATGGGAAAAATTCTTTTGTAAGAAATAAACAGAAAATCAAAATAATTTCTAAAGACCTAAACCAAAATGCTTTAACTTTTGGAATAGAACATGAGTACAGTCACGAAAATATTTCTAACGAAATTTATAATTCTGGTGGCCCCTTTACCACTGTGCCTCTTCAAATTGAGAATAGTAGAAAAATTTCTTCTGTTGTATGGATGGACAATCAAAATAATACTGAACAATTGATTAATTTAGAAGCATCTGAATTTGAAAAAAGAGCTAATGAACGGTCAGCTAATATATTAGGAAAATTAAATGTTATTTCAAAACCCCAATTATGGAACATGCAAACACAGGTTGCCACAAGATTAATATCCTATAGAACGGCAATTATTGCAGAAGCAGCTCATGTCATACCCCCAATTGGAGCTCAAGGATTTAATATGAGTATAAATGACATTAAATCTTTGTTAGGTAAATCAATTGACCCTTCATATAAACTTGGTGAAACAAGAATGCTTTTGTCTTATGAAAGACAAAGATTTATTGATATTAATGCTAGAGTAGCCAGTGTTAATTTACTTAATCGTATTTCTAGAACAGATAATCAGATAGTTAAAAATATTCGTTCAAAAACCATAGATTTTCTCCATAATTTCAAACCGTTAAAATCATCTATTATGAATTTTGGTTTGGGGTCAAAATAAGTTTTAATTATCTAAACATGTTGTTTAATCTTATTAATTAAAATACTATCCAAATAGTTTTAACTGAAAATTAAGGAGGTGATTTATGTCTATAATTTTATGTGCAAGTACTTCCTGTAAACAAGACTAGGATACTTCGTTAAATAAAATTAAAGAAGGGGAGCAAAAATACTCTCCTTCTTTTAAGGATGTTTATAAAATGTACCTTTATTTTAAATATTCTTTAATTGTTTTTGAAACTTTTTTTCTTTTTTGTGGTGTTTATCTACCAATTGCACGTATTGATGAATTTTGGGTATTTAAGTCCGAATTTTCAATACTCTCCATTAGTAAAGACTTATTAGATAATGGTGAAACTCTCTTATCCATTATTATAATTCTATTTGGGTTAATAATGCCTTTAGTCAAAATTATATTAAAAATCTTTGAGTTTAAATTTTTAGAGAAATATAATTTACATAAGTTCTCTATGGTTGATATATTTTTAATTACTTTTATTGTTTTTGCTGGCAAAACATCTAGTTATTTTGAGGTGTATTTATTGTATGGATTTTACTTTTTATTAGCTTCTATTATAACTAACTATATATACGTTATTTTCATCAAATAACTGTTTTTTAATTCAAGTCGCCTAATTTTTGAAAACTCTAGTTTTTATTTTTTTTAATATTTTTCCTTTTGGTGCTACAGGAACTACAGATACACCAATTCCATTTTCTCTTATATTGCATATATTAAAACTGGCACCTTCAATCATGAGTGTCTCATTAAGTTCTAAAAAATCTATTGTTGAATATAAACCACTTGAAATTATTACTGGAATATTATTCCAAAAATTGGATTGATTAACATGTACGTGCCCACACATGATAGCAACTAATTTATAGTCTTTTATAATTTTATATAAATTTTTTGTTGTATCTAAATCTAAACTAATCCAATCCGGACTATTTTCACTGAACTTTGGTGGGTGGTGCATCATAATTAAAGAGGGGAGTTTTTTATTTTTTTCCAAACTATTTTTTAAAAAATTTAATTGGTCTGTTCCAAGAGTTCCAGAAACTTCTCGAGGCAATGATGTATCTAAGGTAATTAAATTAAGATTACCAATTACTTGATCATAAAATAATTGTTCTTTTGAAATTTTGTTTTTAAAAACTTTATTGAATGCTTTTCTATTGTCATGGTTTCCTAAAGCTAAAAAAACTGGTTGTTTTAATTTTTCAAAATTTTTCTTAAGAAGCTTATAACTTTCTAAATTACCTGAATTTGTAAGATCTCCACTAATTAAAATAAAATCTGGTTCAGGTCTTATTCTACATATTTTATCTATAGCAAGTTGGAGTAATTTTTTTGGGGCAAAACTTTTATTATTTATAATGGATTGTCTGTTTGAAAAATGAATGTCAGTAAGGTGAACAAATTTTATCATTAAAATTTAACGTAAGGTAGTTATTATCTATCTATATTTAATTAGTTATTTTTAAGTGCTCAACTAAATCATTATAGTCCCCAATTCTTTTACCATTCATAAAGATTTGTGGGATTGTTTTAATTCCTGGTGCTTTAGATTTTAAATCATTTCTAAGGTCATCATTGGTAATATCTAAATCGTTAAACTCAATGCCCTTCCTAGATAGCAAATCTTTAGCCCTAAAACACCAGATACAATTAGGTCTTGTATAAATATCATACATAATTAGCTCTGATTGTTTTACGTCTATTCTATTGTTTGTTTTTGAAATTGGTTTTGTAATTTTTCTAAAAATCCATTGTAAAATTTTATGATTTGCTTTCTGAAAGACCAAATTACATTAGCAAATATTTGAAAAGCAATTAAATAGAAAATTAAAGAACACATATAGAAACAATAATTGATAATGTTTAAATTACAAGCTTTGATTATTTATTTTGAAAAAAATTGATTTGTAATTTTAGTATAGTTTTTAACATTAATAAAAGAAAAACTAAATGGCAGAAATATCTACCATTTAGTTAGTTTGGGAGGAAATAATTAAATTTAAAAACTCATAATATTGAAAATGAAGCCAGAAAAAAATTAATAACAATAATAAAAAATGCGATTAACAGTGGAGAAAAAAATATTCTACTAGACATCAAAATACTCACTAAATTTTTATACAAATACTTTATAATAAGAAATGATGTTTCAAATTAGATATAAAAATGACCAAAATAAGATTTTTTATTAATATAATTTAGCTACAAAATTTTTTAGCTATTGCAAGAATTGCAAGAACCATAAATTTCCAAATTATGTTCTGAATGTTTGAAATCAAATTTTTCACTAAGTTTAGTGAAGTATGAAGAAATATT
The DNA here is from genome assembly GCA_002684695.1 of SAR116 cluster bacterium. Taxonomy (GTDB): domain Bacteria; phylum Pseudomonadota; class Alphaproteobacteria; order Puniceispirillales. The sequence continues at coordinate 1,468 of NYVQ01000014.1, read as the reverse complement.
GGTTTTCTCAAGCTCAATTACAATATCACAATCTTTACAAATTAAAAAAGAGACAGATTTTTTTGAATTACACTGTTCATGATTACACGCAATGTATGAGTTTTTACTCTTAATTTTATGAACCTTTCCAATTTCAATTAATTTATCTAAAGCTCTATAAACTTGAGTGGGTGCTGTTATTCCATTGTTTTTGGTTCCACTAAGAATGGTATACGCTTTTAAAGGTTCTTTTGATTTCTCTAATAAGTTGAGAACTATTTGTTGGTTTTTTGTTAAGTAATCTTTTTTAAAATCCATAATTTTTAAATATCAAAATGTTTTCATTTTTGCAACTTTTTGTCTGTACTTGGAACAAACATTGAAATAACAAATAAAATTAAAGCTGCTACAATAATAGTAGGTCCAGAAGCTGTATTAAACTCTAAAGAACCAAACAGTCCCAGTAAAACTGATATAATGCCTCCAATTATAGATAATACAACCATTTGACGAGGATTATTGCTTAGGTTCCTAGCCAATGCTGGTGGAATTAAAAGTAAGCCTGTAATTAATAAAACCCCTATCATTTTTATTGAAATCGCAATAACTCCTGCCAGAAGCAATGTGAAAATAACGTTTGACCTGTCTGGATTCATTCCCTCAGCTGCAGCAAGATCATAATTAACAGTTGCTGCAAATAATGATTTCCAAATAAAAAATAAAATGATTAAAATTATTGATCCTCCTAGCCAGATAATGAGAATATCATTAGTTGTTACAGAAAGAATATCACCAAATAATAGGCCCATTATGTCAAATCTGATAAAAGTAAGGAAACCAATGATAACTAGACCAACTGCAATACTAGAGTGAGCAAGAAGTCCTAATAATGCATCACCTGGAAGTTTTGTTCTCTTTTGTAAACTTAATAAAAGCAATGCAACTATTCCTGAAACTAAAAACACTGATAAAGAAATGTTAATGCTTAAAGAAAAAGCTAAAGTAACTCCAAGAAGTGCTGAATGCGATAAAGTATCGCCAAAATAAGCTAAACGACGCCAAATTACAAAGCAACCCAAAGGTCCTGTAACAATTGCTACACCAATTCCAGCTATTAATGCTCTTATAAAAAAATCATCAAACATTATTCTACAATACTTCCATCAATAGAATGGGAGTGTTCATGTTGATGCTTATAAAGAGAAAGGACTGATGCTGTATGCTCTCCAAAAAGTTCTATATAAGCTGGATTTTTAGCAACATAACTAGGTGTTCCTGAACAACAAACATGTCCGTTTAAACAAATTACATGATCTGTTGAGGACATGACAAAATGAATATCGTGAGATATTAATAAAATTCCACAATTCAATGTATCAGATATATTTTTAATCAAATTATATAGAGCAATTTCCCCGTTGAAGTCGACGCCTTGAACGGGTTCGTCTAAAACCAGCAACTCAGGTTTTTTTGCTATTGCTCTTGCTAT
>NYVQ01000013.1 GCA_002684695.1 SAR116 cluster bacterium | reverse complement strand
CCGCTAAAATCAGATCCTATAGAAAGCCTGAGCCTTTTAAAGGTAAGGGAATTAAATATGATAATGAGTATATTTTTAGAAAAGAAGGTAAGAAAAAATAATAGGTGTTATTGTGACTATAAAAGCTAGAGATTTATTTGAACGTAGGAAAAGAAGGACTAGATTTGCAATTAAATTAGGTGTAAATAATAGCCCTAGATTATCTATTTTTAGATCATCAAAAAATATATATGCCCAAGTTATTGATGATATTAAAGGTGTTACTTTAGTGTCAGCATCATCAATAGAGAAAAAACAGAAAATTAGTGGTACAAATATAGAGGCTGCATCAAAAATAGGTACTTTGGTTGCTCAAAGAGCTATTAAGAAAGGCGTAAAAACAGTTATCTTTGATAGAGGTGGTTATAAATATCACGGTAGGGTCAAAGCTTTAGCTGATGCTGCTAGAACTGCAGGGTTAGAATTTTAAGGAGAAAATTAATGGCAAATGAGCAAAACGCTAAAGATAATAATTTTAAAGATGAAAATGAACTAATTGATAAGCTTGTTGGCATTAATAGAGTTGCTAAAGTTGTTAAAGGAGGAAGAAGATTTGGATTTGCTGCTTTAGTTGTTGTGGGTGACGGCAAAGGTAGAGTAGGAGTTGGAAGTGGGAAAGCCAAAGAAGTTCCTGAGGCAATTAGAAAAGCAACTGATAAAGCTAAATCTACATTAATTAAAGTTCCTTTAAAAGAAGGCAGAACTTTACATCATGATATAGTTGGAATTTTTGGAGCTGGAAAAGTTAATTTGCGATCTGCTCCCTCTGGAACAGGAATAATAGCAGGTGGTCCAATGAGGGCTGTTTTTGAAACTTTAGGTATCCAGGATGTTGTTGCTAAATCTATTGGTTCGTCAAACCCTCATAATATGGTTAAAGCTACTATGGAAGCTCTAAAATTTATGCAGTCTCCAAGATCAATCGCATCTAAAAGAGGAAAAAAGGTTTCAGAAGTAATTGGGAAGAAGCCAAGCGCTGAGTAAAATTAGTTTATTATTTGAGGATTAAAAATGTCTAAAAAAACAAAGTTGATAGTTAAGCAGGTAAAAAGTGCAATAGGTAGACAGAGCTATCAAAGAAAAACTTTAATTGGTCTTGGGTTGAATAAAATTAATAAAGAAAGAAGTTTAGAAGACACTCCATCTGTTAGAGGCATGATTGAAAAAGTAAAACATCTTGTAATAGTGAAAAGTAATTAAATTTAGGTAATGCAAATGGAACTAAATAAATTAAATGATAATAATGGGGCAACGAGCTCGAGAAAGCGTATTGGTAGAGGAACCGGTTCTGGAATAGGAAAAACCTCTGGTAAAGGTCACAAAGGTCAAAAGTCAAGATCTGGAGTGTCTATTAATGGGTTTGAGGGCGGACAAATGCCAATACACCGAAGGTTGCCTAAAAGGGGATTTAAAAAATATAATAGAAAAGTTTATAGAATTTTGAATCTTGGTGAAATTCAAAAACTTATAGAGAATGGTAAAATTGATCATTCAAAAGAAATTGATAATTTTAGTCTTCTATCTTCTGGTATTTTTGCAAATATAAAGGATGGCATTCGAATCTTAGCTAGAGGTGAAATTAAATCTAAGATTAATATGAAAGTAAATGGTGCATCTAAAACTGCAATTGAGCGAGTTAAGAAAGCTGGTGGAAATATCACCATAATTAATAAAGAAGATAAAAAATAGGATAATGAATTAATGGCAAGAAATCCATTAGGATCAACACCTGCAGTAACAGGTTCTGCATTTGCAAAAGCTACAGAGCTTCAGCAAAGACTTTGGTTTACGCTTGGAGCACTATTGGTCTATAGATTAGGTACATATATCCCTGTTCCAGGAATAGATCCCAATGCCCTATCTGATTTATTTAGTAATAATAGTGGTGGTCTTCTTGGGATGTTTAATATGATGGCTGGTGGAGCTCTAGGTAGGATGACAATTTTCGCATTGTCAGTTTTCCCATACATTACGGCTTCAATCATAACTCAATTACTTACCGCAGTTTCCCCACAATTAGAGGCCTTAAAAAAAGAAGGTGAAGCAGGTAGAAAGAAGATTAATCAATATACAAGATATTTAACAGTTGTTCTTGCTGTAGTTCAGGGCTATGGATTTGCTGTTGGTCTTGAAAGTGCTGGTGCTGTTACTGAACCTGGCATTTTCTTTAGAATAACTACAGTCTTCACATTGCTTGGAGGCGTAATGTTCCTTATGTGGTTAGGTGAACAAGTAACATCCAGAGGGATCGGTAATGGAATATCGTTGATTATTTTTACTGGTATTGTCGCAGAATTACCAAGAGCCTTGGCTGGGACACTTGAATTAGGGAGAACTGGAGCTATTTCCGCTATATTAATAGTTGCTTTATTAATAATGGCTGTTGCTGTAATAGCTTTTATTGTTTTTATAGAGAGATCACAACGAAGGATTCAGATTCAATATCCAAAAAGGCAAATGGGTAACAAAATGATGGGAGGTGAGAGCTCACATCTACCTCTTAAAATTAATGTCCCTGGAGTAATACCTCCAATTTTTGCTTCTTCCTTAATGGCACTTCCATTAACAGCTGCAAGTTTTTCTGGAGGTACAAGTGATTGGATTGTCACTATTAATGCATTACTTGGAAGAGGTCAGCCTTTATATCTTTTAATTTTAATATTTTTAATTGTCTTTTTTGCCTTCTTTTATACTGCAATAGTTTTTAACCCTGAAGAAACAGCGGAAAACCTTAGAAAAAATGGGGGCTACGTACCAGGTATCAGACCTGGAGAGCCAACTGCTAATTATTTAGATTTTATTTTAACAAGGTTAACCGTATTAGGTTCCGCCTATCTTGCAGCAGTTTGTATTCTTCCAGAAATTCTAATAAGCCAATATTCTGTACCTTTTTACTTTGGTGGTACTTCTTTGTTAATTGTTGTTTCTGTGACTTTAGATACTGTATCTCAAGTTCAGAGTCATTTGATTGCGCATCAATATGAGGGTTTAATTAAAAAATCAAGATTAAGGGGACGAACTAGGTGAATATTATATTATTGGGTGCTCCTGGATCAGGAAAAGGGACTCAATCGGTATTAATAAATAAAAATTTTGGGCTTGTACAACTATCAACTGGAGAAATTATTAGAGAAAATATTGAAAAAAAAACTAAATTAGGGCTTCAGGTTCAAAATATAGTAGATAAAGGCGAATTCGTCAGTGATGATATTATATTAGATATAATTTCAGTTAGAATTCTTGAAGATGATTGCAAAAAAGGTTTTGTTCTTGACGGTTTTCCAAGAAATTTGAACCAAGCTACTAAATTTGATGAGCTGCTTATTAAATATAAGAAAAAAATAGATTTCGTTATTGAATTAAGTGTTAGTTTTGATGACTTATACAAAAGGATTGAAAATAGAGCAATTGAATCTAATGAAGCTAGAGCGGATGATAAAAAGGAAATATTAGAAAACAGGTTAAAAATTTATGAAAATCAAACAAGGCCATTGGTACCATATTATAAAAAATCTAATTTACATTATGAGATTAATGGCATGAAAACGGTTAAAGAGATTTCAAATGATATTAACAATATTTTAGATTTTAAAAAAAATGATGTATAAGGAGATAAATTGTGGCTAGAATTGCAGGGGTTAATATACCAACTAAAAAACGAGTTTTGATCGCCCTCACATATATTTATGGAATTGGAGGCACTTCTTCAAAAAATATTTGTAAAGAGGCCAAACTCTCTAATGATAAAAGGGTAGCTGATTTATCAGACAACGAGGTAACCCAAATTAGAGAAATAATCGATCGTGATTATATTGTTGAGGGTGACTTAAGGAGACAATCTTCAATGGATATCAAAAGGTATATGGATTTAGGCTGTTTAAGAGGTCTAAGGCACAGAAAAGGACTGCCTGTTAGAGGTCAAAGAACTCATACTAATGCTAGAACAAGAAAAGGGAAACCTAAAGCAATTGCAGGAAAGAAAAAATAGGATAAATTATGGCAAAACAAGTTCAAACTACAAGAGTTAGAAAAAAAGAGAGAAAAAATATCACTAACGGTGTAGTGCATGTTAATTCNTCTTTTAATAATACAATGGTNACAATAACNGATGTTCAAGGTAATACAATATCTTGGTCTTCATCGGGTTTAATGGGNTTTAAAGGTTCAAGAAAAGCNACNCCGTATGCTGCNCANCTTGCTGCAGANGACGCTGGNAAGAAGGCTTCNGAGCATGGTTTAAAAAATGTTGATGTTGANGTTTCAGGNCCTGGATCNGGNAGAGAGTCAGCNTTGAGAGCTCTNCAATCTATTGGTTTTACTATAACATCTATNAGAGATGTAACCCCTATACCACATAATGGATGNCGTCCTCCAAAAAGACGTAGAGTATAATAATTTATTAATTAAAATAATACTATTGCAAAGGAATTTTTAAAGTGATTGAAAAAAACTGGAAGAGTCTAATAAACACAGACATAATTGAAATTAAAAATAATAATAATAACCCATTTTCAGCAACAGTTAATGTCGAACCATTGGAAAGAGGATTTGGTGTTACCATTGGAAACGCACTAAGAAGAGTTCTTTTGTCATCACTTCAAGGAACTGCAATAACTGGGATGCAAGTTCAAGGTGTGCTACATGAGTTTTCTACAATACCTGGAGTAATTGAAGATGTTACTGATATAGTTCTAAATGTTAAAGGTATTATATTAAAAATGGAGGTTGAGGGCCCAAAAAGATTAAGACTGAATGTTAAAGGCCCCTCAAATGTTACAGCTGAAATGATTGAACTAACTTCTGGTATTGAAATAATGAATCCAGATCATCATATTTGCACTCTAGATAAAGGCGCAACCCTTGATGTTGAATTTGTTGTTGAAAATGGAAAAGGATATGTTCCAGCAAATTCAAATAATTCAGAAGAATTACCAATTGGTTTAATACCAATTGATGCTCTTTTTAGTCCAATTGTTAAAGTTGCTTATAGAGTTGATAATACAAGAGTTGGTCAACAGACTGATTATGATAAACTTCTATTTGATATTGAAACGAATGGTACCTTGTCACCTGAGGATGCAATAGCTTTTGGTGCAAGAATATTAACTGAACAGTTAAAACCTTTTATAAATTTTGATGAGCCTGAGCCAGAAATTGAGGAAGATGCAGAAAGTATTCTTCCATTTAATAGAAGTCTTCTCAAAAAAGTTGATGAGCTTGAGTTAAGTGTTCGATCAGCAAATTGCCTTAAAAACGATAATATCGTATATATAGGCGATTTAGTTCAGAAAACAGAACCAGAAATGTTGAGAACACCAAACTTTGGACGTAAATCTTTAAATGAGATAAAGGAAGTTCTTAAAATTATGTCTTTAGAATTAGGAATGGATGTTGAAGGTTGGCCTCCTGAAAACATTGAAGAACTTGCAAAAAAACATGAAGATCCATACTAAACTATAATTTGAATTTGAGGAAATAAAATGCGTCACCGTCAAACTGGAAGAAAATTAAATAGAACTTCTTCTCATAGAAAATCTTTATTTAAGAATATGTCTCAAGCACTCATTAAGCACGAGCAAATTGTAACAACTTTGCCTAAAGCAAAAGAACTTAGGAGAGTTATTGAAAAACTTATAACTTTAGGGAAAAAAGGTAGTTTGCATGCAAGAAGATTAGCTTTCTCTAAAATTAGAGATAAAGATATGGTTTCAAAATTATTTGATGCCTTAGCTACGAGATATAAAGATAGAAATGGTGGTTATTCACGAGTTTTAAAAGCTGGATTTCGTTATGGTGATTCAGCACCTATGGCAGTAATTGAATTAGTTGATAGAGATGAAAACGCGAAGGGTTTTGGTGAATTAAACGAGCCTAAGCAAGTTGAAGCTGAGGAATCTGCTGCTTGAAATAGATAAATTTCATACTATACAAGTTTTTTCATCTAGGGCATCATTAATTTGATGTCAAATAATTTAATACCATTACCTGAAAAACTAAGACCCAGTTCAATTAATGGTGTCATAGGGCACGATAGCCTTCTATCTAGTGAAGGTAAATTAACCAGAATAATTAAAAATATTCCTTTATCTTCTTTCATATTATGGGGGCCACCAGGGTGTGGAAAAACTACAATTGCTAAAGTAATTTCAGGACAATTAAATATTGATACATTTGAAATATCTGCAGTATTAAGTGGTATTAAGGATGTGCGAGAAATTTTCCAGAAAGGTGAAAATAATTTTGCCCAAGGAAAGCAAACAATATTATTTGTTGACGAAATACATAGGTTTAATAAGGGGCAACAGGATAGTTTTTTACCATATATAGAAAAAGGAATTATTAGTTTGATTGGAGCAACCACTGAAAATCCGTCCTTTTCAATAATATCTGCGCTATTATCTAGGTGTCAGGTAATTAAATTGGATAAATTGGATACTGAGTACTTAAATTCCCTTAAAATCAAAGCTGAAAAACATTATGGTTTTGAGCTACCTCTAACTAAAGCATCAAATGAAATACTTTTAAGTATGGTTGATGGAGATGCTAGATATCTATTGAATGTTATTGAGGAACTTGCATCCTTAGGATCTGATCATAAAAGGTTAGACCCTAAAGATTTAAAAATTTTTTTCAGTTCAAAAGCACTTGATTATGATAAAAATAACGACCAACATTTTAATTTAATTTCAGCACTTCATAAGTCTTTACGAGCGTCTGATACTGATGCTTCACTTTATTGGCTTGCAAGAATGATTATAAGTGGTGAAGATCCAAATTACATTTTAAGAAGATTATTAAGGTTTGCTAGTGAAGATATTGGACTTGCTGAACCAAATGCTATCCAAGCTAGCATATCATGCTGGCAGTCTTATGAGCGTCTTGGTTCACCGGAAGGAGAATTATCAATTGCACAATTAGTAATTTATTTATCGACATGCCCAAAATCTAATAGTGTTTATAAAGCATGGAATAAGACTATAGAGTTCACTGGAAAAAATCCATATAACTCACCACCTTTATCAATACTAAATGCGCCAACAAAACTCATGAAAGATGAAGGTTTTGGAAAAGGATACGTTTATGATCATGATGTAGACCAAGGGTTTTCAGGACAAAATTGTTTCCCTGAAAAAGTTGAGAGACAAACTTTTTTCAAGCCTGTTGAAAGGGGTTACGAAAGAGAAATTAAAAAAAGACTTGATTGGTGGAACAAACTAAGAAATCAATGATTAAAAAATATTTTGACTTTTTTATAGGTATTGATTGGAGTGGTGCAAAAGGTTCTAGTCATAGAGGCATATCAGTTGCTATGTCTTCTAGAAATTCAAATACTATAAAAATTATTGATCCTAAAAATAACTTTTGGAGTAGACAAGAGGTTTTTGAATATTTAATAAATTTATCATCTCAAAAAAAAGTTTTTGTAGGAATAGATTTTGCTTTTTCATATCCATATTTAGATTTAAATAGTTTTTTTCCTAATTTAAATAAAGGTTCACCAAAAACTGCTAAAACATTATGGGCCCTAATTGAAAATATAAATCAAGAATATGAAGATTTTTACGGTGGAGGTATTTGGAATGATGAAACCTATGGTGATTATTACAATTCACCAGTAAAAAAAGGAAAGTTTTTTAAATCTAGAAGAAGGCTGACAGAATTAATTGCAAAAAAAGTTAGAAGTCCATCTCCAACGTTTAATTGTGTTGGACCAGCTGGCGTTGGTACAGGCACATTAGCAGGGATGAGATTTATCAATCAAATTAAAAAAAACCTTAAAGAAAAATGTCATATTTGGCCATTTGATCAATTAGAAAATTTAAAATTATCTAATATAGTAATAGCAGAAATATTCCCTAGTTTTTACTTTCACTACGCTGGACAAAATTCTATGAGCAAAAAAGGTAGAGAGTCAGAATTACTGTCGCAAACTTTAAAGTTTTATAATCATAATTTTCAATCTAATCTTATTCTTGGTAGAAATGATAATGATGATATGGATGCAATAGTTTCGTGTGCAGCATTAAAATATTTTGTGGATAGACAAACAGGTTTAACTTATCCATTTAATTCAAATGAAATAATTAATGCCAGCAAATTAGAAGGTTGGATATTGGGTGTAAATTGAAAAAACAGGATAATACAATATTGCCTAACTCGCCTTATATTTTTAAAGTAAATAATAATTACGAAGGTATGAGATTAGATAAGTTTTTAAAATTAAAGATTACTGGTATTCAACAATCTCATCTAGAAAGGTTAATAGGCTCTGGTAGTATAAGAGTTAATCAAAAAAAATCAAAACCAAGTAATAGGTTAAATTTTGGGGAGCAAGTATCTGTTCCTCCCAAGTTAAAGGATCAAAAATTTGATCAGAAAGTTAAAACCCAATTTATTCCTCTAAAGAATGATATCAAATTGTTAAAATCAAGTTTAATAAAAGAGGAGAATGATTTTATTGCTCTCAATAAGCCTAGTGGTATAGCCGTTCAAGGTGGTAGTAAATTAAAAAGACATATTGATGGTCTAATTGAATATGCTTTTAGTAATATAGAAAAACATTATTTAGTTCATAGACTTGATCGTGATACGACAGGTGTTTTTCTGATTGCAAAAAATAAAAATTTTGCAAAGGAGATATCTGAATACTTTAAACATAATACTATCAGGAAAGTGTATATTGCTATTGTTTGTGGGATTTTTCAAAATCATGAAGGGACTATAGATATTCCTATTATTAAAGAAAGGTCTGATAAAAGTGAGAAAGTTGTAGTTGATGAAATCAATGGCCTAAAATCTATAACTAACTATAAAGTACTGGGATCATCGGAAAACTACTCTTTAGTATTACTATTCCCCAAAACAGGACGTACTCACCAAATTAGAGTTCACCTTTCACACTTAGGAAATCCAATTCTAGGTGATGGAAAGTACGGAGGTAACTTTAAAATTGAAAAAAATATAAATAAAATATCTTCACTTAAATTGCATTGTTTGCAAATGTCTTTTCCTTACAAAAAAATTAAAAATAATATTATTAATGCAAGGTTAAATAGCGATTTTTCTGATTGTTTAAAGTTGCTAAAACTTGATAAATTTCTGCATGTAGTAAATAGGTATATAGAAAATGGTTTCTAATTCTAAATTTATTTTATTTGACTATGATGGAACAATTGTAAATTCAGAAACTGCAATACTTAATGGCATTAAATACGCACTTAATTTTCATGGTTATGAATTACCATCTGATAATATTCTCAGATCTAATATAGGAAAACCTCTTATACCAGTATTTGCTGATTTAACAAAGAATACTAACCCCAGAATTCATTCTGAGCTTTTACAGACTTATAGAGAATGGTATTTTAAAGCTTCCGAGAATAATCAAATAAATGACTATTTGTATCCTGATGCATTTAGAACTATAAAAAAACTGCATTTAGACGGATATATTTTGGGAATTGCGACAAATAAAAGTCGATCAGGTCTCTTGGAAGGTTTAAAGAGGCATAATTTAATTGACTGCTTCACAACAATTAAAACAATCCAAGATACAAAACCTAAACCAGATCCTGAAATGGGTTTAATATCTATTTCAGAGGCAAAAGTTTTAAGATCAAATTCAGTAATGATTGGTGATACGATAAGTGATGCATTAATGTCAAAGAACTGTGAAATAAAATTTATTGGTGTAAGTTGGGGGTTTAATAGCAAAGAAACTTTATTAGATAATGGGGCTTTGTGTGTTGTTAACTCATATACTGAATTATATGATTTTATAAAAAAGATATTTCCAAATTAATATGAATATAAAATCAAAAAAATTTTGGAAAAGTGTTTCATTAAAAAAAGAGAAGTCATTAGGTGTAATTCTACTAGACAATAAAGAGTTATTATCTCCTGAAGGTAATAAATTAAACCTTCCTTTTGATCTTAGTAAAAAAGTTTTTAATGAATGGCAAAATATAAAACAAGATATAGTTCCATCATCAATGCCTTTTTATTCATATGCAGTAACAGCAATAGATAGAGTTCTTAATAAATTTGAAGGTATTTATAATAATTTAGAGAACATACTCAACATGGATTTGGTTTTTTATAGGGCAGGAAATGATAAAGAACTTTTGAAAATTCAAGAAAAAGAGTGGGATCCTATTGTTCGTTGGGCAGAAAATAAATTTAAATGTACGTTTACTATTAACTATGATTTAAATCCTATAAATCAGAATAAAGATGAATTAAAAAAATGTGTTGAATTTATAAAAAAATTAGATCATTTCACATTATCAGGCTTATCTCATTTAATAAGTATTTCAGGGTCATTTATTCTTAGTGTAAATTTTTATTTTGAAAATATAAAGCCACAAAAACTATATGAACTTGCATTTCTTGAAGAGTTATACCAATTGAAAAAATGGGGAGATGATGAACTTTCTATCGAAAGAAGGAATAATATAAAAAAAGAAATTTTCGAAGCATCAAAATATATAAGCATTCTGTCAAAAGTTGTAAAATAAATGCAAAGCAAATATTCAAATATTGAAAAATATTATTTTGATTTAATTAAAAAATTAGGCCCTCATGCAAGTCGAATTTTAAAAGAATTATTGAACTCCATAAAAAATGAAAGTTACCTTACCATCATTATACTATCTGCCACACTTTTTGATGTTATCAAAAATGAAAATTCAGAAGTAATTAAAAATTTGAATGGAATTGAAATTAATAAAGTTTTTTCGTCTCGCGATGCGATCTGGCTCAGGCATCGAAGAAACCAAATAATTCATCATGAAGGTGCAACTGATGGGCTACTTGGGAATAAAACTGATATTAATATCCTCTCATTAGACGCTAATAAAAGTATCAAGATTTTATCTGATTTGTTATATTTTATTCTAAAATAGCTCTTCAAATTTTGATGCAATAATACTATCAAAATCATCCATTGATATTTTTACCCCTAAATCAGCTAAAGATGTTACACCTCCTTCAGTTACTCCACAAGGAATGATCCCCTCATACTTTGAAATATCGGGATTTATGTTTATAGAAATCCCATGGTATGCTATCCAACGGCTAATCCTTATACCTACAGCTCCAATTTTATCAAATGTTTCATTCTTCTTGTTCTGCCTTTTTATCCAAACCCCAGGATAATTTTTTCTTCTTTCTGATTTAATAGATAATTCATCAAGAGTGTTAATGATTAATTGTTCTAGTGAACTAACAAACCATCTTACATCTGTTTTTCTATTATTCAAATTTAGAACAAAATATATAATTCTTTGACCAGGTCCATGCCATGTCCATTGACCTCCTCTATTTGTTTGAAGAACTTTTATTTTTTTTGATCCTTTAAAATCTTTATCTTTAGCTGAAGTGCCTGCAGTATATATATCTTCATGTTCTAATAACCATACAATTTCTTTTGCATCACCTGCTTGAATTTTTTTTACGTGGGAAAGCATCCAATCTAAGGATTTTTGATAATTTATAGAAGATTGTGATTTTACCCATTCAACACCTCCAAATTTTCCAAATTTACTGAATTGTATATCTCTATTTATATTTCTCAATTAGTTTTCTCTAATGTAATTCTAAGTTGAATGTAATTGTAATGTTAGTTATAGTATGAAATCAAATTATTTATGCGGCTGTGGCGGAACTGGTAGACGCGCAGCGTTGAGGTCGCTGTGGATGAATAATCCGTGGAGGTTCAAGTCCTCTCAGCCGCACCAAATACTCTCCATCATCTAGTGTAACACCTTTATATGTGTTTTAGTTTAATCCAAAAGGTGGTGATGTGCAAAATGATGAAAAAATCATGTTCATTCTAAATTTTAATATTTGTTTTTAGAAATAAATTATGTTTAAATTTAATCTTCAAATTAAAAAATTGAGGAGTTTTGGATGTTTTGTATCTTTTCTAATGTTAGATATTCAAATCCTAAATTAATGCATGTAGGTCATCAATATATGGCACAAACTTTTGATCCTAAACAATTTGATGGACTTTTAGAACTTCAAACCTTTCATATATCACCTGACAAAGGGCTAGGTATTTTTACTTTTGATAGTCAAGAAAACATGGCAAAAAACTTACCTAATTTAAAGGCCTTTAACAAAGATTACGAAGATAGATTTTCGTGCAAAATTACAGTTGATACAGGAATAGTAAATTCTGAACTTTCTTATAAAGCATAATTAAAACCTATATATTAATATATTATTCATAACTAATACTTTCTAATTATGATAATCACAAACAGATTTTAGTATTACTGTTTGTGCAGAGTTAGGATGAGGATACTGCCATCCTTTTTCTTCTGGTTCTTCCACTTTGCCAATTCCAGTTCCCATTTGCTCTTTATAAAAATAGAAACGCAAAAACTTATAACGAAATGTTTTGCAATCTCCTTGCCTATATAATTTTGCAGATAAATGACCATACTGAGTTGGTTTTAAGTAATCAGTTAAATCCCACCAAAAAATAAAACTGCCAACTTTTTTAATATTTTCAAAATCTATATAGAAGGAAATGCCTTTTTCAAGCTCAACCACTTTAGTCCATTTTACATAAGAAGCTGATGAAAAAATTAGAATGAACAAAAGCATAGCTATTGTGAGTATTTGTTTCATATTCAAATGTTAACATGAAACAAATGCCTATTAAATAAGATACGTTTTTTACTTTACAAATTAGATAGAATTGTCAGATTATTTTATTGATCGTCTGGAAGGAATAAAAAAAACGGGAACCTTATGAGATACTTTTATATATTAATACTAATTTTAATCCTTATCTCTTGTAATGAGAAAAAGGGTTATTCAGAAACAAGAATTGCATTTGGTGAATGGGAATATGTAAAAACTGTGAGTGAATGGGGAAATTTATGTATGCAAGGATAATTAACATAACTGCACAAAGTGAAACACAACTCACTATGTGGCAAGAAATGTTTAAAAATATTGGTTCAAAAAACTTAACAGAATTAGGAGCAATTCAAATCACCCTAACTAAAATTTCTCCAAATAAAGCAGTTTTAGTGAATATTTATAAAGATAAAAATACTGCTGTTAAAGTATTCCAAAACACGAAAGACAAAGTTTCTGAATTAAGTAAGTTATTGAAAATGGAAATCAATGAAGGTGAAGTTGTTTTCAGTCAGAATTTATTAACACAAGAATAAAAAGAGTTATAAGATAAATGAAAAACTGTGTAGTATGTGATGCACCATTCAAGACTCTTTATAGAGTGAAATGGGAACTATTCCATTTGAGATGGATACACATTTGTAAAAATTGTGGGAAACAGATTAGACAAGTTTATGGTGATGCACTTATTTATGGTGGTAATGCAAATTATCCTATGGGTTTCTTTAACGTTAAAAAAAGAATGTTCCAACCTAAAGAAAATCCTCCAAAAAATTATTTTTTATTGTTTAAGTTAAATGCGAACTCGATTTAAAGACTGCTATCTTTGCGAAAATGCAAAGGAAGTTCTTTATCGTTGTAAGTTTCATAACCTAAAAGATTGGGTGTTTTTATGCGGAAAATGTCTTAATCAAGTTAAACTAGAATTTCACGAAACTTATAAATATGGTGGAACTTGGAAAAGTAAAAAAGGGTAATGCTAATACCTCCTACCTACAGAATCCTAAAACACCCTCTGAATCACTTAACCTACTTCTCCCTAACTGTTACATAAAACTACTGTATGGGATGTGAGAGTCATTAAAATAAGTACCACTTATAATACGTAATCTATTGCATTACACATTAATATATTACCCCCAAGGGGTAGGCACATGCAGATGATGGTAATTGTTATTGGACGTTATTAAAAAGTAGAAAGTAAATAAATTCTACCCTTTCATAAACAGTATAAGAAATATTATTGCTTTGTTTAACATTTAATATAAGCTCACATTATGGGAAATAGTATAACTTCTTACAAACTTTATGGCATACCTTATTTAGGTTCAATGGCTATTGAATTATTAATGGAAGAGGCAGGTATAAAATATGATATTATTTTTCCAACTACAGAGGAAAGAAATTCTGTAGAGTTTAAAAAGATTTCGCCTAGAGGATTAGTTCCTGTTTTGATTACCCCTAGTGGGCAATCTATTTTTGAGGGACCTGCAATTATTAATTTTTTGTTAGAAACACATAATACTAATTTAATCGCCCCTATTGGTAACCCTGATAGAGCTACATGCTTTCAATGGCTTTCTTTCCTCTCTACAGCATTATTAAATGCAAACAACCGTTTTTTCTTTCCCGATAGATATGGCTCAACAGAAAATGTCATCAAAGAAAAAGCTGAGTTAGATAGGAAGGTTTGTTACGATATATTAGAAAAACATGTTGAAGGTTTCTTATCAGGAAAAAATTGTGGGATAGCAGATTTTTACTTTTATGTATTAATGAACTGGGATGAAAATAAAATAGATGAACTCGCCAAAAGGTCCAATCTTGAGAAAATATTTAATCAGGTTAATGGAACTGCATCAGTTCAAAGAGTGCTAGAAAATCAAACTTCTTAGTATAAAATAACTCAAATTTGTCTTGTCTTATTAAATGCTAAAGGTAAGTTAGTCATAAGAGAATTCACTGATATAGTAAAAGAAACAACCTACAAATAAAAAACAAACAATTAACTTTAACTTTTTTTTGAGGTAAAAAATGAATACAGCACAAGATAGAGCAAATAGAATAAGTTCATGGACCGCAAGAAGTAGAGACCTTCTTTGGATTATGACTACAATAATTATTTCTCACTTAGTTTTGATTGCAATAGTAGGATTTGAGTTAACAAATGCATACATTCCAGCGAGTGTTTATCTTGTTTTTATGACTGCAATGGGAATAATGGGTTCCTTAGATGCTATGGATGATATCGCTGTTCAAGCAGATGATGCTGATGACAAGGAGAAAAAAACAAAAGCATGGAAACGTTTTAATGAAACCCAATGGGGAGGATTTAAAGGTTTACTGATAGGATGGTTTGGGCTTACAGCATTAGCAGAACTTTATATTATGTGGATTGTGTAAAATCTAATTTAAATATCCCAGCTATCAAAATGCTCATTAATATATATTACCCCTAAGTGGGTATGGCATATGCAGAGGGTATATGTATTTCATTATCAATATTTTTTTCATTAATTATTAGTAAAACATTTATTAGTGTTATATTAACCTACACTGATAAATGTTAATTTATCATCTAAACTGTAAATGATTATTTTCCTTCTAATATATTATTTAATTTTTGATTTGTTCATAAGCTAATGCAGCAACTATATGTATTCTGGTTGACTCACCCCCATTTATAGCTGTGTGGTATCCCCTAGTATCTGTAAAATACACGGAACCATCAGCTGGTAAATGTGTTAAATGGTGATTTACAATAAATAGAGAACCTGGGTTTGTTTTAATTGGTATATGGATTCTAGGTTCTGGGTCTCTATGCCATGAATTACAATTATATATTCCTTTTGATAAAATTCTCATACGACCAATTGGAAATCTTTTTATCAATTCAGTGTAAACCTTCTCAAAGTAGGTTCCTTTGAGTTTTGGATTAAATTCAGAAAATTGTTTTTCTTCAATTAGTTTTTCTCTTGGTTCTTCTTTATAACGTTTATCACCTCTAATCCAATATCTTCCAGACAAATCGTTCTCAGTCCACTCCTTTTGTCCAGGTCTTTGTGTCAAAGGGTATACACCAAAACCGTTCTCATTTTGCTTGTTTTGAGATTTATTCTTGGACTGTAATATTTTAAGATCATTTCTAAGTTTTTTAATATCAAACCTAAGCTTTAATTTGTGAATCCCTGGTCCAGAAATAAATTCAGTAACCCTACTATAGTCAGGGACTTTAGACATAGCCTGCTTTATAAATATAATGTCCTCATCTAAATTGTCTTGCATAATAATTGCTTAACCCTTTTAAAATTTAAATAATTCAATATTAGGTTTTATAATAATTATGAAAATTATATAAACTAAAATATTATTATTTTTAAAGGAGATAAAATGTCTATTTATATAGTTCTTGGAAAATATTCAAACAGTGGTGCCGAAGGTCTAATTGATGGTTCCTCGGATAGAAGAGCTGCAATGGAAAAACTTACAAAAAGTGTAGGAGCAAAGTTAATAGATTACCATCTAACGAGAGGTGTATATGATTTTTGCCTTATAACTGAAGCTGATACTTTTGATATGATTGCTGCAATGAACTTAAAAGCAAAAGCTGTAGGAACTCTCAGTGAAATAGATACATTAGAGTCGATTAACATAGATAGTGTTAGAAAAGTAGCAAGAAGTGTAGACTTTTCACCTCCTACAAAAGATTAGAAGTAAGTAAACAAGTTTGGTTAAATAAATGACAAAGAAAGATATTAATGAAACTGCATTCCTTAATAGTCTATTTATGGATTTTACAAGTGGGAATGAACTTGAACTATTTCTTAAATCTCTTGATGAAATCTGGTCGGAAGACCTTTATTCTCGCTTATCAGATGCAGGTTTAATCAGACATGTTATATCAAAGGTATGGAATAAAGAACAGCATAGAATATCTATGGTCTTTGAATATGATAGTAAAGACGGTTATCAAAGATGCCAGGCAATTATTGATGAAGAGTTTGGTGTTGCAATCAAAGAAAAGTTAAAGAAATTTGTTTTTAAAATACACAATAATAGAGGTGTTGTTGTATCAGAATTTGTAAGGTCGAACTTCTGAGTTTTTAGCAATTATTTATTTAAAAATCTTTAAAGGGCTTCACTCACTATACTGATATTAGTTAATTTGTTATTTCGTTGATATACTAATTGATGAACAAAATGTGTCTGTTGACACATTTACTTAGATACATGAACTGAGGGTATTGCTTATATGCACGTAATAGTGTTTCACTTATATAATACAGTACTATTCTACTTGCGCATCATTATTTTTTATTAAGATGTTACAATATTAATATTTAATTAATTATTTTACACTGATTTGCCCATTTAAAACTGATTAAACAACTTAGGAGCAATATATGCCAAGAGTGAAAAATCTTTCACCAAAAGAAATAAAAAAAGAAAATATGGATGATTTTTTAAAATTTAAGGAGTTATTTTCTGGTTTTGACAATCAAATTTCTATTTATTCGCATTCTCCTATAGGAATGAAATACTTGTATGGAATGTCACACGAAATTAGTAAAAATAGCACAATTCCAAAA
Organism: SAR116 cluster bacterium; assembly: GCA_002684695.1. GTDB lineage: Bacteria > Pseudomonadota > Alphaproteobacteria > Puniceispirillales. The sequence goes on along the minus strand of NYVQ01000013.1, from coordinate 13,173 downwards.
AGATTAATTGAAATTGCCGTTGTGGCTGCAAGCTATCAAAATAAGTGTAAATATTGTGTAGTGCATCATTCATCCATACTAGCAGATTTAGGCTTGGATAAAGAATCAATTGCAAATATAACAGAATTAAAACCTAAAGGGTTAAAGAAGGTAGAAGTATTAGTTAGAGATTATGCTTTATCAGTTACAGATGAGGCGTGGAAAATTAAGGATAGTTTATTTAAAAAGCTTAAAGATTATTTTTCTGAGGCTGAAATTGTTGAACTCACAATGAGAATAGCTTTAACCGGATTATTTAACAAAGTAAATCAAGCATTAGAAATTGACATGGAAGAGGGCTTAATGGCTGAACTTATGAATAAGGGCGTTTCAACAGAAAATCTAAAAGAAATAAAATGAATTAACTTATACAATGTAAAAGAATATATAAAATATTTATTGTAATAAATTTATATACCCCAGTAAAAAAAGAGGTATCTGCAAACCGAAGTTTGTTAAGATTGCTCTATCCGAACTTAAATACCCAGCTAATGCCCAACCAAAAGCACCTAAACCATGTATAAATATATTTAATGGATAAAAATTAAAGTTTGTTAACATTATTCCAGTTAAAACTAGAGCAGTGCTCAACCATTTTAAATAACCAATCAAAGTAGTCTCCCTAATTTAAAATATCAATTAAGATATTTAGACCATATTAAAATTAATTAAAAAAACCAGTTAATTATCTACCTTAAAGTTCCTTAAAAATACTCTCTGACACACTTAAATCTGAATGATTTGACTATATGATTATAAACTAAAACATCTTATATATGAGGCAATAATGCTGATTAAAATACTTAACAATTTAATATATATGCTTATTGTTAATTATAAATTTTATGGTGATTAAGAAGTTAATTTTAAAGGAACTTTTTATGTATGCGAGAATAAATCATGTAATTGCCCAAAGTGAAATGCAGTTAACAATGTGGATAGAAACATTTAAAAGTATAGGAGCAAAAGTTGTTACTGAGGTGGGAGCAGTTCAAATTACAATAACAAAAACCTCTTCTAATAAAGCAACTTTAATATCCGTTTTCCCAAACAAAACTATTGCTGATAAAGCTGCAAAAGCTGTAGAAAAAAATCGTACTGAGGCAGCAAAATTAATGAAAATGGAGTTTACAGAAGGGGATGTTGTTTTTAGTCAAAATTCTTTGACTCAAGAATAATATTATTTTTAGAAAAGTTAATTTAATGAGACAGCCTTCTCTCGCAAAATTGTGTAGTAGCCAGCGATAACTATTATAAACATGCCAGTAATTGTATTTATATCTGGTCTTTCATTTAAAATTATAATAGCTAAAATAAGTGCAAAAACTAAACGTGAATAACGAAATGGCGCTATCACAGAAATCTCTCCTTTTCTGGTGGCTAAAACCAACATAAAATATGAAAAGGTACCAAATAACGAAATTGTTAATACTATTATCCATTCATATTTTGTTAAAGTAACAAACTTATCAAAAAATGGTATAGAAATTATTCCACCTACTATAGTTAATATAAAGGCATATAAAGATACTGTTATTGAGTGGATTTCTTTATTTATCCTTCTGGTAACCAAATCTCTTACTGCTAAACATCCAACTGCAATCAAAACTATTATGGATGATAAATTAAAACCATTAAGTCCTGGTTTAAGTATTAAAATTACGCCGAAAAATCCTAAAAGTATAGCGCTCCATCTTCTCCAACCAACATTTTCATTAAATAGCAAAATAGCTCCAATAGTTATGAAAAGTGGTAGAGCTTGTAGAATTGATGAAACAGTTGATAAAGGCATCAGAGAAATTGACGTTACTATTAAGACTGCGCCTAACATATCTGCAAAAGATCGAATTATAAAATATTTATTCTTATACATTCCATTATGTATAATCTGAATTCCTTTTATCTTTGATATTGTGCAAAGTAATACAGATGCCAGAACACCAACATAGATCAAAATTTGAGGTACAGGAATAGTTTCTGATAAAATTTTAATGAATAAATCCTCTATAGCAAATCCTGCCATTGACAATGTCATAAATAATATTCCACGAAGATTTACCATTTAAATATTTTTAATTTGTTAGTTATCAAAATATCTCCTTTTTGATTAGATAAAGATCAAATCAATTAATTTAATTTTTAATATAATTTACTGTTTCAGATTGATTGATTTTAGCTAAAACAAAATCACATTTAATTTGGGAAATATCAATATTTTTTAATTTTAAAATTTTTACTAATTATATTTTTTTCAGTTTACCATAATTTATTTCTTATCCATTAAAATGATCAAAATAAGCACCACATCTTTAAAATATAATGTCAATCTGTTAAAAGCTTTTAAAAATATTTTATGAATTTTTAATTCTCATTTATAAATATGAAATCAAAGTTGAATAATAATGAGTAAAAAGAATTGTTTCGATTGTAATAATCATTTTGAAGAGAATGAAGGAAAAATGTTGATTTTAAATAATGGTGATAAACTAATCTGGCATTTTTACTGTTTTGCATGTCTCAAAAACTGGAGTATCCGAGCTCTTAAGGCTAAAGGATTATCTGATGAAGAAATTCAAAAAACAACTTATAAAAACAAAATTACTAAATAATAAAATTATTTTTAAATAATAAAAAATTCAATCATTACTATTGGAGTAAGCACTCTAGTAAAGTCATCAATAGCTATTTATTATTTTATTTTTGCTAATAATAATCTAATTGCTTGCTAAAATATAATAACAGGATCAGGAGTAATAATTTACCAATATTTGTAAAATTATCCTTCTATCGTTTTGATATTTACAGCAGATGTTCTTCCTTTATTTACGGCTATGTTATAACTTACTTTTTGTCCTTCGATCAGTATTCTAATACTAGACTTTTCCAAAGTACTTGAATGTACAAAAACATCTTTTGATTCATCTTCTGGTGTAATAAAACCATAACCCTTATTTGGATTATACCACTTCACTTTTCCAATATTTGACATAATTTACCCCTTTAGATAACCTATAACACAAAAATTTGGTTTGTAATTTCTAAAATTACAATTATCTTAAAAAATATTACATTTTGTTAACTAAATCTCACTTAATTCATATAAATCACTAAAATTTGTAAGTAAAATGCGTGATGAAATAAAACAAATTGAACTCAAGAAAAAAAAATTAATAGAAAATAATAACTCAATTATAATTTCTGTTAATGGAGATGATGTCGTTGATCTTGGTTATGCTCCTTATGTTTTTTATGAAAATTATTATTATATTTTTGTAAGTGAACTATCTACACATGTGAAATTACTTTTAAAGCAAAAAGTTGGCACATTCATGATTATTAATGATGAGACTAATTCACAAAATATTTGGGCGCGAATTAGATTAAAATTTAGTGCAAAAATTGAAGTGGTCATTAGAGATAGTGAAGACTTTAGTATAATTTGTGAAAAAATTAGATATAAGCATGGGAAAACAATGAATTTAATAAAACAATTTAGTGATTTCCATTTGATAAAAATCATACCTTCAAGAGGAACATTTATCTCTGGATTTGGAAATGCTTTCAACTTAGAGGGGCAATATTTAAATGTGATTAATAAAATAAGACCATAGATAAAATTTAAATCATTAAGTAACTATAAAAATAAATATCCAAAAACAATACCTAATAAAAAACCCTCAGCATAACTTATCCATAACATTGAATAATTTGATAAATTAAATCGTGTTTGAAATTTATAAATCATTCCTGAATGTAATTTTTTTAGCATATAACCCTCTTGATTATTTTTTAATTAGTTTAAAACAGCAAGTAATAAAATTCTGTTTTTTGTTAGATGGAGTTAAGTGATTTGAATAACTAAAATTAATTAACTTGAAACATTCTCCTAATTCTGAGGAAAGTGTTGTTTCATCATATTGCTTAATAGTCAATGAGCTGCATTTTTTAGGGCCATCCAGAGAAAAAACAGATATTATTATATAACCATGTATTAAAAGACTTTTCCGTATTTGGTTAATATATTTCTCTCTTTTTTCTTTTTCAGTAAGAAAATGAAATACTGCTCTGTCATGCCATAAGTTAAAATAATTTTTAGGAAGTTTTAAATTAGTTATATCACCAATCAAGAAACTAACTTTTTTAAGATTATGAATATTGTGACTTTGAGAAATCTCTATTGATAAAGCTGAAATATCATTAATGGTAATATTTTTATAGCCTTTATCTATGAGAGTTTTACCTAAATATGAAGCTCCAGCACCCACATCAATAATTTTACAATCTTTGCTTAAATTTAAGTTATCAATAAAACTGATTGTTGTTGGTTTTTCTTGAAACCAGCTAACATTTTTAAAATTATTATTTTTGTATATATTTTCCCAATGGGTTTTATTATTTGACATAATTTATTTAAAGTTCTTAATAATTTTGATTTTAACTTAATAAATAAAAATGTACAAATCAGGTAAATGAAAGATTTAGTTGGAACTGAATTCCAAAAGCGAGTTTGGAATGAAATCAAAAAAATACCAGAAGGAGAAACCAGATCCTATAAAGATATTGCTGTTGCTTTAAGAAAGCCAAACTCTTCTAGAGCTGTCGCCAATGCATGTGGTAAGAACCCATTTTTGGAAGATATTCCTTGTCATAGAGTAATTAGGTCTGATGGGAAACTTGGTGGCTATAGCGGGAAAGGTGGCGTTAAACAAAAACTAAATCTTTTAATAAGAGAAAAGGCATTAAAGCTTTAAAAATTTATTATGAAGATCTTGAGATATTAAAACTCCAGTTATAACTATCAAAAATGATAAAATAGTATTTACATCTAGGGTTTCATTCAAAAAAATTATACCTAGTGAACAAGTAACTAGTGGCACCAAGTAACCATTAATAGAGGTAAAAACTGCCCCAGCTCGTTTAACAAGCAATATTCTGCATAACCCTCCCAAAAATGTACTTACTACCCCTACAAATACTATGCTTAAAGAGGACTCTAGTGAGGGATTTGAATTGGGATACGAAAATAAAAAAACTGGAATAGCTAACAAAGTAGCAACAAAAAAAGTACCAGCACTAAAAGAAATTGGATTATATTTGGGCATTCTTTGTAATACAATTCCACCTGAAGCTAAGCAAATACTAATTATAATGCAAAGTATTGAAGCTAATAATTCATTAGAATTTTGAATACTAAAACTATAGGGGTCTGATAAAATAATTAAACCAAATATACCAATAATAAAACCAAGCCATTTTTGTTTTGTTATCTTTTCTTTTAAAAATATTTGAGCCAAAAGTAATACAAAAAGAGGTACAGAAGATAAATAAATTGCCAATTCACTTGTGGTTATAAACCTTAAAGATAATGGCATTAATAAAAATGGTAAACCCAAAGAAATCAATCCAAAAAATGTGCAGTAAAACCATACATTTTTCTCTCTTGGTAGGTTATTTCCAGTGATATAACAAAATAAGACAGATACGAAACCCGCAACTATAATTCTTCCAGATCCTGATGACATTGCAGTAAAGTTGTTAAGTGACCATATAATAAACATTGGTCCTGAACCAAAACAAAGCATAATGCACGCTAAAAGGAATATATTTTTGAATTGGGAACTTTTTATTGAGATAGTCCTATTGTAATGATATTAAATTATTAATTTTTTTTTATCAGAAAAGCTATATAATAATGAGACCTAAAATTTTAGTTAGTCTACTTTCAATTTTCCTAGTTTTTATCTCAGCTACTTTAAACGCACATGATTACTATTTGGGGCAGTTAACAATCGATCATCCATATATAGAAAAGCCAATGCCGGGTATGGATTCAGCATCTGGTTATTTAGTTTTAAAAAATAAAGGGAACAAAAGTGATTTTTTGGTTAGTATAGAAACTCTTTTTTCCAAAACAATTGAGTTACACAAAATGACAGTGGTCAATGAAGTAATGAAAATGAAAAAAATTAATGGTGGTTTAGAAATTCCACCTGGTGAAGAAATTATTTTGAAGCCTGGCGGTTACCATATTATGTTTAAAAAAATAAATAAGGATCTAACTGTAGGTGAAAAACTGAAAGCAATTTTAAAATTTAAAAATACAGGGAAAATAATTGTTAATTTTGAGGTCCAAGAACATAAACATTCTCACACACATTGAAATCTAATTTGATTTTTTAAATTTAATTTCTTGTATTTCGCTATTTAAATAATAATTTATATTCCAAACTTGATTTTCGCACCAAATTTTGAAGTCCTCTTTGTCCTTGTTTTCTTTTTTAATAATTTTGATTATCTCTGGTCGGTCTCTCTTTTCATAAATTAAAGATAGAACTCTGTCTTTTAAGTTCTCCAATTCCTCTCTATTTTTTTTAATTGCTTGTAAGTCTTTTTCTTCCTCTGAATCTTCTGAGTAGTTTAGCTTGTTTTCTATGTCTTCTTGAAGTTCTTTAATTGGCCTTCTTTGTAAATACTTACAAATTTTTTCATATTGACCAGAGTTGTTAAAAACGTAATCTACATCTTCATGCTTTTCAGACAAATTTACACCATTGCTTGAAAAAATATCTAAGTTGTGAATTTTATATTCTTCTTCAAGAACCTTTAAAATTTCTTTTAGCCATTTTTGATGATTTGAATATTCTTTGAGTCTTGTAGCAAGACTGATAGTCTCTTCTGAAACTGGATCATCTATTCTAAGAGATTTATAATGCTCATATTGTTTATTTTTTAGTTCCTTTTCCCCTGAAATTTTCCATTGTTTTTGCTCTGATCTTTTTATATAGAAAAAAAGACCAATCCCAATAACTAAACATATAAAAAATATTAAAGTTCCCATATTTGATAAAATATAAAATGTATATTTGAAATCAATAACTTTTAATCAAAAAAAATAAAAAATTTGAAGTAAATTTATAAAATCGTTACATTATTAATATTTACATTTTTTTAAAAATATTTATTTAAATATTCCCTATGTTATTAAAAATTTTACTATATATTTGTTTATTTATTTTTCCATTTACTAGTTANNCTTTTGACGAAAAACAATTAAACAGATTTAAAGTAATTAAAATTTGTAAAAANTGTGATCTGACNAGCTCAAACATTGCAAAAGANGANNTAGATGATTCAATANTAACAAATACTAACTTTTCNAANTCAAATCTTAACAAAGTTAATTTTGAAAAATCACANTTCAAAAACATNAATTTTCAAGAAAGCAATTTACAAAATATTAAGTTTAACAANAGTAAAATGATTAATTTAGATTTTAGTAACTCTGACGTNAGNAANGCCAAAATTGAAAATATTGTTGGTGANAATATNACTTTNTCAAAATCTATTTTATCTAATTCAAATTTTACAGGCTCACAATTTAAAAATAGTAAATTTATAAACATTAAATTTACAGGAACANAGTTAAATAATACTAGATTTGTNAAAACAATATTTAAAAATGTAGCATTAAAAGATCAAAATATAATCAATATTCTATTTTCTAATTCGAATATTGAACGTGTAAATTTTGAATTTGCTAAACTTAATAATTCAACTTTTCAAAACTCATCATTNAAAGGTTCTAATTTTAAATCCTCTAAACTTAGTAAAGTAACAATAACGGATACAAATATGGAGGGTGTAGTATTTACTGATGCTATTATAGAGAACTCAATCCTTACTCAGGTNAATTTAAAAGGTGCNAATCTTGAAAATGCACGTTTAATNAACGTNGATTTAACAAACTCTAATTTTGAACTAGCAAATATTATTAATACTAAATTTATAAATGTGAAATTTTGTAATACGTTAATGCCAACTGGTATACGCAATGATAATTGTTAGATAATTTATGAAAAAAAAGAATTTAATGATTAACAATATTTTAAATTTTTGGTTTTTTGAATGCACTGAAAAGGACTGGTTTAAAAAAGATTTAAAATTTGATCAATTAATTCAAAAAAAATTTCTGAAATTAGTTAAGGATGCTTTGCAAAATAAATTAAATCTATGGGAAAATTCATCAGATGGTTGTCTTGCNTTAATTTTANTACTTGATCAATTTACTAGAAATATATACAGGGAGGATCCCAAGTCTTTCTCTGGGGATGATAAAGCNCTTGAAATTTCATTAAATTGTATTGAAACTGGACTTCTTCAAGTTTACAACGAAAAAGAAAGGCAATTTATTATGATGCCTATGATGCACAGTGAAGATTTAAGNGTCCAAGAAAATTCTCTGCTATTCTTTAAAAAATATTCAAATGNAAAAGTNTTTGATTTTGCTTTAAAGCATAGAGATATAATCAAGCGTTTNGGAAGGTTCCCACATCGAAACAAAATTCTCAGCAGACCTTCTACAGAAGAGGAGTTAGAATTTTTGAAAAAACCTGGNTCTTCATTTTAAAGTTTAACACTATGACAAATAACTNTCCTAAATTTTCTCAAAAAAAGTTAGATAATATTAAGAATACAATGCAAGTTTTATGTAGCAAAGGATTCTACAAGGATATTGGTTGGGAAGTTGGAACAAATTNAAAAAATGAAAAAAAATCACTCTTTAANGGTTTTGTAGGTCAGTCAGACANTCTCGCAAATAAAAATTCTATTTGGAGAATATTTTCTATGACTAAACCNTTTGTCAGCATCCTTTCATTAAAACTGATAGAGGAAGGTAAAATAAGATTATTTGACCATGTCAGTCGATTTTTACCAAATTTNAAAGATCCTAAAATTCTGACAGTTAAAGATGGTAAAGAAGAGTACAGTATTAGCTCTAACCCNATGACAATTTTTCACTTGCTCACNCATACATCTGGCTTAAGTTATGGATTTNTACCAGANCCTGTCGCAANTATTTATAGAAAAGAGCGAGTGTTANTANATGCTTCTATTACTCTAGAAGAGGAAGCTAAAAATATATCTAAATTTCCTTTGGTCTNTAATCCTGGAAGTAATTGGTATTACTCGGTTTCAACCGATATCTTGGCGTATATAATAGAATGTGTTTCTGAACTCCCGCTAGATGAGCTTTTAAAAAAATATTTATTTAATGATTTAGGNATTAACAACACTTCATTNACAATTGAGAAAAAAAATATTGGTAATTTAATTCCTTGTTATGGCGGCATTGACATATTTAGCAAAGAACTAGTTATGCGAAATGTTGATATTTTTTCAAGNGCCCCTCCACTTAAACCTATTNACTTTGNAAATACATATCCCACTGACAATAAAAATTTTCGAAGAGGTGGACACGGTTTATTTTCAACATTAGAAGATTACTCCATTTTTGCTTCTGCTTTACTAAAAAAAAGTGAAATAATTTTATCTCGAAAATCTTTTGAAATGATGTTGACTGATCACACGTCAAAAAATATGAAGCCTTTGGGTATAAACAATATCTTTAAGCCAACCCCAGGCCTTAATGGCGATGGATTTGGTTTGGGATTTAGAATAAGAGGGTCTGGTTCAGGAGCAAATCTACCTGGATCAAAAGGTGAATTTGGGTGGGCAGGAGCTGCTGAAACATTATTTTTCGTAGACCCAGTTGAAAATTTTTATGCAGTTTTCATGGCCCAAAATTTAGACATGCCTGGAGCATCTGCATTGTTTAAGCAAATGATTTATTCTTCATTGAAATAGATTATTAATTTTTATATAATAAAATATTTTTATTAGGAGCCAATTTTAGTATTGTGAAAAATACAACACTAAAAAATAATTTTGCTTGCTTTGTCGCTATGTTTCTTTGGGCAATTGGGTTTCCTGCAGCTGAAGTTTTGTTGGAAACATGGGGTGCTCTTTCTTTGGTATTTTATAGATTTCTAATAACAGTAATTATATTATTTCCTTTATGGATTTTTCTTGAAGGAATAAATGTTTTTTTCAGTTCCCCTATCAAAAAAGGACTGAGAATTGGTTTCTTAGGATGGGGTCTAGGAGCTATTTTACTGTTAATAGGACAAAAATTATCTGACCCTGTAACCCCCACTATATGTGCAGCTATAATGCCAATATTTGGAACGATTATTGAGGTCATTTTTGATAAACGTAAATTGAAATTAAATTTAATTATAGGTGTTAGTTTTGCTCTATTTGGAGGTTATTTGGCTACTGGAGTAAACTTAGTAGATGGAAACTTCAATTTGGGAACTATCATTTGCATAGTGTCGGTTATTTTATTTGCCTGGTGTACACGTGCATCAACAAAAGAGTTAGATAACATTTCTTATATTGGTCAAACAGCCTTAACGATGTTTGGAGGTATGTTGACATCTTTAGTATTTCTATGTTTAGCACTTTTCTTTGATTTAGGTGAAACAAGAATAGGAAATTTAGACTCTTTTAATTTCTTGCTTTTGTTTATTTTCATCTTTATTTCTCAAACAATATCACAAACAATCTGGATATGGGGAGCTGGCAGGTTAGGTGTACTATTAGCTTCTTTTCATTCTAATGCGGTTCCATTTTATGTAATGTTAATATTGTTGGTTTTATTTGGAAATGATTGGAGTTGGTATCAGGCTTTGGGAGCATTTATTGTTGGATTAGGAGTTATTATTGCTCAAACAAATAAATGGGGTTATTTTATACAAATAAACAAATTAGAAAAATAAATTTTATGATTGATCAAACGCAAATTAATTTTTTTCAACAACATGGTGCTATTTGTTTAAAAGGTTACTTTATTGATTGGGTTGATAAATTAAGAAATGGCATTGAAAAATTAATTTCAAACCCCAGTCCAAGGGAAAGATCTTATACTCCAAAAGATGGGTCGGCACCTTTTTTTCAGGATTTATGTAATTGGCAAAGGATTAAAGAGTTTGAGGAATTTATATATAAATCGGATGCTGGAAAGTTAGCGTCTAAACTAATGCAATCAAATACCGCAAGATTTTTCCATGATCATGTTTTAGTAAAAGAACCAGGTTCTTCAATTGTTACCCCGTGGCATCAGGATCAGTCCTATTATTGCACTTCAGGTTTACAAACAATTAGTTTTTGGATTCCTTTAGATAAAGTAAGCATTGAGACTACTTTAAATTGTATTTCTGGCTCACATAAATGGAATAAGTTACATAAGCCCAAAAGATTTGATGGCACCGATTTATTTAAAAATGATAAATCTGAAGAAGTCCCTGATATCGACAGCAATTTAAATAATTATAATATTTTATCTTGGCCGATAGAACCAGGTGATGCAATTGGCTTTAATTTTCGAACTCTTCATGGAGCGCCTGCTAATAATGGTTCTCTTTCAAGAAGAAGAGTTTTTTCAGCAAGATGGGTTGGTGATGATGCAATTTTTGTTGATAAAAAAGGTAAAGGCTCTCCTCCTTTTGATCACTTAACTCTTATGGATGGAGAAAAATTAACAGGTGATGATTTTCCTTTAATTTATAATTCTAATTATTGGGACATTTGATTACTGGGTGGTCTATTTTGAAATCTTATGATCAAGATACTTTGTTTTAAGGTTGCTTCTTCCAACGTCTAGTTAGTTAATAAATTCATTTAAAACTGGACTAGCCATATCTTAACCAGGAAGAATTACTGACATTATTGTAGATAGCAAAAGATTATGAAATACTTGTGAAGAAGTCATTTATTTATCCTTAAGGAATGTATATGAAGAATATCATTTTTAGATTTTTTAATAAAATTATAACCATAATATTTCTATTTATACTTTCATCTTATACAGTTTATGCAGATTTTAGCAAAACTTGGGAAAACGCGTCCACATCTGTTGTTTCTGTTTTACCCACATGGCCAGGTTATCAGAAACCTGGTTTTGGTGCTCCTGATGGAACTGCACCAGAAGGCTCTGGAGTAATAATTTCAAAAAATGGAATAATAATAACAGCTTCTCATGTTGTCAGTAGAGCAACAGAGGTTATTGTGAGAGATATTAATGGTCATTTGCATAATGCAGAAATAATTTTTAATAGCCCAGCTACTGATTTAGCTTTACTAAAAACTGATATTATTAATAAAAATATAATTATTAATTATAATAAACCAAAAGTAGGTAGTAGTGTATGCCTTATAAGTAATTCCTTTGGGCTTGATTTAAATATAACTTGTGGAGTTGTTTCTTCTAATAAAAAGTCAGGTATTGGATTTAATTCTATTGAAGACTTTATTCAAATAGATGCAGCAGCCAATCCTGGTTCTTCAGGTGGAGCTGTGGTAAATAAAAATGGAGAATTATTAGGAATTATGAGTGGAATTTTTACTAAAGAAAGTGATACTAACGTAGGTGTCAATTTTGCTATTTCATCTAAACTCCTAAACAAAACTATTAATCATTTTATCAAATAAATTAATTTTTTTTAAAAAGATTTTTCTTAATTACTTTTTATACAGTTATTTTCTCTTTTAATGATAAAAACCAATAAATGAAACGTGCTCATTAACAATCGAATAAGAGCTTTGAATTTTTTTATTAGGCATTCTTGCTAATACAAATTTACTGTTCTCGATTACATACCTATTTGTAATAAATTAATTATTAGAAAATATTTATCCACCTACTAATATTATAGTTTTATGTTTATCATACTAAAATATGACAAATTATTCAAAATATTGTTATTTTAAAATTGAATATTTTTTATAGTCAAGTAAACATATATACTTTAAACTTCTTGATTAAATATTTTAAAATTCAGTTTAAATGAAAACTAATAATAACAAAACTAAGAAACCTGGAATCAGATTAAAGGTTTATGTACGAGAGGATATGGTTGGAGGAGGCAAATTAGAACTACTGAAGATTGTAGGAGAAAAAGGTTCAATTTCATCAGCTGCAAAAAGCATGGGATTAGACTATAAACGGGCATGGTTTCTACTAGATACTTTGCAAAGATGTTTCAAAGAGCCATTATTCATAACTCATAGAGGGGGAGGGGCTTCAAGTGGAACCTCTTTGACTGATTTAGGAACCCAACTTATTGAAAGATTTGATAAAACGGATATAGAGGTTAAAAAAGTTACTTCAAATTTTTTAAATTGGTTAGAAAAACATCAAAGAGAGAAATAGCTAACCACCTGTCACGTTCATATGTCTCGCCACTGACTTGTTACCAGAATTTCTATCTATAATAAAATCATGACCTTTAGGCT